>CAMVHE010000073.1 GCA_947167215.1 uncultured Clostridia bacterium
TTTGAATGTTGCATCAAATTGCAGGAGCAAGGAAAAGTTTTTGCACTGGAATCATCCATGCTTCTCGAACGTGGTCTTTGAGGTGGAGGACGGCGGAGTAAGCATCCTGCCGAGACCGGTCACTGTACAGATTACCGGAAGCAGAAATTCGGCAGTCTATGACGATCTTCCCCATGTGGTGACCGGATACCGGGTAAAGATTCTGGATGATCTCTATACTGAGGATAAAATCCGGCTGAATGGCCTGGCGGTCGCCTCGCGGACCATTGCAGGCAGGTCCATGATGGGCCTGACCCGGCCGAAGGTTCTGGAGAATACCGACAGCAATTATGAAGTAACCTTTGAAATTGAAGACGGATATCAGGAAATCCTGAAAGCGGAGGCGCTGGTACGGATCCTCGGACATCAGGAAAAGCGGATATATGATGGAGAATCCCATACCGTGAAAGGCTATGATGTGAAGGTGGTAAAGGGTCCCTTTAAGGAGGAATACCTGCGCTTCAGCGGAAAGGGCGAGGCGGAGCGGACGGACGCCGGCAGGACGATGATGGGGCTGGATGCTTCCCAGTTTACGCACACGGACGGGCGCAATGTGGATGTGACCTTTGAAGTGGAGGACGGATACCTGCAGATTGATCCGGCGGCGGTTCATGTCGTAATTCAGGGGGAATCTGCCTCTTTCGAGTACGACGGGGAGGAGCACATTGCAGAAGGCTACACCTTCACCGCAGACCATCCGCTTTACGGAAAAGAGGATTTCCGGTTTACCGGAAGTGCCCGGGCCGTAAGGACCGAGGTCGGAACCGGCTCCATGGGGATGACCGGGGAGGACTTTACGAACCTGAACCCTTGCTTTAATGCTGCTTTTGAAGTGAAAGACGGCGGGGTGACAGTGACTCCCATTCCCGTCCGGGTACTGATCGTGGGAACACGGGAAAGTGTACGATACGATGGAAAAGAGCACCTGGCGCAGGGATATGTCACCGTGATTGACGAGAAGCGCTATACGCAGGAAAAAATGCACTTTGAGGGAGCGGCTTCCGTTGCTGCCGTAAAGGCCGGAAGTTATCCCATGGGTCTGACCGCCGGAAGGTTCACCAATCTGGATGAACATTTCGCCGTTCGGTTTGAAGTGGTGGATGGTGGACTGGACATTGCCAGACGGCAGGTACAGATAACCTCCGGCAGCGGAACCAAGGAATACGACGGCATACCGCTGACGGAAGACAGTGTCACGGTGGAAGGGGATGGATTTGCACCGGGAGATGTCCGGAAGATTCTTGTTTCCGGAAGCCGTCTGCTGCCTGGAAGCAGCGAGAATACTTTTGCAATTGAATGGGAAGAGGAGGAACGCAGGGAAAACTATGACCTGAAGGAAACCTTTGGCGTCCTGACGGTCCGGAACCGGGAAGTGAAGCCCCCGATCCATCTCAGCGGAAAGCAGGCGGAATACCTTTATGACGGAAGCCTGCATACCGTTTCCGGGTTTGAAGAAACAGAATGGACAGCAGGAGGCATAACTTACCGGGTGACCGGCATTGAAACTACCGTTAACGGGAAGGACGCCGGAAGCTATACGGGTGAACTCACCGGAACCGCTCAGGTGCTGGATGAAGCCGGGAACGATGTTACCGCCCAGTTTGCAGTGACCGTATCTCCGGCAGCCCTGACCATCCGGAAACGGAAAGTGATGCTGACTTCCGCTTCTGCCAGCCGGATGGAGAACGGATCACCGCTTACGGATGCCGGGGTCAGCGTTACCGGGGACGGATTTGCCAAAGGAGAAGGCGTCAATTATGCGGTAACAGGAATCCAGACCCGGGCAGGAAAGAGCGAAAACACCTTTACCTACACCTTCCGGGAAGGTACCAGACCGGAAAACTATGAAGTGAAAACGGTCTTTGGTACCCTGATTGTGACGCCGAAGCCTGCAGAAGAGGAAAAAGAAGAAAAGCCCGCGGCATCGACAACCACGAAGCCGCAGGAAAACAGGACAACGGCAGGCACGACAGCAGGCACGGAAAAGAAACCGGAAGAAAGCATGCGCATGGAGGCGACAGTCATCCTGCAGACGGAAAAGGAAGGGAAGACCGCCCGATTCCATGCCACATCCACCACAGGCGACAGCTTCGAGTAGAAGGAGGAGAACACTATGAAGAAACAATGGATAATCCTGCTTCTTTGTTGCACGCTCTGCCTGGGCTGGCAGACAGCTGCAGCGGAAAACCGGGTGACCGTGGGAATCACGACACCCTTTTCCGGCTTCTTTTCAACCGGCCTGTGGGGAAGCAATGCGGCAGACCTTGCGGTCCGGGACCTGATGCACGGTACCGAACTGGCCTTCTGGGACACGGAGAAGCTCTGCTATGCCGTAAATCCTGCAGTTGTCTCCAGAATGGTGCAGACGGACCGGGAAGGGAAAAAAGTATATACCCTTGAACTGGTGGAAGGTCTGCGGTGGTCAGACGGTTCACCGATGACTGCGGCCGATTACGCATTCTCCCTCCTGGTTCAGAATGCATCGGCCATGGCAACTCTCGGAGCAGATACCCGTGGATATCTGGACATCGAGGGCATGGAGGAATATGTGCAGGGAGACAGTGCGGAAATAGCAGGAGTCCGGATGCCGGATGCCAATACGCTGGAGATTACCCTCCGGAAAGATCCACGGAATACTTTTGAAGGACTGGGGGTACTCTCCGTCCGTCCGCTCCCGCAGAAAAGCCTGCTGCCCGAATGCACGGCCGCGGACGAAGGAAAAGGGATTTTCCTCCGAGTTCCACTGACTACCAGCGGTCTGTACCGCGCGTTTCTGGAGGAAAAGACCGGGTACGAGCACCAGCCTGCCGTAGTATCGGGCGCATACCGGATGGAATCCCGGGAGCCGCAGAAAATCACCCTGAAGCGGAATCCCTATTATCCTGGAAATCCTTCCGGAATCCTGCCGGAAATCGAGGAAATCGTCCTTTGCACTCTGGATCCGCAGGCGGCAGTTGCTGCAATGAAGAACGGAAGTGTGGATATTCTTGCCCGGATCACCCTGAGGGATACCATTCTGGAATGCCTGGCATTGAAAGGACAGAGCTATGCGTCCGTTGCCTATCCCCGGGCAGGGCTCTTTGAAATCATGATGTGCTGTGAAAGAAAGGCGGTCAGCCAGCCGGAAGTCCGGCAGGCGGTTGCCCTGTGCCTGGATAAAAAGGAGATGGTCAAGCGTCTGGTCCGCAACTTCGGGGAAGCAGCGGAAGGCTTTTATGGCCGGGGACAATGGGCATACCGGCTGGCGGCAGGACTGGAAAAGGAGGAAGGGCTGACCGGGGTCTCCCTCCTCGGCGTAAAAAAATACGGTCAGGATATTCTGAAGGCCAAGGCGCTCCTAGAGGAGGCGGGCTGGAAACAGAACCCGGAAACGGGAATCCGCAGCAGGAAACTGGAAGGAGAAGAGATGCCCCTGGAGCTGACGCTGGCGGTTTCTTCCGGAAGTACGCAGTTTATCGACGCAGCGGAAGAATGCCTGGTGGTGCCGCTGGCCAAAGCGGGAATAAAGCTGAACATTGTGAAGATGGATCCTGCGGAACTGCTGCAGATGGTCTACCGCAGGCAGGAAAGAACCGTGGACATGATCGCCCTGGGAACCGATTTCGGGGCCAGTGACGACTATGCGGTGCGCTTTTCCGCAGCCCCGGAGGATCAGGGATACGGCAACCGGTCCGGAATCCGGGACGAGAAGCTTGACCAGCTTGGCAGGATGCTCTGCCAGGTGCCGTCCGGGGATGTGAAGGGATACTGCATGATCTGGGCCTCTCTCCAGGAGCGGTTTATGGAGGTGCTGCCGGCGATCCCGGTCTATACCAATGACTATTATGATTTTGTACGGAAGGATATTGCCGGATATCATCCGGAGCTTGCGAGATCCGTGGGGGAAAGCCTGATCCCCGTCCGATGGAAATAGATTTCCTCTACGGAGCAAACGGTAGAACCGCAGGGAGAAAACTGTCAGGAGGCCGTCCGGGCCGAAGAACGGAAGGATCTGCAGGCACGGCGTTAAACGGAACCGAAAAAAAGGCTGCCTCCCACGCGGCTGCTTTGAAGGGCTACAGAACAGGAAACAGAAAAAGACCGGGGAAGCATTCATTCCCCGGTCTTTTGTACGGATTCAGGAAGATTAGGGCAGTTGGTTCCGGATTTCCATCCGGAAATCACCGCCTTGCATCCAGAATTGTCTGGATGAATTCCCGGGAACGCGGTTCCCTGGGATTTGCAAAGAAGTCTGATGTCTTCCCCTGTTCAATTACATGGCCGTTTTCCATGAAAAGCACATGGCTGGAAACATTGCGGGCGAAGTCCATCTCATGGGTGACGACCAGCATGGTCATCCCGTCCTTTGCCAGCTGGCGCATGACGGCAAGCACTTCGCCGATGAGTTCGGGATCCAGGGCGCTGGTGGGCTCATCAAAATAGATGATTTCCGGCTGGGTGGCGAGGCTTCGCGCAATGGCAACCCGCTGCTGCTGGCCGCCGGAGAGCTGGGAGGGATAACTGTCCAGACGGTTGGCCATGCCAACCCGCTCGAGACAGGAGATGGCAATCTCTTCCGCAGCATGTTTCTTGACGTGTGCCCCGACGGTGAGGCCGAGGGTGACGTTCTGCAGAACGGTTTTGTTGAGGAAAAGATTGTAGTTCTGGAAGACAAAAGCCGTCTTTTTTCGCAGCCTTGCAATATCCCGCTTGGTGGCAGCGTGCAGATCAAAGCGCTCATTTTCAAAGGTCAGGGTGCCGGAATCCGCGCGTTCCAGAAAATTGAGGCATCGCAGGAGAGTGGTTTTGCCGGAACCGCTTGGGCCGAGAATGGCAACCACATCGCCCTTGCTGACCTGAAGGTCTATGCCCGAGAGAACCTGACGACCGTCAAAGCTTTTGGTGACATTGGAAGCAGACAGCATCATTTGACCGCACCTCCATAGCTGGCGAGTTTCTTTTCTCCCTGATGCTGCAGGAAGGTGAGAATCGTGCAGAAGGCAAGGTAGATGAGGGCAACCTCGCTGTAGAGACCAAGGGACTCATAAACCCTTCCATTGATAACCTGAGCCTGCCGGAACATCTCCATGACGGTAATGGTTGCAGCCATGCTGGTGCCTTTCAGCATGGAGATCAGGGAATTGGAAAGGCCGGGGAAGGCGATCCGGAAAGCCTGGGGCAGAACCACGTGGCGCATGATCTGCAGATAGGAAAGCTGCACGCAATACCCGGCTTCCACCTGACCCTTGGGAACGCTTTCGAGAGCTCCACGCATGGTTTCTGCCATATAGGCACCTTCATTGAAGCCGAATACCAGTACGGCGGCAGGATAGGCTTCCAGCAGAATGCCTACACTGGGAAGGCCAAAGAAGACCAGGTACAGCTGCACCAGAAGGGGCGTTCCCCGGATGATCCAGATGTAGAAGCGGCAGATCTGGCGCAGCACGGGAACCTGAGCATACTGGATCAGCGCAACGAGAACGGAAATCAGAAGTGCCAGCAGGAAGGAAAGGATAGTCAGCGGGATAGTCACCCGGACACCGTATTCCAGCAACTTTGGAAAAGAATCCAGAAGGATTCGGATCAATCGGTCATTCATGACAAACTCCATGGAACATTGAAATGGCCGTGCCTGCGGATTGCAGGAACGGGAAAGAAAAAACGCTTTCTTCCGGCAACAGCTCCGGAATGATGAGCAGTGTAGCACAAGCAAAGGAAGAAAACAAGCGTCAAAAATACAGAAAACCACAGCGAAAAACCGCTGTGGTGATGGGATGGAATAGAAAGGGAATTACTTGGTGAGGTCAGTACCGAAGTATTTTTCCGAGATGGCGGCAAGACGGCCGTCCTGCCGTGCTTCTGCCAGAATGGTGTTGAGGGCGGTTACCAGAGAGGCTGTGTCTTCGTTTTTGCGTACCGGGAAAGCGAAGGGGTTGCCGGGAAGCACTTCCACAACCTTGATCTTGGCATCGGGATGCTGTGCCAGGTAGTCATCAATGGATTCCTGGGCATTGATCGTTGCATCCACCCGGCCCTGCTCCAGCAGCACGATGGTTTCGAGCAGCGTGGATACATAGGTTACTTCCGCCCCCTGTGCTTCGGCCATTTCCGCATAGGTCGAAGAAGGGGAATTGGCGGTCTTTTTGCCGGACAGGTCCGTGATGGAATGGATGTCCTCGTTGTCCGAACGGACGGCCAGAACGATGTGACTGTAAAGATAAGGATCCGTGAAGGAGTATTTTTCCGCCCGGACATCGGTATATTCGACGCCGTTGCAGGCAATGTCAAAACGGCCGGAGTCCACACCGGCAAGAATGGAATCCCAGTCGGTTTCCTGGAATTCAGGAGTGACGCCGAGACCTTCAGCCAGCAGGGTGCCGATTTCCACATCCAGACCGACCAGATTATCCTGCTCATCGTGATAGGTCCAGGGAGACCAGTTGCCTTCCGTGGCAATGATCAGGGTACCGCGTTCCTGAATGCGTGCCAGCAGGTCCGGGGTGGATTCGGCGGAAGCCAGACTGCAGAGGGCAAAGATCAGGAAGGTACAGAGAACAACAATTCTTATTTTCATGATATTTTGCTCCTTTACTGATGATGAAAAAATAACAGCGGAATTATATCAGATAAAAAACAGGGTGTCAAAGACAGCAGGGAAAACCCACCGTCGAAGAGGGCAGGAAAGGAAAGCAGCGCGTTTAAAAGAAAAACGCCCGGAAACCCGGAACGCAGAAATATCAGTTGATATAGTAGCTGGAAGGCTTGACTTTTCCCTGATATTCATCCCTCAGCGTGTTGACAGTGGTTTCAATCTGGAGAATGGCCTGCTCTGCCTGCTCATAAGTCAGCAGCTTATTGCCGGCAATGTTGGCCTGGAGGCCCAGTTCGTTTAAACGGTTCTGAAAATAGGCATTGACCTGTGCAGGAGAGGGTGCTCCGGTCAGGTCTTTTTTGGGATAATATTTTGCCATGAATGCAGCTCCTGATAGGTAGTATTTGCGTCTGAAGGGGATGTTCTGGAGGAGAGGTAAACCTTCTGAACTTCGGTCACAAAGGAAAGTGCCTCCAGGTCGTTCAGTTCCCCACACCAGAGCAGATCATGAATCTGGCTGAGCAGGGAAATGGCTTTCTGCTGAACGGGAGAGCCGGACTGAGAGGGATCTTCCTCCAGAAAAAGTCGGCTTTCGCTGCGAAGATAATTCACATCCACACCGAGGGCTTCTGCAAGCTTTTCATAAGTCCGCAGCTGCCGGGGACGGGAGATATTCTTCTCATACGAAAGAACCGTGCGCTGGGAAACGCCCAGCTGCTCTGCCAGCTTTTCCTGGGAGAGGCCGTTCTTTTTTCGCAGAAAACGGACTTTTTCACCAAAGGTCATGAAGAAAGCCCCTTTCGATGAGTTCGGACGGGAAGAATTGTAACATTTCCTGCGAAAAATGTCAAGAAACCGGGCGCCTGCATGCTTTGCAGGACCAGTGCTGCGTCTCCACGCGGATGACGGCAACGCTCTCAGCCATCTTTTCCGTGATGTCGAAGGTCCTGCCGGTCTGATTCTTCATGAGGCAGGAAAGGGCATGGCATTTTTCCGCGGGATCCGTGAGGATGGAGGCCATGCCTTCCGCCATGAGGCTGACATATTCGGAACCGTACCGGCAGGCTTCGTTGCCGCCGGAAATGAGCATCACGTCCGTTTCGAGGGTAACGAACACATGGGGGTCTGCTTTCAGCAGGGTGAGCTTGCGTCCCTCCAGGGCGGAGTGCAGATAGAAGACCAGATGTTCTTCCTCCATCTCATACCCGTAATGCAGGGGAACAACATAGGGAAAGGGACTGTCCACAATTCCCAGGTGCAGGATACGGGCAGTGCTCAGAATGTGCCGGATGACCGAAGGATCCCGGACTTCACGATCGGTTCTGCGCATGATGCCTCCTATACTTCAATGGGGAAGGGAAGCAGGGAAAGGATGTCCCTTTCGAGACTGATTCCCGGGTAAATCTCGTGCAGCTTCAGCCCTTTTTCCGTCAGAATGAAGACACAGCGTTCGGTGACATAGAGCACCCGCTGGCCGTTATCCAGCGCTTTTCTGGCGGAAAAGCTGACGGAACGGATTTCATTGACAAACTTTGGAACCGAACCGTTTCGCTGGACGTGGATGATTCCGCCTTTGCGGGTTACTTCCAGTCCCTTGGTATTGAAAGTCAGGCAGAAGACAACCGTGGGCGTCTTGGCAGTGATATTGGCAAATCCGCCGATGCCGGCATAGGCGCCGGGTCCCCGGTGGGAATTCACATTGCCGTAACGGTCCACCTCGAGGGCACCCATGAAGCAGATGTCCAGACCGCCGTTGTCATAGAGGTCAAACTGGTTGGCCATATCATAGACGGATGCCGCGCCGATCATGGCACCGAAGACCGGGCCGGAGGCAGGGAATCCACCGATGCCGCCGGACTCCACCGTCAGGGTGATCTGATCAAGCATTCCGCTGCGGCGGGCATACCGCGAAACCATCTCCGGAATGCCGATGCCGATGTTGACGATATCCTCGGGCTTCAGCTCCCGGGCAGCACGCTTTCCGATGATCCGGGCGGGAACGCTGTCTTCCCGGTGGGCAGAGGTGATCGCGTCAATCCGGTCGGTCCACTCATTCCATTCGGAATAGGGAATTTCAAAGCTGCCGGTGAGGGCCTGGAATGCTTCTTCCCGGTACTCCGGCTTTCCGATGACAATGGCGTCCACCAGGCAACCGGGAATGATGGCGTTTCGGGGACGGGATGGCATATCGACCACCTTGTCCACCTGGACGATCACCTTTCCGCCGTTGGATTTAACTGCCTGACAGATGGAGAGGGCATCTCCGGACATGTACATGTCATCAAAGGAGATGTTGCCTTTCCGGTCGACGGCAGTGCCGCGGATCAGGGCAATGGTAAGCTTGGGCAGCTTATAATAAAGGAACTCTTCCCCGTCCACTTCCACCACTTTGATCAGCGAGGTATCCTTGGACAGGCTGTTGATGCCCGCACCTTCCCTGCGCGGATCCACGAAGATGTCGAGTCCGACTTTGGAAAGAGCACCGGGCAGTCCGCCAGCCTGCGCACGGATGGCATGGGAGATACACCCCAGGGGAAGATTGTAAGCTTCAAAACGGTCTTCCAGGATCAGGCGCTTGGTGGAAAGCATGGCGCCGAAGTGACCACAGATGATGCGGTCTACCGCACCGTCCCGGATATATCCCTCTGCATTGCGGTTTTCGTCCCAGACGCCGAAACCGGCGGAGGAAACCATCGTCAGATGGCAGGGGGAACCGGTTTCCCGGTAGCTTTTGTAGATGGCCTCGTGGAGTTCCACGGGGTTTTCAATGCCGACAAAGGAATTGACGCAGATGACATCCCCGTCTTTGATCAGGGAAACTGCCTCTTCGGCGGTCATAAACTGATACATGTTGATATGCCTTTCAGGAATGCGGGTCTGCATTCCGGGAGATTCGCCGGAGGAATGGCATATTATCGCATGCACATCGGGGAAAGTCAAACAGCTTCTTTTCGATGAAGTGTATCCCGGCTTTTTCATGAAAAAAATGTTAACGGCATTTTTCTGCATGTAAAGAAATAGAGAAGGATGTTTAAGAATGATTAAGTTTGTATTAGATTTCAGTGAAATCACTGTTTTTTTAAAACCGCATGTGCTATAAAAGATCGTGGAATTTTACATTCTGATAAGGAGGATGACCGGCATATCCTGCGGATGTGCGGAATCAGGAAAGGAAAAGATTTCCCGGAGGTCATCGGAAAGAGAGGAAAAACCTTCATGAAAAGGATGAAAAGAAGTTTTTTTCTGACACTGGTCATCATCATGATGAGTGTGTGCACGGTGGCATCGGCAGGATATCAGCATGTGTACGGTACCACAAAGGCACGCATCCGTGTACGTGATGAAGCGAATATGAATGCGGTGGTTTTTGATAATATCAAGGAAGATCGCTGCGTGTGGATCTCCGACAGCCAGCAGAGCGGCAACAAGACCTTTGTTAAGGTGCGCTACCGCACGGCTGAGGGAAAGATCGGCGAAGGATGGGTCGTCCAGATGGAAGGCAGGAAGGAATATGTTCATATCCTTACCCCTGCGGAAGCCATGGCGACCTATGAAGTCAGCAGCGGCAATCTGCCCACCAAGGTGGCCGGAGTCAAAACAGCTGCGGAGCGGGAAGCAATGCGGAACGGAACCGCAGCGGTCAAGCCGGCTGCCGATAATGCGGCTGCTACGGATTCTGCGGCCAAGGTGGAAACCGGAGATGCATCCATCCGCAAAATGCAGGAAGGGCTTAAGAAGCTGAAGCTTTATACCGGAGATATTACCGGAAATGCAGGAAACAAGACCGTTGCAGCCATCAGGGCATTCCAGAAAAAGTATGGGCTTACGGTGACGGGAAACGCCGACATGGCAACGCTGGCAAAACTGGATGAAGTGCTCTCCGGTACGGTGAACAGCCAGAAAGCGGAGACGGTTGCGGAAAGCAGCGTGGTTACGGCGGATGAGAATGCAGTCCGGAAGATGCAGGAAGGCCTCAAAAAACTGAACCTTTACTCCGGGAATATTACCGGAAATGCGGGAAGCAAGACGGTTGCAGCCATCAGGGCCTTCCAGAAGAAGTATGACCTGCCGCTGACCGGCAGGGCGGACGAGGCAACCCTCAAGGAACTGGAAACCCAGCTGGCCGCAAAGGAAGAGGAAAAGAAGGAAAGCGGTTCCTCCGATGCCGTCCGTACCATGCAGGAAGGCCTCAAGAAGCTTGGCCTTTACGGCGGGGACATTACCGGAAATGCTGGAAGCAAGACCGTTGCCGCGATTAAAGAATTCCAGAAAAAGTACGGTCTGACAGTGACCGGTGCAGCAGATGCTGCCACCATGCTCAGGCTGAATGCCGTGCTGACGGATATCCTGGAAGGAAAAGCAGAAGTGAATCCCGCCGAGGATGCAGGGGAGAATCCGGTTCGCACCATGCAGGAAGGTCTGAAAAAGCTAGGCCTCTACGGTGGAGATATTACGGGCAACGCCGGCAAAAAGACGGTTGCTTCGATTAAAGCGTTCCAGAAAAAGTACGGTCTTGTGGTAACCGGCGCCGCAGATGCAGCTACCCTTCTCAAACTGAATGCAGTCCTTTCCGGCAGTGGGGAAGAAAAGAAAGAGGAAGCTGCTGTGGTGGCGGCTCCGACTCCGGAAGATATCCGCACCATGCAGGAAGGCCTCAAAAAGCTTGGCCTCTATGGAGGAAACATTACGGGAAATGCCGGCAGCAAGACGGTGGCTGCGATTCGGAGTTTCCAGAAGAATCACGACCTGGTCATGACGGGAATCGCGGATGCTGCAACCCTTGCCAAACTGGAGGAAGTGCTTTCGGACAGGGAGGGCGAAAAGGAAGAAAGCAATGAATCCATGGACCAGGCCGTCATGCGGAAGGTCCAGGAAAACCTCAGAACCCTCGGCTATTACAAAGGACAGATTACCGGCAATGCCGGAAGCAAAACGGTAGCTGCGATCAAGGCTTTCCAGAAAAAGTCCGATATTCCCGCAACTGGAGTTTTGAATACGGATACCCTTTCGCTGATCGGCGAAGCAATGGAAGCACTGGAAGCGAAAAACACAGAGACCGCTGAAATTCCCGCGACGGTGGAAGTCGGAAGCTTCCGCAACGGCGACCAGAATGAAACCATTGCAGAAATGCAGCAGGCACTGACGATACTGGGATTCTACAAAGGCAAGGTAACCGGGCATTTTGGCAATGGTACGGAAACCGCGGTAAAGAAATTCCAGAAAGCTTACGGACTCAGACAGGACGGTGTGCTCGGAACCCAGACCATAACGGAGATCCGGGAAGCAGTAATCAAGAAGAATTCCATCGGCACACAGAACAGCAGTGCGGTACCTGCGGCAGAACGCATCTATAATCTGGACTGGTTTGCCGCCAAGAACGGAGGCGTGCTGTCCCGTATCGGCCTGGTCCGCAGGGCTCAGGCAACCCTGAAGGATCTTCAGACCGGCATTTCCTTCCAGGTGTACATTCAGTCGACCGGGTACCACCTGGATGTGGAGCCGTTTACGGTGGAGGATACGGAGCGCATGCTGAAGGCGTACGGTGCCAAGCAGACGACCGATATCAGCTACCGCCGGCGGCCCATGCTGCTGACCACCAACAAGGGCTACCGTCTGGTATGCTCCATCTACGGACAGCCCCACGGAAACCATGATATCAAGAATAATAACTTCCCCGGACAGTTCTGTCTGCACTTCCTGAATTCCAGAACCTCGGGATCCAACAATGTGGACGGAGACCATCAGGCGGCGATCCAGCGGGCCATTAATCTGGTCGGAAAGGATAAGGTTGTTATTCTTCAGTCTGCTGCCGACCTCAAATAAGAAAGCGGAATGAGGAGGATTCTCTCCTCATTCTTTTTTTATTCTCCGGTTTTTTCCCGGAAAATGACAGAACCGGATTGACGTCCGGCCTTTCTCTGACTAAAATAGGAGTCTGTCATATAAAGAAGTATTTGAATGTCCTTTGCAGGAAATACCTGCAGCAATGATAGAAACCAATGGAGGATAACATGGTTGCGTGCTCAGATCGTTTACAATATGTTCATTCGGATATCCGCGGACCGCTCTATGAAGAAGCGCTGCGGATGGAATCGGAGGGAACCAATGTCCTGAAGCTGAATACCGGAAATCCCGGACGCTTTGGTTTTCAGCTGCCTAATTCCGTGCGTCAGGCCCTTGCGCTGCATATCGATGAAGCAGTGCCTTACTGTGATGTCCGCGGCATGAAGGATGCCCGGAACGTCATCTGCACTTATCACATCGGACGCGGACTGCAGGGCATCATGCCCAATGACGTGTTTATCTGCAACGGGGTCAGTGAAGCAGCGTCCATGATTATGAGTGCCCTGGTAGGAACCGGGGAAGAAGTGCTTCTGCCTTCTCCCTGCTATTCCCTCTGGAGCAACAATACCTACCTCAGCGGCGGAAAAGCGGTTTTTTACCGCTGTGATCCCAGCAGTCTCTGGTATCCGGATATTGACGATATCCGCAGCAAGATCACGGACAGGACCAAGGCAATTCTGATTATCAATCCCAACAATCCCACCGGAGCGGTTTACAGCCATGATATCCTGGTGCAGATTGCCGATATTGCCAGACAGAATCATCTGGTAATGCTGTCGGATGAAATTTATGACCGGCTTGTAATGGACGGGCTCCGTCATGAGTCGCTTGGCGCAATTGCACCGGATGTGCCCTGCATCACCTTCAACGGACTTTCCAAATCCCACATCGTCTGCGGTTTCCGCTGCGGCTGGATGGTTTTCAGCGGTCCCCGCGGAGAACTGGATGATGTCAAGAACGGTGTGATGAAGCTGGCTTCCATGCGCCTCTGCGGCAATGCGCTGACGCAGCTGGTGATTCCTGCTGCCCTGGTGGACAGTGAAAGCACCCGGGAGATGATCCTTCCGGGAGGAAGACTGTTTGAACAGCGCAGGGCAACCACCGAGGGCCTTGACCAGATCGAAGGCGTCTCCTATGTGCAGAGCCGGGCGGCATTCTACCTCTTCCCGGGACTGCAGAAGGAAATGTTCGATTTTGAAGACGCGCAGGACTTCGCCATGAAGTTCCTCCACGAATACCATATCCTCGTGATCCCTGGCAACGGATTTGACTGGAACGAGGACCTCCGGTTCCGCATCGTCATGCTGCCGGAACCCGATGTGCTGACCAAAGCCATGAATGACCTCAAGCATTTTCTCCGTCACCATCGCGTATAAACACGGACAGGTGCTTCCGAAGACAACGGAAAGTAGCTTCCGAAACCGGAGAAGGCCATGCCGACAGGAACAGCGTGAAACGGAGAAAGGCGGAAGAACGGACGGAATCCTGTCAAAGATGTTAAAAATGCTCAGGGGGAGATCTGCTGCAGGTCTCCCTCCTTTTTTGTTCCGATTATCCTGCTTTTTCTGCTGGTGTGCTCTGCAGGCTGCGCGGAAAAGGCAGAGAACCGGAAAGAAAACGCGGCATACCGGATGATTGGTCAGAAAACTGCGAAGACGATGATGGAGGCGGATGACGGGCACGTTGTGGTGGATATAAGATCAGGGAGAAGTACGCTGCCGGCCATATTCCGGGAGCAATTCTGATTCCGAATGACAGCATTGTTTCAACGCCTCCGGAAGCGCTTACGGATTCTGATCAGATGCTGCTTGTTTACTGCCGTACAGGAAGAAGGTCGAAGGAAGCACCACAGAAACTGGCGGAAATGGGAGATCGGATTGTATTCGAATTCGGCGGAATCGTTGACTGGACCGGGGAGATTGCAGCGGAGGAGAAGCGTCGGAAGATAAAGATCTCGGATGGTGAACACACGGCTATCTATCTGCTCAATGACAGCCCTCCGCAAAAAGCCTGTATGCCGTGCTGCCAATGGAGCTGGACGTCCAGAATTACGGCAGCAATGAGAAAATCTTCTATATCGAGCAGGAAATCGATACGACGGAGGGAATCGAAGGCGGAGGAGAGGCTGACTCGCCGGCACTTTTTTTCACCATGGGGCAATGTGGTACTGTATTATGAGCGGTTTGACGCATATCCCGGACTGTATCTTCCGGGACAAGCGTCTGAAGGTGCGGAGCAGGTGAGCAGCCTGTCCGGAACAATTCGAGTGGAGGTTGAGCAATGAAGGTGCTGATATTGAACGGCAGCCCTAGACCGAAGGGCAATACGAAGCAGATGATTCGTGCTTTCTGCGAGGGGCTGGAAAAAGCCGGACATGAATGGAACGAAATCAATGTCTGCAGGATGAATATCCACGGTTGTCTTGCCTGTGAATACTGTCATGGAAAAGGCGGGGGAAACTGTGTCCAGAAGGATGACATGCAGATAGTATATGAGCTTCTGAAAACCGCAGAAATGCTGGTTATTGCTTCGCCAATCTATTATCACGGCGTGTCCGGACAGATGAAGTGCTGCATAGACCGGTTCTATGCGATGCTTTACCCGAATAAGCCGGAAAGGCTTTCCAAGGTGGCTATGTTTCTGTCCTCCGGAGACCCGGACATGTATGAGGGAGCCCTTTTTTCCTATAAAGGAGACTTCCTGGATTATCTGAAGCTGGAAGACATGGGGGTATTTACCACGCAGGGCTATGATCCGGGTGTCAGTGGGGAAAAGCTGGAGGAAATCCGAAAGTTCGGAGAAAAGCTCTGAAAATGAACAAATCAAAGGTGGTATCCCTACCTTGACTGCAGACCGTATTCTGATTCTGCATCGTGGCTTTCTCCTTCTGAAGAGGAACGGGAGGCGGTACAGCTTATTCGATGCGTGGGACCGGTTTCGCCGATGCGTGTTATCGCTCCTGCAGGAAAAAGATAATTCTTTCCTCTGATATACAGCGCCGGTTTTGAACACAGGTTTTCGGATTTCTGCTGTATATCGGAAATTTTGAACATAATACTTGACAATTCCCTTTATCTTTGGCATTATAGTGCGTCGTACTGATGAATCATCGAGAATACTCAGATTTATTCCTGCCCAGGAAAGAAGATTCCCGATACGGACCGTTTCCGGAACAATAAAAGGAATCTTCAGATAGAGTAATTTCCATTGAAACAGTGTTCAGGGATAACGCTTGAAGACCCGTAGTATTGAACACGGGTCTTATTATAGACCAAAATTCGCTGATAAACGGTGCCTTCTGTTCGATGCGAGTTTTGAGGCACTGCTAAAATGAACATGGCGAAGTTTCAATTGAACAGAAGGGAGAAAGCAGAATGGAACTTACAAGGAAACAATTTGATGTGCTGGAGGTATTGGCTACCTCACGTGAATCCCTTACTCAGCGTCAGATGGAAGAAAAAACAGGCTACAGCCTTGGAACTATCAACCGGGTTTTGAAGGAACTGACAGAAGCAGGGTATGTGGATAAATCCATGATCACTAATTCCGGTGTGAATGCTCTGGAGCCGTACCGCGCGAAGC
This sequence comes from uncultured Clostridia bacterium, assembly GCA_947167215.1. Classification (GTDB taxonomy): domain Bacteria; phylum Bacillota; class Clostridia; order Christensenellales; family Aristaeellaceae; genus Ventricola. The sequence goes on from CAMVHE010000073.1 coordinate 16,037, forward strand.
GTGCCATCTTTATCGCTGCTGGTTTCGGTACCCGCCTTGTTCCCATCACCTTCAATACACCCAAGCCGCTGGTCCGTGTGCATGGCATTCGCATTATTGACCGCCTGATTGATGCATGCCTGAAGGCCGGGATTAATGAAATCTATATTGTCCGCGGCTACCTGGGAGAACTTTTTGATCAGCTTCTCTATAAATATCCGATGATCAAGTTCCTGGAAAATCCTGCATATAATGAAGCAAACAACATTTCCAGTTCTCTGGTTGCACGGTATATGCTTTCCAATGCGTACGTATTCGAAGCAGACCTCCTGATCTCCAATCCGGAAATCATCAAAAAATACCACTATACTTCGGACTTCCTTGCAATCAAAAAGGAACGATCGGATGACTGGTGTTTCCGGGTGAAGGATGGGGTTATCGTTGAGGAAAAAGTCGGCGGCGAAGGCAGCGATATCTGGCAGATGGTTGGAATCAGCTACTGGAACGAGGTTGACGGCCACAAACTGAGTCAGGATATTCAGGAGGTGTACCAGAGCCCGGGTGGAAAAGAACGGTACTGGGAACAGGTACCGCTGGTTTACCGGAAAGAGCATTACCGGGTAGAGGTCAGGGAATGCTTCGATGAAGATATCGTGGAAATTGATACCTTCAAAGAGCTGAAGGCCATCGATAAGACCTATGACGTGTAACCCGGAAGGGTAACGAATTCCAATATGCTATTCCGCGGCGACTGCGACATGGCGCGCAGGAACAGATCATCCTGAACCGCTCCGAAAGCGGGGTAAGCCGCACAGTCAACTACCCCCCACTTAAGCCTGAAGGCTAGAAGTGGGGGCTTGAAACAGGGCCTGGTTGACTAGCCAAAGGTCTGCGGGACCTATGTTGAAAGCGTCATAACACCCATGGACGTATCACCTAATTCGTGGCTCTGTTGACCGCATATTAAAAGCTCTGACGGGGAGGAGCGGTGTGGCGGT
>CAMVHE010000074.1 GCA_947167215.1 uncultured Clostridia bacterium
TATTGTTTTCCTTGCCGTCTGGCAGGCACTTGTAAGTGCCGGTATTGTGGACAACCGGTATCTTGCTTCTCCACTGGATATCTGGAAAGGATTTCTTTTTAAACTGAATAACAAAGGGCCTGACGGGTCAACATTGGGAATCAATATTCTATCCAGCCTGAAAGTAGCATCCACAGGTCTGATTCTTGCAATAGTTATCGGAATCCCCCTGGGGTTGCTCATGGGCTGGTATACAACATTTGATAAATTTGTCCATCCTATTTTCGAAATCATTCGTCCGATTCCACCGGTATCCTGGATACCGCTGATGATCATCTGGGTCGGTCTTGGGACACCCGCAAAGGCGATGATTATTTTCCTGGCGGCGTTCATTCCGTGTGTCATCAACTCTTATACCGGGATCCGTTTAACCAGCAGGGTCCTGATCAATGTATCCAAAACATTTGGGGCATCAAATTTCTATACTTTTTTACATGTCGGAATTCCATCTGCCACCCCTATGATTTTTGCGGGCATTCGTCTGGCACTTGGGACTTCATGGGGCACTTTAGTAGCAGCTGAATTGCTTGCGGCATCCTCCGGACTTGGATACATGATCAATATGGCGCGAAGCTTTGCACGTATTGATATTGTTATGCTGGGAATGATCCTGATCGGGCTTTTGGGATATTTGTTTACTACATTGTTTGGCTTTATCGAGCGGAAAATCATCAAAGGAAGGACGGTGTTATAAATGTATGGTTCCTATAACGGTACAAGCAAATTAATGAAAACCGTCCATACTATTGCACCGGTAGTTTCTATCGGGATTTTTGTTCTGATCTGGCTTATTGCACATGGAAACAATCCCAGACTTGTGGCATCTCCGGCAGAAGTGTTTGCCAGAGCAGTAAAGCTTGCACAAAAGCCAATCAGTAATCATCTGCTTTGGGGACATATCTTAGCCAGTGTCAGACGAATTGTTCTTGGCCTGGGATTGGCAATTATTGTTGGCGTTCCGCTTGGAATTCTGATTGGCTGGTATCCATGGTTTTCAGGTACAATCGGAACACTGTTCGAACTGATTCGCCCGATACCTGCTCTTGCCTGGATTCCGCTTTTTGTTATGTGGATGGGCATTGGAGAGACCCCTAAAGTTGTCATGGTATTTGTTGGCGCATTGATGCCCATTACAGTGAACTCTTATACAGGGGTACGGCTGGTTTCGCCGCTCTATCTGGATGTAGGTCGTATGTTCAACTGCGCAAGTGGTCGTCAGCTACTTTTCCATGTAGTGGTTCCTGCTGCGCTTCCTGCTATTTTTGCCGGTATAAGAGGAGCAACCAGTGTAGCCTGGATGGTGGTCCTGGCGGCAGAAATGCTTGGAGCTGATTCCGGACTGGGATTTTTGATAAATCGCGGCATGACGGTATTTGATATTGCGCTTATTATGACAGGAATGGTCCTGATCGGTATTTTAGGTGCGCTTCTGGCTGTTTTACTGAATGTGATCGAAAGGAGGATTTGCCCATGGAACACAAGTCTGACCATATCCGACTGAGTCTTTCCCATGTAACAAAATCCTTCCAGAACCGGAATAAGGAAAGAAGTATCGCCGTAAATGATGTTTCATTGGATGTATATGACAATGAATTTCTTGTCCTGTTGGGACCAGGGCGCTGCGGGAAATCTGTACTGTTAAACATGATCACAGGTCTGATGGAAAAAGACTCCGGCTCTATTACTCTGGATGGACAGGAAATCAACGGACCTAATCCGCAGATGGGCATGGTTTTTCAGAAACTTGGCCTTATGCCCTGGCTTACTGTAATGGAAAATGTACAGTTCGGACTTAAGATGCGTAATATCAACCCAAAGGAGAGGGAGGAAAAAGCCCAGCATTACATCAATCTTGTTGGACTGCAGGGGTTTGAAAAATCTTATCCTCATCAGCTTTCCGGTGGGATGAAGCAGCGTGTGGGAATTGCCCGTGCTTATGCAAATGATGCGAAAATTCTGGTAATGGATGAGCCTTTCGGACAATTGGACGCACAGACCAGATACAATATGCAGGATGAGATTATACGCATAACCCAGGAGGATCGCAGGACGATTCTTTTTGTCACAAACAATATTGAGGAGGCTGTTACAGTTGGGGACCGTATCATCCTGTTTACAAAATATCCCGCAACGGTAAAAGAAATCTATAATATTGCGCTGCCTAAACCTAGAGATGAGACATCAGAAGAGTTTCTGCGAATCCGAAAAGAAATCTCAGATAATGCAGATCTTGCACTGTAACAGGGGAGAAGCAAATGGGACAGGATAAAATTCAGGTAATTAACCTGACGAAGAAATTTGGCGATCTGTTGGTTCTGAACAATATCAGCTTCAATGTTAAAAAGGGTGAATTTATATGTGTTGTTGGACCGACAGGTTGTGGAAAGACTACTTTTTTAAATCTTCTGACAAGGCTTATTCCTCCAACAGCAGGAGAACTGCTGATTGACGGAGAACCTGCGGATCCCCGTAAGCATAATATATCTTTTGCTTTTCAGGAACCTTCTGCCATGCCCTGGCTTAACGTTCGTCAGAATCTTGAATATGGTATGAAAATACGTAAGATTCCCAAAGCTGAGCAGGAAATAAGGATTCAACGGATTATGACGCTGCTTGGCCTTTCAGAGTTTGAGAAGAATTATCCGCATGAGCTTTCGGTCTCAGCAGAACAGCGTGTTATTATCGGACGGGCATTCTCTACTTATCCGGATCTGCTGCTGATGGATGAGCCTTATGGGCAGATGGATATCAAGATGCGCTTTTATCTGGAAGACCAGGTTCTTAAACTCTGGAAAGAATTTGGCAGTACGGTTATTTTTATTACTCACAATGTTGAGGAAGCGGTTTATCTTGCAGAACGGATTCTGGTGCTGACAAATAAGCCGGCAACAATTAAAGAAGATGTACGAATCGAGCTTCCCAGACCAAGAGATGTTACATCTCCGGAATTTATCCAGATTCGAAAACATATTACAGATGCAATTAAATGGTGGTGAGTTTTTAAATTAACGGTTAAATAAATAGATAAATAGAAAAGATAGGAAGGAATAGCTTATGAAAGCAATCATGCTGATGTTTGATTCCTTAAACAGACATATGCTTTCAGCTTATGGCTGTGATCAGTATCAAACCCCTAATTTCAAACGTTTAGCTGAAAAGACGGTAACTTTTGACCGCTTTTATGTGGGTTCGATGCCTTGTATGCCGGCTAGGCGGGAACTCCATACCGGAAGATGGAATTTTCTTCACCGGAGTTGGGGACCAATTGAACCCTGGGATGATTCCATGCCGGAGATCCTAAAAGAAAACGGCGTTTATTCTCATTTGACGACAGATCACTATCACTATTTTGAAGACGGTGGCTGTACCTACCATACAAGGTATAGCACCTGGGAATATTTCAGAGGACAGGAAGGAGACCCTTGGAAAGGAGAAGTAGCGGAGCCTGACTATGGTGATAGAATCGGAAGAAACTGTTATCTTCTTCGGACAGACTATGTGAATCGTAAATACATTCAGCAGCGGGATGATTTTCCACAGGAAAAGTGTGTTTCCTCCGGCCTGGAATTCATGGAGACCAATAAAAATGAAGACAACTGGTTCCTGCAGATTGAATGTTTTGATCCACATGAGCCGTTTTATGCTCCTCCGGAGTTCCGCGAAATATATAAAACAAGCTATGATGGACCACATTTTGACTGGCCTGACTATGCAGCTGTTACCGAGACGCCTGAACAGGTAGAACAATGCCGCAGAGAATACGCAGCACTAATGTCATTCTGCGACTACAATCTTGGACGTGTACTGGATAAGATGGACGAGCTGAATATGTGGGAAGACACAATGCTGATCGTCAATACAGACCACGGTTTTCTTCTAGGTGAACATGACAACTGGGCAAAAGTTCATGTGCCGTACTATGAAGAGATTGCGCATGCTCCTTTCTTTATTTGGGATCCCCGCTATAAAGTGAAAGGAGAGCGTAGAAACGGACTGGCAACGACTATAGACATTCCTGTACATATCTTGAATTTCTTTGGCCTTCCAATACCGAAGGATATGCAGGGAAAGACGCTGGATGGGATCATCACTAATGATGAATCTCAACATGAGGCTATTCTTTTCGGTATGCATGGGGCACATGTAAACCTGGTGAAAGGGAAATATGTTTATATGCGTGGACCGGCACATGATGATAATCAGCCGAAGTTCAACTATACCCTGATGCCTACCCGCATGGAACGCAGATATCAATTGGATGAACTTGCAAAAATGCCTGCGGAACTGGCGGAACCGTTCGAATTTACCAAGGGATTACGGACCTTGAAGATTCCTTGCCCATCCCGGTATGAACCACAGAAGGGGCAGGTAATTAATCCCTTTGCGCTGGTAGATACTGCTGTTTTTGATATGGAGAAGGATCCTCACCAGATGCATCCTGTGAATGACCCGGTGCTGGAAGATGAGTTATGCAGGGAAATGGTAAGACTTATGAAACTGAATGACTCTCCGAAAGAACAGTATGAGCGCCTCGGACTGGAAAAATATTTGTAAAAAATCCAGATCTTAATTGATTTTTCCGGATCAGCGGATCAAAGCTGGTCCGGATTTTATATCTGAAAAGCTGAGGATAGAAAGGATGAAACATAAATGGTACTGGCAGCTTTTATGATCAGCTTATTTGCATCCGTTGCCGGAGCAATCTGTGGTGTCGGTGGAGGAATAATCATTAAGCCAGTATGTGATTTACTGGGAATAGCAAGCGTGGTGACAATCAGTTTCCTTTCTGGTTGTACAGTTTTATCCATGTCTGCCTACTCTGTAGCAAAATCTTTCCTGACAAATGACAAACTAGTAGATCTGAAGGTTGGAACTCCAATTGCCATAGGCGCAACAATTGGAGGGATTATTGGTAAGCGAGTCTTTCAGCTTCTGGTGGCTGCGCAAGGGATGGGAGGAAAGTTTGCAGGAGGAATTCAGGCACTGTGCCTGTTTGTTGTAACATTCCTTACAATACTCTATACAATAAAAAAGGATAGAATACACACCCATCATATTAATAACCCTGTGCTTATTCTTATAATCGGAGCAACGCTGGGTATTCTGTCCAGCTTTTTAGGTATAGGTGGAGGCCCAATCAATCTGATGGTCTTAAATTATTTTTTCAGCATGAAAACAAAAGTCTCGGCAGCAAACAGTCTATATATTATTGTTTTCAGCCAGTTATCCAGTCTTGTGCTTACAATTTTCACAAGAACAGTTCCGGAATTTGAAATCCTTATGCTGGTTTTAATGATTGCCGGAGGGATAGGCGGCGGTATTATTGGACGGCGCATTAATAAAGAGATGGAGGCTTCCAAAATAGACCGGCTTTTTATTGGACTTATGATTCTTATCATGTTGATCTGTCTTTATAATGCAGGGAAGGCTTTTGCTGCTTGATAGTTATCTCCTTGAATCTATACTGAATATTTTGCTGTCAACGGTTCCTTCTTTTTGCCGCTTCTTTCGCTATGCCCTCAAGACGATCAAAGCAATGTTCAAAGAACATCTGAAAGCCTTCGCAGAAATAATTGATACCTGGTTCGATACGGCTTCTGTAACAGCCGCTGCGGCAGATGAAAAACCATTTGCAGCGGCGGCATTTTTCAGCATGAATCCTTGAACGTCCTTGAAAATTGTTTGTATTTCTTTTCACTTCCACAACATCAAGTCTGTCAGTATTAAAGTTTCCCATGCGATATTCATCCAGCACATAAAAATCACATGGATAAACACTGCCGTCTGCTTCCACAATCAGCTGGCCCTGACAGAATCCACGCTGTTCACAGGATTCCGGCTCCATGCCTAGAAGGATCCCGACATAGTTTTCAAATTGCCTGATAAAAGGGGCATCCCCTTTTTTGTAATCTTTATACCAGAGGTCAAAGAGTTTACAAAGAAACATGCCATAGGTTTCCGGAAGCAAGGACCATGGCTGCATGCCCCTCGGTTCCCCTAACGGGTCAAGGCATGTGATAAACTGCAGATAACGCCACCCCTTTTTATAAAAGTTGTGGTAGATTTCTTCTATGTGTTCTGCTGTATCCTTGTGAACAACCGTAAGGATATTATAGTCCACATGATGCTTATCAAAAAGGGCTGCCGTTTGCTCGAGGCGGGAGTAGGAATCTCCTTTATCATTCGGGTGCCGGAAAGTATTATGAATGGCTGCTGTTCCATCACAGGATAGACCGATCAGGAAATGATTCTCCGCAAAAAATACGGCCCACTCTTCAGTGATCCCATATCCGTTAGTCTGCAGTGCAAGCTGGATCTGAACATGATTTCGATTGTACTGCTTAATATATTCCATGACTTTTTTGAAAAAATCCAGACCGCAAAGGGTAGGTTCTCCCCCTTGAAACGCAAGAGAATAAACGCCTTCAGCATGAAGCAGGGTGCGACGAATTACATTTTTCAGAGTTGTCTCGGACATCATTCCGAACGAAGCATGCTCTCGCTTTGACTGTTCATCATAATAGAAACAATAATCACATCTCATATTGCAAAGGCCGGAGGCAGGTTTGATCATTACGCTTATAGCAGGCATAGGGGTCTCCTTGTGAGTGCATATCTAAGATACTTGATATAAAGCCAGGTTTATTGTCAGCTCTCTTTGGGGTTTCAAAACATCGTTGCAACCTAGAATAATTACAATATTATAATCTGATTGAAGGAGAGTCAAGAAACTCTGCCTTCATATCGAAAGACCCTGTATAATCTGGCACATAAGTTCCACAACCCCGCAACCAACCATAATTATGATCGGATTTAAATTTTTTTGTGTACGAAGGAGCACAAGAGCAGAGACGAAGAGAAACAGACTTCGAAGCTCAATGTTATGAATGTCTGCTGAAATGATGCCATCACGAAAAATAACAGGCACAAGAATAGAAAGACCAGCTGAGAAGATCATTGCTACAACGGCTGGCCTAAGAGATTGAAGAATTCCCTGGATTAAGGTGAGCCGGCGATATCTGGTGTACAGGAAGGCCAGAATGGTTACGAAAAAACAGGAGGGCAGGATAACACCTATGGTTGCTGCTATGGCACCAGGGATGCCGGCAACCTGATTTCCGATAAAAGTGGCAGCGTTAACAGCAATCGGGCCAGGCGTCATTTCCGCGATTGTAACCAGGTCGGTAAAAGAAGACATGGTGAGCCAATCATGTAAAGTGATGACCTGTTCTTTGATCAGAGGCATGGCCGCATATCCGCCCCCAAAGCTGAAAGCGCCAATTTTCAGAAAAACAGTAAATAATGAAATCAAAGACATTTAATGCCTCACTTTCTGCGGTTATTCAGCAAGGTTCTGACAGCGCCGATACCGGCAGAGATCAGAATGATCAGGATGGTATTTATATGCAGATAATAACTTGCTATAAATGCGAGCAGCATCATTACGATACGAAGACTGTCCTTCGAATGCACAATATCTGAAGACATATCATAGACAACAGAAATAATGACTGCGCTTACGCCGGCTTTCATCCCTTTAAGGAGCGCCTGTACGATCAGATTTGATTTAAAAGCATTGTAGAAGAAGGAAATAACGGTCAGAATACAAAAAGGAGGAATAATTGAACCGAGAACAGCAAATAGTACACCTGGCAGTCCGGCCAGTTTGTAGCCAACAACAATTGCTCCATTAACTGCAATCGCACCAGGTGAAGACTGCGCTATTGCCACCAGATCCAGCATTTCGTCCTGATCGATCCAGTGCAATTTATCAACAAATTTTTGTTTTAGTAAAGTCACAATGACATATCCGCCGCCAAAGGTGAACGTACTAAGAAATAGTGTGGAGAAGAATATTTTTTTGAGAATATCGAAAGATGAACCCTTGTTTTTGATCATAGGTGCTTAATTCTCCTGTATATGGTAAACAGCGGGTATTTTGAAATGGATTTTAACAGAGTCCTTCAAATAAGTAAAATAGTATTAAATTATAGAAATAATAAGTAAAATAATATAAAATAATCAGGAGAATGGATTTCCAGATAAACTCAAAAATAAGACCGCAATTATCATGATTGTTGAACAGGAGAGGAACTACATGAAAATCAGACATTTACAGATTTTTTTAAGTGTATGTGATCATGAAAACAGTGTCACACAGGCCGCCAAAGCACTTTTCATGTCGCAGCCATCTGTTACACAGGCAATCCATGAGCTGGAAGAGTATTATAAAGTCAGACTATTTGACAGGTTATCAAGAAGGCTTTATCTCACAGCAGCAGGAGAAGAGTTTCAAAGTTATGCTCGCCGATTGATGGGAATATATGAAGACATGGAGAATCGCTTTTCTAACTGGGATGGGACCGGTGTTCTTCGAATAGGAGCCAGCATGACGTGGGGGACCAGTCTGATGCCGCGGATTATGCATGAATTCAGGAAACGATACCCCAATACTCATACAAGGGTTATCATTCAGCCATCCCGTTTCCTTCAGGATAAAATCATGCAAAATGAATTGGATCTGGCATTGCTGGAAACTCCCGTTCAAAACAGTGCATTACATGCAGATCATTTGTTTTCTGACAGGCTTTGTGTAATTACTTCGGCGGATGACGAAATAACAGAGAATAAGATGACAAAAGAGGAATTTGCAAAAAGAGAATTCTTACTAAGAGAGCCCGGGAGTGGGAGCAGAGATATATTTGAACAGGTTATGGAACGTTCAGGCCTTTCTGTAACCCCTGTATGGGAAGCAGAGAGTACGACAGCTTTGCTAAATGCGGTTGAACAAGGAATGGGAATCACCGTTCTTCCGAGACTGTTGGTTCAGGAGTCTGCCCTGGAAGGACGTATAAAAGAAGTCAAGGTGCAGGACCTTGACTTCAGGCAGGATTTTTATGTGGTTTATCATAAAGATAAGCTGATTACAAGACTGATAAAGGATTTTATCGCCTGCTCTGCAGACGTTTTACATATTGTGTAGGTGTGCAGTGTTCATATCTACGGAACTGTTTTGTAAAATAACTCTGGTCCGGAAATCCGACCGATGCACTGATATGGGCAAGGGAAAGGGATGGGTTTTCTTCAAGCATTTTTTTAGCATGCTCAATTCTGGTTTTCTGCAGGTAATGACTGAAACTGATGCCCAGAGTCTGGCCAAAAAGCGTGGAGAGGTAATTGTAGTTAATAAAACACTTTTCAGCTACATCAGACAGGTGGATGTCTTCGCAGCAGTGCGCCGTAATGTATGTCTGAACAAGGTTTAAAGATTCGTTTGCCCGGGCATCTGTGTAAGCAACATACAGGGCCAGGATTTGATTCCAGCCGTTTTCCGCAGCATCTTTCAGCATATCTAAGGTTTCTGAAAAATCTATGGCGCGAAGCAAATTCAGTTTGCAGTGTGAAAGCTGATCCTGCGGAACATGGATTGTCTCGAGGGCCTGTATGGCCAGGATAAACTGCTCCTCCATATTTTTTTTCAGCACATAAGGTTCAGGAGAACAGCAGAGTCTGCAACGGGAAAGATACTCCATAGAGAGTTCCTGAGCTTCACGAAAGCGACGATGAGCAAGGAACGCCAGGAAATTGTCACGCTGAAAGTAGACTGTCTCATTCCCTACATCGCTAGTTGTAAGAAAACGAAGTTCAGGAAGATAAAACCTGTATTGTGAAAGCTCCTGAACCTTCTGATAAACAGAACGAAGCTGTGAAAGATTCAAAAAGGGTTCCGAGCAAGAGAAAAAAAGGTTTTGAGAAGATTCGGGATCTTTGGAATCAAAGGCCTCAGTTTGTTGCTGGAGGAATAAATGTATTATATTTGATGAATCGGACTGCGTCAGTACACATAGTTCTCCGGCCGGCGTCACTGCAGCAACAGTTTTTTCCATTTCATCAACCTGTGAGCACAAGTGTGAAATCAAATCGGATGGAACGGGAAGATCTTTTCCCAGAATCAGCCAATATGGAAGACCTTGGGAAAATGAAACACCAGCCTCTTGAAAAGAAGACAGAAGAATTCCGGCATCAGTATCCTCGCGTTCCAACCTGCTGAGAAGCAGAAACTGTGCAGAACTGCTTCTGGTGGGGCCCACCTGTTCCCGGAAATGGCTGCGCAAAAGGTCTGGCAGTGTGTCGGCCCGCAACTCTGATTTCAGGAGAAAATCGGAAGCTCCCAGCAGAAACGCTTCACGTACATTGCGAAAATCATCAAAGCCGCTGATTACATAGATGGCCGACTGAGGAAGCTCGTTTCGAAGAAGTCTTGTGAGTTCAATTCCATCCATGCCGGGCATCTTCACATCTGTAATAATGATGTCAGGGCGCTCTCTACGGGCAATGCGGAGTGCTTCCTGGCCGTCTGCGGCTTCCCCTATAATACGAAACCCCTTACTTTCCCAGTCTGTCATGTATCGGATGCCGGTACGAGCCAGCATTTCATCATCTACAATCAGAATTGTCTGTTTCCTTTTCATTCGGAATCCTTTCTGCCATTATTGGGGACTGGAAACAGGATAGTCACCTGCGTTCCGATGTGCTTTTCACTGTAGAGTTCCAGTTTTGCCGAATCTCCATATATTATTTTAAGCCGTTCCCGGACATTCATCAGCCCAACCTTGGAAAAACGCCGGCCATCTGATCCCTGTGGGGCTGTCTGTTTCTCGAAGAGGGCCTTGACTATCTCCGGTTCCATTCCTTCACCGTTATCTAAAATTTCCACGGATAAAACAGAATCAGCATCAATTTTGCGCTCAGAGATCACGATCCTTATAAATCCAGTGGTTTGTGAGGAATAGAAACCATGGACCAATGCGTTCTCTACAAGGGGCTGAAGGATCAGTTTCGGAACCGGAATTTCCAGAAGCGCCGGGGACGTGACCGTAGTATCTAACTGGATGGAATTCCCATAGCGGATCTGCTGGAGCTTCATATAATGGCGAAGAACGTCCAGCTCTATGGCAAGCGGAATCATCTCCCGGTTGCTTCCGATGGTCATACGCAAAAGCGAGGAAAGTGATTCGCAGGAAGCGACAACTTCCTCGGATCTTCCCATGAAGGCCAGCTGCCTGATGGAATTCAGCACATTGTAAATGAAGTGGGGTTGAATTTGCAACTGCAGCATGGCAAGTTCTGCATCTCTGCGTTTGTTATTCTGTTCTTGCAGTTCGCCCATCATTGTCTGGATGCGGGCTGTCATTCGGTTGTAACTGTCCGAAAGCTGTCTTGCTTCCTGACAGCCGGAAAAGGAGAGAGTAGTTGCTTCGCCTGTATAAGCGGACATTTGTGTGCTAAGTTCGTTGATAGGCTTTGTAATCCGGCTTATAAGACGGGATAATAACAGAAGCGCAGCAACTGCAAAAAGGAGCGTAAGTACAACGATCAGAAGCATCATACGGCTGTTCTGTCTTGTAATAAAATCATAATCGGATATTTCCACAAGCCAGCTGTCCTCTAATGGACTGGGAGACGCCGTGACAAATACTTGTCGTCCCTGCCATTTTTGAAGTGTTGGAGTCTTTTCCGGCATATTTTTTATAAGCTGGAGAAGTTCCATATGATTTTTGCCGATTTGTTCCCGGACACTGTCTGAGGCCGCAATCCCATCTTTCGTTATTATAAGAAAACGCTGGCGTTCGCTGGTAAGACCTCCATACTGGCGGAAAAAGGTTTCTTCTTTAATACAGATATAAAGAAGGCCGTATAATTTTCCTGTATAGTTGCTTTGCAGAGCCTTTCCAAGAAGAACTACCTGATCGTCAGATTGTTTTAAGATCCTTGTATGAAGGTGATCACAGAACAGTTTTCTAGGGTTCTGCAGCATGTTGACTGTGATTGGAAGTGCATAAAGTTCATCAAGTGTAATAGCTAAGGGATCAGATGTGTCCATGGAAGCAGAATATTTCATTCCGTTGGTACCGACTAAAAGAATCCGGGCACCGTAAGCGTCACTTAGGCTTGAAAAAGTGGACAGATATTCGGACATCTGGCGCATGGAAGCATAATAGTTATACTGGTCTTCTGGCGTATCTTTTAAAAAATGAACAAGATCAGCATTAAGAGAGATCTGACTGATCGTATAGACCATCTGGTCTGAAAGCGCCTCAAGATTATCTATTGCCTGTGAAAAGGAAAGAGATTGATTTTCAATCATTGTGTTGTAGGAGACGGTTCTGAAATTGATCACGGAGACTGCGAGCTGCAGCATGCTTAAAATGCCAATGATCAGCAAAATGCGCACGATCAGCTGTCTGAATAGGGAATACCTGTTTCCAAGTTCTGCCAAAACAACGCCTCCTTCTGCTTATGTTTATGTTGACAGCTGTAATTATTGTATTCTTCGGAAATAATGAATACAAGAAAAAGACCTGATACTATGAGTTTTGCCAAATATTTTACCAAAGCATTCTTTCACAGGATGAATTTCCTGCCGAAAAAGAGAACGGTGTTTATATTTTCAGTAAAATACTCTATTATCATATAATAATACAGAATAAACTTCTATTATCAATAAATTTGTTCCTGAAAGGAGGATATCATGAAAAAGACATTATTAACACTGTTGGCAGCCGGAGTTTTGATGACAGGCCTGTGCATGACAGCAGCAGCAGAGGAGCCGGTTACACTTCAGTACTGGGTCGTAGGAACAGACGAGACAACTGTAGGCCAGTGGAAGGAAATCTGTTCAGGCTTCGAGGAACTCCATCCGGATATTCATGTAGAAGTTGTAGGACAGAGCAACACAATTTCAGAATATGAGACGAAACTGAATGCGGCAATTTTGAGCAATACATATCCTGATGTTCTGAATATTGTGCTTGCACAGGTAGGATCCAGAGGTGTTCTTGGGGATTTTGAAATTCTGACTCCTTATATTGATGCATGGGATCAGAAGGATAATGTGTATGAAAGCGCATATACGATGGGGCTTTACGAAGGAGAACAGGTAGCCCTTGGCAGCGGCGCCGATCCGAAGCTTTATGTCTATCGGAAGGACATGTTTGAAGCTGCAGGACTGGATCCTGAGAATCCTCCTTCAACCTGGGAAGAACTGGCGGAAGCGGCCAAAGCCCTTACGATCAAGGATGAAAATGGAAATATAGTGCAGGCTGGTCTTTCTATTCCGGCAGTAGATTCTTCTCTGGTATTTACTGAGCCTTATATGAGGTCTGCAGGTTCCCTGGTCATTGATGAAAAGAATCTGGTTCCTTCTTTTACAGATGAAGGAGCCATTGAAGCACTGCAGTTTATTGGAGACCTGTATCCGGAAGTATCTATTCCGTTTAACTATCAGAATCAGGCAGAGGAAGATCCTTTCTTCTATGATCGCTCTGCCATATCTCAGATCAGCATCGGCGCACTTCGGAACTGGCTGAACGAGAATCCGGATATGTTGGAGAAGATTGGCTTCATGGGCATTCTGGCACATGATGCTGATACACCGGGTACATCTTTTTGTGGTTATCAGCTGTATGCGATGGGATCTTCCTCCGAGCATAAGGAAGAAGCATGGGAATTGATCAAATACCTGATGAGTGAAGATGTACTGTGGAAGCGCTATGAGGACAAAGGCTATCCGCCTGTACTGGAAAGCCTTAGAGATAAATATGTGGATCAGGATCCGGTTGTTAACCCGCATGTGCTGGAAGCTATTGAAAACGGAAAAGGTAAAGCAGCCGTTGCATGGGTTTCCATTTTCAACAAATATGTGGCGAACGCATATGAAGAAGTGATCAATGGGAAGAAGACTGCTGAACAGGCATTGAAGGATGCCGAGGCAGCACTGCTTCTTGAGATCGAATAACCGTAAGCCGAAGGGGGCTGTTTTCTTCGGATTGCTGATTGTTTAATTCGTGATACTGTTGAGTTTAGTTGAATGTTGAGGGCTGCCATTAGAAAATGTTTTCTGTCTGGCAGCCCAAGACAGTTTTACCGGACGTGCTCAGGGAAAAGGAGAAGCATGAGAAAACGAAAGTATTCTGCTGACCAGGAACGACTGGGCTATCTGCTGATTGCCCCTTATTACCTGTTTTTCCTGGTTTTTGTATTTCTGCCGATTCTGATCAATGTGATCCTCAGCTTTACGAATTTTAATCTTCGCTCGTTTGAATTTGTGGGGATATCTAATTATACCAAGCTTTTCCGGGATACTTATTTTGTAAAATCTCTGGAGAATACATTGATTTACGTAATCTGGACTGTGCTCATCACCCTGATACTGGGTTTGCTCTCAGCGTTGGCTCTAAACAGGAAGGGTATTTGGGCAAAAGGGGTGTTTCGTACACTGTATTACGTACCTTATGTTACATCAATGGTCGCAATTTCCATGGTCTGGCTGTGGTTGTTTGAACCATCTCAGGGACTTTTCAATTATGTTTTGTCATTGTTTGGAATTCCGGCTCAGAACTGGCTGTATGATGAAAGACTTGCGCTTCCCTGCATTATCTTTATGGGTATCTGGAAGAATCTGGGTTACTATATGACAGTGCTTCTTGCCGGACTGACAGGTATTCCAGCTTACCTTTATGAAGCGGCAACCATGGACGGGGCCGGGAAATTTCAACAGCTTCGCAGCATTACAATCCCAATGCTGCGACCCGTTCTTTTCTTTCTGCTGATTACCGGAACGGTAAATGCCTTTAATGTGTTTGAGCAAGTCAATATCATGACAGGCGGAGGCCCGATGAACGCGACCACAACGGTAGTCCACCAGATTTACACACGTTCTTTTACGGAATATAAAATGGGTTATGGGGCAGCACAGTCCATTTTTCTGTTCCTTATTGTACTGGTATTTATGCTGTTGAATTTCCGTTACGGAAATCAGGGACAGGATCTAGACATTGGATGAGGAAATGTTATGAAACACTCTCTAAACCATCTTTCGCTGATGACAAAAATTATTTATTTTGTCCTGATGGCAGCTGCCGCAGTTGTCATACTGATTCCTTTTATTATCATGTTTTTTACTTCGCTGAAAGCACCTTCGGAAATAAGAAGTGCTTCTTTTCAGCTGTTTCCTGAAGTATTCCAGTGGAGTAACTACAAGGAGGCAATGACATCTTCAACCTGGAGTATTTTTTTTAGAAATAGTCTTCTCATCACGATTCTTGCTGTGGTTTCCAGTCTGACTATCAATTCACTGGCAGGTTTTGCTTTTGCCAGAATGCGTTTTAAAGGAAGAGATCAACTGTTTTTTCTTGCGCTGACAGGGATGTTGATTCCCATCCAGGTGACAATGCTGCCAAATTACGTGGTGATGCGATATTTCCCGCTGGCGGGAGGAAACAATATATTAGGACAGGGTGGCACGGGACTGATCAATACATGGCTTGGCATTCTGGCTCCGAATCTGGCAGGAGCCTTTGGTGTATTTATGTTCAGGCAGTTTTTTATGAATTTTCCAACGGCTTTGGACGATGCTGCAAAAGTAGATGGACTTGGAAGACTTGGTGCTTTCTTCAGAATATACATTCCGTTGAGTAAGCCTGTATTCGCGACAATGATCGTACTGAAAACCACATCCACATGGAATGAATATACATGGCCTCTGATCATTACGACAAGCCGTGATAAGTGGACCGTTCAACTGGCCCTTTCGGTGTTTAAAACAGAATTCAATACACAATGGCATCTACTCATGGCAGCTACTGTCCTGATAACATTGCCGGTGTTGTTACTTTACGCTTTCCTGCAACAGTATTTTATAGAGGGCATTACGACTACAGGGATAAAGGCTTAATGAAAGATCTGGAAGGAGAAAATATGCGTTGTGTTCTTATATTGATGGACAGTCTGAACCGCAGGGCATTGAAGGCATATAACCCTGATGCAAGGGGAATTACCCCCAATTTGGACGTGTTTGTGAAAGACTGTATTCGTTTTGATAATCACTACATTGGTTCTGCACCTTGTATGCCCGCCAGAAGAGACTTATGGACGGGACGCTTGGGGTTTCTGGAGAGAGGCTGGGGGCCTGTTGAAGCATTTGACATTACTTTTCCTATGTTGCTTCGGAAGGAAGGGATCTGCACACATATTGTCACTGATCATACCCACTATTTTGAGATTGGCGGGGAAAACTATACATATATGTTTGATACTTGGCAGTATGAGCGCGGGCAGGAGTTTGATGCGTGGATCTCCCGTGTAAAAAAACCTGTAACAGATCCGGACAGTTATGGAAAAAAATCCCCCCAATATCTGGCAAATAAGGAGAGATTCACATCCGATGCGGAGTACCCTTCGCCAAAAACATTTCGTACAGCAGCAAAATGGGCACAGGAAAATGCAGGAGCGGATAATTTCTTTCTGCAGGTAGAATCATTCGATCCTCATGAACCTTTTGATGCCCCACAGGAGTTTCATGATCTATATGGAGAACCTCCATATGATGGCCCTGAATTTAACTGGTCATCCTATGCCCCTGTCACAGAACCGCCGGAGGCAGTGGAAAGGTTGAATAACTGTTATCTGGCAACACTGTCCATGGCTGATAAATGGTTGGGCTATTTTCTTCAGTCACTGAAGGATAATAATCTGTATGACGATACAATGATCATTCTTACAACGGACCATGGGCATCTGCTGGGTGAGCATGGGTTTACTGGAAAAAACCTGATGCATGCTTATAATGAGCTTGCCCATATTCCACTGTTTATTAAGCTGCCAGATGGCAGCCGTGCTGGAACAAAGGAAGATTTCATAACTCAGAATATTGATCTGATGCCTACGATTCTGGAACACTTCGGTGCAGAAGTGCCCGATCGGGTGCAGGGACATTCCGTTTTACGACAGATAGAAGAACCTTCTCTGAGAAGAGATTGCGCACTTTATGGCTGGTTTGGGAGGGCAGTAAACCTTTTTGACGGAAGGTATACTTATTTCAGAGGCC
>CAMVHE010000075.1 GCA_947167215.1 uncultured Clostridia bacterium
ACCGCCACACCGCTCCTCCCCATCAGAGCTTTTAATATGCGGTCAACAGAGCCACAGATTTGGTGATACGTCCATGGGTGTTATGACGCTTTCAACATAGGTCCCGCAGACCTTTGGCTAGTCAACCGGACTCTGTTTCAAGCCCCCACTTCTAGCCTTTTGGCTTAAGTGGGGGGTAGTTGACGGAGATGCTGCGGAAAATCAATTCAGCAGAGCCATGAGTTCTTCAGAAGACAGGGAGAGAAGGGAATCGCTCCTGCCTTCGAGAATGGCCTCCGCCAGATCCCTTTTTGCATCCTGAAGTGCCATGATACGCTCTTCAATGGTATCCTTGAGAATTAGTTTATAAACGGTTACCTGGCGGGTCTGGCCGATGCGGTGGGCACGGTCCGTGGCCTGGTTCTGCGTAGCAAGATTCCACCAGGGGTCATAATGGATGACGACATCGGCACCGGTCAGGTTAAGACCGGTTCCTCCTGCTTTGAGCGAAATGAGGAAAACGGGTACATTTCCATCATTAAACTGGCGGACCAGAGAAATGCGCTTTTCCTTTGGAGTGGAACCGACGATTTTGTAATAAGGAATATCTTCTTTGCGGAGGTCTTCTTCGAGAAGCTGGAGCATGGAAACAAACTGAGAGAAGATCAGCATGCGGTGTCCGCCTTCCATGGCGCTTCGGATGAGCTCAAGACAGGCCTGACGCTTGGCACTTTCCCCATTGTATTCCTCGAACAGGAGAGAAGGATCACAGCAGATCTGCCGGATCCGGGTAAGCTCGGCGAACATTTTGATTTTTTCTTCCCCGGCTAGTTCCCCTCCGCGAAGCATCTCTTTCATACGGACAACCTGGGCGTCATAGATTTTCTGTTGCTCGCCCGAAAGTCGGGCATACCGCACTTCTTCGAGTTTTGCCGGGAGATCTTTCAGAACGTCCGCTTTTCTTCGCCGCAGAATGAAAGGGGAAGTCATGGCTTTCAGCTTTGCCGTGGCATCTTCATCTTTCTGTTTGGCAATGGGCAGTTCGAAGCGCTTTTCAAATTCCGAGGAGGAATAGAGGAAGCCGGGCATGAGGTAATCAAAAATGCTCCAGAGCTCTGCAAGACGGTTTTCAATGGGAGTGCCGGTCAGTGCAAAACGGTGTTCTGCCTTCAGAATCTTGACTGCCTTGGACATCTGTGCACGGGAGTTTTTAATATACTGCGCTTCATCGAGCACGCAGTTGCTGAAGTCCTGCTTTTCATAAAGGGCAATGTCACGGCGGAGCAGGTCATAGGAAGTGATGAATACATCCGCTTCTTCCGGGGATTCCAGAATTTTTTTGCGGGCTCCGGAAGTGCCGGCAACGACCACAGGACGAAGATCAGGAGCAAAGCGCCGGATTTCTTCCTGCCAGTTATAGACCAGAGAGGCAGGACAGACAACCAGAGAAGGTTTGGCAGAGGCGGGAAGGTTTTTCCCCTTTCTTTTTTCAGATGCGGCCTCTTTATCCGCCTCGAAAATGGAGATCATCTGCAGGGTTTTGCCAAGACCCATTTCGTCGGCAAGAATGCCCCCGAAACCGGAGGACTGCAGGGTACGCAGCCATTTATAACCGTAGACCTGGTAAGGACGCAGAGTATCTTCGAGAGACTTTGGAATCTCGAATTCCGCATCCTGAACAGTTTTGAAGTTTCGGATCAGGGCACGGTAGGTGCGGTCGCGGGTAGAGGCAAGTTTTTCGTGATCTTCCAGCATGCGGTTCAGATACAGGGCACGATAGATGGGAATCTGAATTTTCTGCTGAATGACTTCGGCGGGTGCCAGGTCCATCTGTTCCAGAAATGCGGTAAGCTCGGGAAGCTGTTCCTCTTGAGCAAGATCAACATAATCACCGCTCTTAAGACGGTAGAAACGTTTCTTTTTGGTATAGCTGTCATAGAGTTCAAGGAGCTCCCTGTCAGAAAGCGCCTTGGAGGTGACTGAAATGTTCAGCAGCCCTCCCGCGTCCACGGAGATGCCCACGGAAACCTGGGGATCTGAAATGATTTTCCGGGTACGGAAGGCACTGCTGCCCTGAACTTCTCCATAGTATTCTAGCGAGGCAATGCCGGAAGTCAGAAAGTCATAGAGGTATTCGTCGGTAATATTTTGATAGAAAATGCCTTTCTCAGCGGAATAATCAGGAAGCCAGCTGCGGATGGCGGAAATAACACGTGCCTCCTGCTCGTTATCGTGATACTCCGGCCGGAGTTCACTTTTTTTAAGGGGAACGAGAGGATAGGAAAGATTATCATAACGGACGACACCCTCCAGGGACAAAACCGAGGTCTCGAGAGCCAAATAGAAACCAAAAGCAGGCTCGGGCGGCAGACAAGATGCTGCTTCCTCCTGACAGTTGTCGATGAAATCCACGAAGGGATTGTCGAGCAGTCCGGGCAGTACACGGTAATAAAATTCCTGCAGGCGATCCTTTCCTACCTGGAAACGAAAATAGCCGGAGGCGTCTGCGACGGCAAGAAAAGGGGAAAGGACCTTGCGCTCCTCGGAGGAGATGCGGGAGAGGCCGGTGGTATTAAGAACATATTTATAGGAACTGCCGGAGATGAGTACCGGTATAAAGCCGGATACTGCAATGCCGATAAAATTGTTATGGATATCTGACAGACGGTTAGCAGTCAGGGTAAAGCGGATATCCATATGGCCAACCTTTACCAGTTCATCTTTAATGTGGTTGGTCTTGTCCATGAGCTCGCATTCTCCGCCTTCATACATGTCGTAGAAGTTGTCGAGACGGGAGCCGGAAAGCTCAAGCTGATAGACGCCGCCAAAGCTTGGCGCCTGGTTGCGTTTGATGAAATCAAAGAGTCCGGAGTATTCTGGCCTGAATGTCTGGGAAGAGAAATGCAATGTTTCCTTTTTCCCGAGAACATAGTCTTTTTCCTCATCAAAGGCATGAATCAGGTTAAAGCAATCCTTGACAATATATTTACGGGAACCGGAAATTCCGATTTTAAAGGAAAGGCTGGCATTTCCGTCCTCCATGACGATCCGTGGAAGAAGCTCGACAACACTCTGCCGGGGGGGTTTTATTTCGACAGTTCGTATTTCCTGCTTGACATTATCTTCCCGGATTTTGCGGATGCTGCTGAAAAACCTTTCCGCAACGGCATCCGTGATTTCCTGTTTCCCCTCACTTTCCACTTCCTGCCATACCATCTCCAACGTGTAGAGATCGTACTGATCAAGCGGGTCATTGGGTTTCCGCATATCGGAGCGTGTTATATAAGAGTGGGATTCCGGGCTTTTTTTGACGTATAAGCTATGACTCAGCATTAACCTGTTTTCATCCAGATATCCGAAGACATTTTCAGACACCAGAGGATGATCATAGCACATATCGAAATGAATGGTTTTCTTTCCTTCCCGGGTAGTGGAACAGCTGACCTGCTGATTTGCAAATCTTTCCAGGTATTGCGGGACTTCCTTTAGCCTGGCGATTGCCGCAGGAGTTGTAGTCAAGGAGGACAGGACTTTTTCCATGTCAAAATAGAGGACTGCACCATCTTCGTGTCCGCGGTTGCGGAAGGCAGTGAGCGCAGGAACGGGTTCAGTTCCCAGTCGCTGCGTTTCCTGCTGATATTCTGCCCGCATTTTATCAAAAGATTCCTGGTTTTTGCGCTTTCTGTAGCTGTAGTCATCTTCTTCCACGATCCATGGGCCGTGAATTTTCTCCCAGTGGAGCATCGCGGCGGCCAGATGGACACAGTATTTCTTCCTGCAGGAACAGAAGAAATAAACCTGGTCCCAGGAATCATTCAGGTTTGAAGGCGGTGTTCCGATGCTGGCTTTCAGGTTGCGGAAACTGGGAAAGATAAAATCATAGGCAGTGTACCATGAGTAAGATCTCTGCATTTTTATGTTTTTAAGAGAAGGAGAAGAGGTCGCTTCCCGGAGAACCTCCGGCTCGAAGAGATGCCTCCAGTCAGAGGTCTTCCGAATACGGTCGTCAGAACTGGACATGAGTACTCCTTTCAGGCAGAGCAGAGTTATCCGATGGGAAAGGACATTGAATGTAAAAAGAAGGACCTGTCTGAAATCAAAACCAACAAAAACACACAAAAAAACGGCGAATTCAACGCCTTTTAAATTGATAAAAATAAATTATCCGGCGGGTCTTTTGTATTTTTATGGGAAATAATAAAAAAAAGCCCTTGACAGGCCAGACAAAAAGGAATAGAATACTATATTGCATCAATATGCAAAATAGGCATGTTACGCCCCTCCCCCTGTCGTTTCTTCGACATTGTACAACGATTCGTAGTATTTGGCAAGGGAAAGTTTTGACGGAAGGGAAACATGTTAAGCGTTCGCGTCACGAGGCAAAGGAAAGTTAGAGGTGGTGGCATTCATGGTGAATATCCGCGATCCGCACGAGGAAGCTGAAATCATGAAGTACGTCGGGGTTCACGACGTAGTAATGGGAAAGGACCGGGTCAGAAAGAGCTTCGCGAGAATTGAAGAAGTTGTCGAGATGCCGGATTTGATCGAAGTCCAGAAAAATTCCTATCAGCGGTTTCTGAAGGAAGACCTGAGGGAAGTCCTTAATGATGTTTCACCGATCACGGACTTTAATAATAATCTGAAGCTGGAGTTTATCGACTATTCGCTGGATCCAAAGCCGAAGTATTCCATCGCGGAATGTCGCGAACGGGATATGACCTATGCAACTGCTCTCAAGGTAACCGCCAGACTGACAAATAATGAGACCGGCGAGGTGAAGGAGTCGGAGGTCTTCATGGGAGACTTCCCGCTTATGACGGAGCACGGCACGTTTATTGTCAATGGCGGCGAGCGTGTCATTGTCAGCCAGCTCGTTCGTTCTCCTGGCGTTTATTACCGCGAGAACATTGATAAGGCAGGAAAGCATCTTTTCGATACACAGGTGATTCCTTCCAGAGGCGCCTGGCTTGAATATGAAATCGACAGCAGCGATGTCATGTGGGTCCGGGTAGACCGTGCCCGCAAACTGCCGATTACCAGTCTTCTGCGTGCTTTGGGCTATGGCACGGATGAAGAAATCTATGAACTACTCGGTCATGATGAAAAACTGGATGCCACCATGAGCAAGGATGGTGGAGATGATGGCACCCGCAGAACCCGCACCGGCAATGAGGTTAAAAGCGTCGAATCCGGCCTGATGGACATCTACCGGCGGCTGCGTCCTGGTGAAGTAGGAACGGTGGATTCTGCAGACAAGCTGCTGCGTTCTACCTTCTTTGATCCCAAACGCTATGACATGATGCGTGTGGGACGCTATAAATATAATAAGAAGCTTGCAATTGCTTCCCGTATTCGCGGGCATGTGGTTAAAGATGATCTGATTCATCCGGAGACCGGTGAAGTCCTCATCCATGCCGGTGAGCGTATCCCCGCGGGGAAGACTGATCTGCTGGCCAAACAGATTCAGGATGCAGGCATCAATGACATTACTCTCGTTCTGGAAGACCGGGAAGTTCGGGTCATCGGCAATAATTTTGTGGACGCTGTGGCTTGGATCGACAAGGATATCATCGAAAAGGCCGGCATCAATGAAATGGTGTATCTGCCTTTCCTGAAGGAACTGCTGGAGACTGCAGAACGGGAACAGATGAGCACGGAAGAAAAGATTGAGCTGTTCCGGCTGAACCTTTCAGAGCTTTCGCCCAAGCACATCCTGATTGATGACATTGTTGCTTCTATCAGCTATCTGATTAATCTGCCTTATGGAGTCGGGTCCATTGATGACATCGACCACCTCGGCAACCGCAGACTGCGCTCCGTGGGAGAACTGCTACAGAACCAGATCCGCATCGGCATGGCCCGTCTTGAGCGTGTGGTGCGTGAGCGTATGGGCGTGCAGAATCAGAACGATGTAAAGCCGCAGGACCTCATCAATATCCGGCCTGTATCGGCAGCCATCAAGGAGTTCTTCGGATCTTCCCAGCTGTCCCAGTTCATGGACCAGCCGAACCCCCTGGCGGAACTGACTCACAAGCGTCGTCTGTCTGCTCTGGGCCCGGGAGGTCTGAACCGTGACCGTGCTTCGTTCGAAGTCCGCGACGTTCACTATTCACATTACTCCAGAATCTGCCCCATTGAGACTCCGGAAGGTCCGAACATCGGTCTGATCGGTTCTCTGGCATCTTATGCAAAGATCAATCAGTACGGCTTCATTGAGGCGCCGTACCGCCTGATTGACCACAGCGGGCCTGTGCCCCGTGTACTGGACGAAATCCGTTACCTTTCTGCAGATGAGGAAGACGGCTGCTTTATCGCCCAGGCGAGGGAGCCCCTCAATCCGGACGGCACCTTTGTAAATGACCGCATCACGGTCCGCGTAAGGGCAGACGTCCAGAGCGTGGAGCCTTCCCGAGTTGATTACATCGACGTATCTCCCCGTCAGGTGATTTCGGTCGCAACTTCCATGATTCCGTTCCTGGATCACGATGACGCCAACCGTGCTCTGATGGGTTCCAACATGCAGCGCCAGGCAGTGCCGCTGCTCCGGCCGGAAGCTGCCTATGTGGCTACGGGTATTGAAGGTAAGGCTGCCTACGATTCCGGTGTCTGCATCATTGCCAAGGAAGACGGCTTTGTCAAGAAAGTATCCGCGGACAAAATCATCATTGAGGATGCTCTCCATGAGCCGCATGAATATACTCTGACCAAATTCGCAAGGTCAAACCAGAGCACCTGCATCAACCAGCATCCGCTGGTCAACGCAGGAGAAATCGTCCACAAGGGCGATGTGATCGCAGACGGTCCTTCCACGGATCGCGGCGAGATTGCACTGGGCCGGAATGTGCTTATCGGCTTTATGACCTGGGAAGGCTACAACTATGAAGACGCCGTTCTTCTCAGCGAAGAGCTGGTCATGAATGACGTTTTCACTTCCATTCACCTCGAAAAGTACGAGTGCGAGGCGAGAGATACCAAACTGGGCAAGGAAGAGATCACGAGAGACCTTCCCAATGTGGGCGATGATGCGCTTAAGGATCTGGATGCCGACGGCATCATCCGTATCGGTGCAGAGGTCCACCCCGGTGATATCCTGGTCGGCAAGGTGACGCCGAAAGGCGAAACGGAACTGACTGCCGAGGAGCGCCTGCTCCGTGCCATTTTCGGTGAAAAGGCACGGGAGGTCCGCGATACCTCCCTCAAGGTTCCGCACGGCGAAGAAGGCATCATTGTGGATGTCAAGGTCTTTGATCGCAAGGATCATTCGGAGCTTTCGCCCGGCGTCAACCGCATGGTGCGTGTCTATATTGCTCAGAAGAGAAAAATCTCTGTGGGCGACAAAATGGCAGGACGTCACGGAAACAAAGGCGTCGTTTCCCGCATTCTGCGCAGAGAGGATATGCCTTTCCTGCCGGATGGCACACCTTTGCAGATCGTGCTGAATCCTCTGGGCGTTCCCAGCCGTATGAACCTCGGTCAGGTGCTGGAGGTACATCTTGGCATGGCAGCCAAAGCACTCGGCTGGCATGTGGCAACCCCTGACTTTGACGGTGCAACTTTTGAGTCCATCGAGCGTGCCCTTGAAAAGGGCGGACTGCCCATTGACGGAAAGACGGAACTCTACGACGGCCGTACCGGTGACAAGTTCTCGAACCGGGTTACCGTCGGCTACATGTACTATCTCAAACTCCATCACCTGGTTGACGACAAGATGCATGCCAGGTCCACGGGTCCATACAGCCTGGTTACGCAGCAACCTCTGGGCGGCAAGGCCCAGTTCGGCGGACAGCGTTTCGGCGAGATGGAAGTCTGGGCGCTGGAAGCTTATGGCGCTGCCAACACGCTGCAGGAAATCCTGACCGTCAAGTCGGATGACATTGTCGGCCGTGTAAAGGCCTACGAGGCCATCGTGAAGGGCAAGAATATTCCCGCACCGGGCGTGCCCGAGAGCTTTAAGGTTCTGATCAAGGAACTGGAATCCCTCAGCCTGAATATCAAAGTACTCGACCAGGATCGCAATGAGATTGTCATTCGTGAACTGGAGGATGAGGACGATCCCTACGAGCATGATAAGAAGATTGCTCCGGAGGAGAATACGCCCATCGGGTTCAGCAATAAGGATGAAGAGGAAGAAGATGACGAATTTGACGTCAGCGATGAAGACTTCAACTTTGACCTTGAGGGCCTCGATGACATTACGTTAGACGATGACTACAGCAAGGATGGCAACGGGGAAGAAGAGGAAGAGGATTTGGATTTCGACCTCGACTTTGATGATGATAACGGGGACAAATCCGATGATCTGGATCTCTGATAGGTGCCTTTTTATGCGTGATATCCCGATGCAGGGCGCAGTCATGCGCCCCGCATCTGACCGAATATAGAAAGGGAGTGTACCCTTTTGTCTGAATTAACCAATCTGTCTTCTATTCAGATTTCCATGGCTTCCCCGGAACAGATCCGGGCATGGAGCCATGGAGAGGTGACCAAACCTGAGACGATTAACTATCGTACCCTGAAGCCGGAGCGGGATGGCCTGTACTGCGAAAGGATCTTCGGACCGACCAAGGACTGGGAATGCAACTGCGGCAAGTATAAGCGCGTCCGCAACAAAGGCATTATCTGCGACAAGTGCGGCGTTGAAGTTACAAGGGCAAAAGTGCGCCGTGAGCGCATGGGCCATATTGAACTGGCAGCTCCTGTCAGCCACATCTGGTATTTCAAGGGAATCCCCAGCCGTATGGGTACCCTGCTTGACATTTCGCCCAGATCCCTCGAACGCGTTCTCTATTTTGCGGCATATATCGTGCTGGATCCGGGATGCTCCACGCTGCTTCCCAATGCGGTTCTGAGCGAAGGTGAATATCGCCAGGCAATCACTGCTCCGACGTACCTTTCCGATCTTGAAGCAGGCGGTGAACCCCTGCGGGTCGGCATGGGCGCCGAGGCTGTCAAGGAATTGCTGCAGAGAGTGGACCTGGAGGCACTCAGCACGGAGCTGAGAAACGAAATCGCAACCCTTACGGAAAAGGAGCGGTTCCGGGAGACCGAAGGCCAGAAACGGGCAAAAGCCATCAAGCGTCTGGAAGTTGTTGAGGCTTTCCGGCTGAGCGGCAACAAACCAGAATGGATGATTCTGGACGTGGTTCCGGTTATGCCGCCGGACCTTCGTCCTATGGTTCAGCTTGACGGCGGGCGCTTTGCCACCTCCGACCTTAACGATCTGTACCGCCGGGTTATCAACCGCAACAACCGTCTGAAGAGACTGCTCGAGCTGGGCGCACCGGATATTATCGTTCGCAATGAAAAGCGCATGCTCCAGGAAGCGGTGGATGCACTTATTGATAACGGCCGCCGCGGACGTCCCGTCACGGGACCGGGCAATCGTGCCCTCAAATCCCTTTCCGATTTCCTGCGGGGCAAGCAGGGCCGGTTCCGTCAGAACCTTCTGGGCAAGCGTGTTGACTATTCCGGCCGCTCTGTTATCGTCGTCGGACCAGAGCTTAAGCTGTATCAGTGCGGTCTGCCCAAGGGAATGGCCCTTGAACTTTTCAAGCCTTTCGTCATGGAGCGGCTGGTCAACGACAACATTGTGCATAACGTGAAGAGCGCCAAGCGCATGGTGGACCGGGGAGAGCCGAAGGTCTGGGAGAACCTTGAAAAGGTTATCAAGGAACATCTGGTGCTGCTGAACCGTGCACCGACGCTTCACCGCCTGGGCATTCAGGCCTTTGAACCGGTGCTGGTGGAAGGCAAGGCCATCAAGCTGCATCCGCTGGCATGTACTGCATTCAATGCAGACTTCGACGGAGACCAGATGGCAGTACATGTACCGCTTTCCATGGAAGCACAGGCCGAGGCCCGCTTCCTGATGCTGTGCGCCAACAACATCCTGAAGCCTCAGGATGGAAAGCCGGTTATTTCTCCTTCTCAGGATATGGTTATCGGCTGCTATTATCTGTCCTGTATCCGTCCCGGCGCGCTGGGTGAAGGCCGGCTGTTTGCCAACCAGGATGAAGCCATGATGGCTTATCTGACTGCACAGCTGGATCTGCAGGCAAAGATCAAGGTCCGCATTGACCGCCTGTGGCAGGGAGAAGTGCATCGCAGGGTAATTGAAACCTCTCTGGGACGCCTGATCCTCAATGACAATCTGCCTCAGGATATGGGATTTGTACCTCGCAATACACTCGATGATATGTTCAAGCTTGAAATCGACAAGAAGGTCGGCAAGAAGGAGCTTGGCCAGATCGTTGACATGTGTTTCCGTGCGCATGGTGTTTCCGAGACCGCAAGGGTTCTCGACAACATCAAGGCGATGGGTTATAAGTACTCTACACTGGGCGCGATTACCGTATCGGTTTCCGATATCATCGTTCCCCCGGAAAAGAAGCCGATTCTGGCGGAGGCGGAACAGGAAGTCCGGAAGATTGAAAGGCTGTTCAAACGCGGCCTCCTGACGGATGAAGAACGTTATACCCGTGTGGTCAGCATCTGGAGCGACACCACGGACGCCATCAAGGGCAAGATCATGAACCACATGGATGAGTTCAATCCTGTTCGTATGATGACTGACTCAGGTGCCCGTGGTTCTATTTCTCAGGTTTCCCAGCTGGCAGGCATGCGCGGCATGATGGCAAGCCCGACGGGCCGTCCTCTGGAAATGCCGGTTAAGGCAAACTTCCGTGAAGGCCTCTCCGTGCTCGAGTTCTTCCAGTCTTCTCATGGATCCCGTAAAGCATTGTCGGATACTGCTCTGCGTACGGCAGACTCTGGTTATCTGACCCGTCGTCTGGTAGACGTTTCCCAGGAAGTTATTATCCGTGAAGTGGACTGCTTCGCTTCCCGGCATGAGAAGATCCGCGGAATTACGGTTTCTGCCATCGGTTCGGAGCACGATCCTATCGAGAGCCTGCTTGACCGTGTGGTGGGCCGTACTGCTGCAGCGGATGTCTTTAATCCGCAGACTGGCAAGCTTATCGTACCCTGCAATGAAATGATCACGTATGACATGGGCAAGGAGATCGTCGACTGCGGAATTAAGGAAGTACAGATTCGCTCCGTACTGACATGCCGCAATGAAAACGGCATCTGCGTCAAGTGCTATGGACAGGATCTGGCCCATGGCGGCTGGGTCAATATCGGTGAAGCTGTCGGCATTGTTGCCGCACAGGCCATCGGTGAGCCGGGTACACAGCTGACCATGCGTACCTTCCATACCGGCGGTGTCGCTTCGGAGAAGGATATCACACAGGGTCTTCCCCGTGTTGAAGAGCTGTTTGAAGCACGGCGGCCGAAGCGTGAAGCGGTGCTGGCAGAAATCTCCGGTGAGATTGGCATGCGTGAGAACAAGAAGAAGAACAGCGAGATTGTCATCAAAGGAGAAGGGGACAACATCAAGGCGTATCCCATCACCTATGGTTCCCGTCTCAAGGTCAAGGAAGGCGATATGGTCCAGGCCGGTGATGAACTGACAGAAGGCCAGATCAACCCCCATGATCTGCTCCGCATTCTGGGTGTCAAGGCTGTGCAGGAGCACCTCCTTAAAGAGGTTCTCATGGTTTACCGACTCCAGGGCGTTGGCATCGGCGACAAGCATATCGAGGTCATCGTTCATCAGATGCTCCGTAAGGTGCGCGTGGAAGATGCTGGCGATACCCGCATGCTGCCGGGCTCCATGGTGGATATCTTCCATTTCGAAAAGGAAAATGAACGCACGATTCAGGAAGGCGGACGCCCTGCAGTTGCCAAGCGTATTCTGCTGGGTATCACCAAGGCCTCACTGGCTACGGATTCTTTCCTGGCAGCTGCTTCTTTCCAGGAGACCACCCGCGTTCTTACCGAAGCGGCTATCAAGGGCAAGGAAGACCCGCTGGTCGGACTCAAAGAGAATGTCATTATCGGCAAACTGATTCCTGCCGGAACCGGAATGCCGCGCTACAAAGATATTACCATTCACGAATCCTATTGATAAAGGACGCCTCTGGACATTCCAGAGGCGCTTTTTATATTGCAAAAAGACGTTCCCGGGCGGGAACGTCTGAAAAGAGTGCGGAGGGAATCTGCGGCAGCTTTGCATCAGCGGATGCTGGTCATGAGCAGCTTCACCATGTGCGCGCAGCGGTCCATGCTTTCCATGGCGATGTGTTCAAAACGGCCGTGATAGGCAAAACCTCCGGTGCAGAGGTTCGGGGTGGGAAGGCCCATGAAGGAAAGGCGGCATCCGTCCGTACCACCGCGGACAGCATAGGTGAAGGGAGTCATTCCGGCAACACTGGCGGCGCGTTTCGCATTTTCCACCAGTTCCATGTGCGGTTCAATTTTCTCCCGCATATTGTAATAATGCTCCTGGCTGTTTACGAAGACGATTTCCCTGCCGTATTTCTCATTGAGAACTTTGGCAATATGGTCAAGCATGCCGGTGCGGATACGCAGATGCGCAAGATCGTGATCCCTGACAATATAGTGCAGCTCGGCATGCTCCACAGAACCGCCCATGCCCGTCAGATGGAAGAAGCCTTCATATTGTTCGGTGAGAGAGGGAATTTCACCCGAGGGGAGCATGGAATTAAACTCCATGGCGACCAGAGCAGCGTTGATCATTGTACCCTTGGCACTGCCGGGATGGACAGAAAAGCCTTTAATTGTGACATCTGAAGAGGCGGCATTAAAAGTTTCGTAAGAAATCTCCCCTTCTTCGCCGCCATCAACCGTATAGGCATAAGCAGCGCCAAAGTGCTTTACGTCGAAATGGTCAACCCCCGAACCGATTTCCTCGTCCGGCGTAAATGCAACGCAGATTTTTCCGTGGGGCAGGTTTTCCGCAAGAATCTGCTCGCAGGCGGTCATGATTTCAGCGACGCCGGCTTTATCGTCCGCACCGAGAAGCGTGGTGCCGTCCGTGGTGATCAGCGTCATGCCCTTAAGCTTTTTGAGAGAAGGAAATGCGGAAGGGCAGAGAATGTCACCACTTCCTGCCAGCAGGACGTCACCTCCGTCATAATCGGAAATGATCTGAGGATGAATATCTTTGCCGGACGCATCGGGTGCAGTGTCCATATGGGCGATGAACCCAAGGGCAGGCTGTTTCTCAAGACCGGGAGTTGCCGGCAGAAAACCGTACACGACACCGAATTCAGAAACGGAAACATCGGAAAATCCCAGTTCTTTCATTTCATCAGCAAGCAGACGGGCAAGATCAAGCTGCCTCGCGGTGCTGGGAACGGAAGAGGAAGAGGGGTCTGAAGTGGTATAAACGGAAACATAACGCAGAAAACGTTCAGAAGTGCGCATAAAATAAGACTCCTTTTTGCACAGAGTAGTAAATCCCTTTGATTACGGAAAATCACGGATAGTGGAAATTTTATCATTGGAAGGGAAGGTTGTAAAGAAGTCCTGATTGTGATATGCTTTCATGCATCATTGGATGGAGGCGCATCATGGCATATCAGGCATTGTATCGGCGGTACCGCCCGCAGTTTTTCGAGGATTTTGTGGGACAGGAAGCGGTTATCCGTACACTTCGCTCTCAGGTGGAAAACGGCAGAATTGCGCATGCATATCTTTTCTGCGGTACCCGTGGCACGGGAAAAACCTCAGCGGCCAAAGTGTTTGCCAGGGCAATCAACTGTGAAACGCCCCAGGATGGCGACCCATGCGGTGTATGTCCCACCTGCAAGCGTCTTGCAGAAGAAAATGCACTGGATATTCTTGAAATTGATGCTGCCAGCAATAATGGCGTTGATGAAATACGGGATCTGAGGGAACAGGTAAAATACCCGCCTGCCGTGGGCAGATACCGGGTTTACATCATTGATGAAGTGCATATGCTGTCGACAGGTGCATTCAACGCACTGCTCAAGACCCTGGAGGAACCGCCTGCACATGCCAAGTTTATTCTGGCGACGACGGAGCCGCAGCGCATTCCCGCAACAATTCTGTCAAGATGCCAGCGCTTTGACTTCGGACGGATTCCTGCACAGCTTATTGAAAAAAGGGTGGAATCGGCGCTGGATCTGGACGGGGTGCCCTATGAAAAGCAGGCAGTTGCGCGCATTGCCCGGGCGGCGGAAGGCGGTATGCGGGATGCATGGTCGATTACGGACATGTGTCTCGGGTATGCAGGAGAAACGGCAGATGGCCTGACCGATACGCTGGTACGGGAGATCCTGGGAGCTTCGGACCGGGAAACCATTTTTTCCTTCGTGGAAAAAATGCTGGACGGGGACACTGCGGCAATCATGCAGCAGATCGATGATGTCATGCGCAGAGGCAGAGAGGTTCAGGTTTTCCTGAAAGACATTACGGGACATTTGCGTGCGCTGCTTCTGGCTTCTGTCAGCAATGCGGATCAGGTATCAGCGGTGCTTGAAGTAACCACTGAAGACGCGGCAGCTTATGTGGAACAGGCGGGAAAGACCAGCTCTGCCAGGCTGATGCGGCTTATGAATCTGTTTCTCAAGGCTGAATCGGACACGAGATGGTCACCACAGCCCCGATATGTACTCGAAACGGCTGCATTGAGGGCATGCCTTCCGGAGGAAGAGGTCCAGGTGGAAGCGCTTGTCGAGCGGGTGGCAGAACTCGAACGCAGGATTCGCGAGGGTGTGGTTGTAAAAAGCGGAGCGCCGTCGGGTGCTCCGAAGGCCGGAGCGCCAGAGGCAAAGAAGGAAGCTCCGGCAGCCAGTACGTCGCCGAAGCCCCAGAATACGGAGGAAGATCCAAACCTGACGGATGAGATGAAGGATATCTGGAAAAAGGCGCTGAAGAAACTCCGGGAAGAGGAACCTTCGAGAGGAAACATTTTTGTCAACGGAAGACTGGTGTCTGCCAGAGACGGGCAGTTTATTGAGGTGTTCAATAAACAGGTGGGAGCTATCTATGTGAATATGCTGAACAGCGCCGGTTACAAGCAGCCCATGGAAAAGGCGCTCAGCGAGGTGGCAGGTTATCCGTGTACTTTCCGGGCAGCAGTGGAAGGAACCGTACAGGAAACCAATGCCTCGATTCTGGCGGCAAAGGCAGAAGATGAACGAAGAAAAGAAAAAAATCTGAATCGGATCTTCGATACCTTCGGCCGTGAAAATGTTGTGGTGGATAAGGAATAGACAGTTTACAAAAATGCATCAGAAAAGGCCTGACAGTCTGTCAGGCCTTAGCTTTTATCCGATGATTGCCTTGTGGAAAACCTTTTTCCCCTTGCGGATCTTGACGCCGGATTCGATGGCGCTTTTCGTAATAATCTGGTCGAAGGAGGAAGCCTGTTCACCATTGACCTGGACGCCGCCCTGTTGGATGAGCCGGCGGATTTCACTGCGGCTGGAAGCCATGTTGCAGCGCATCATGAGGTCGATGAGGGCAATGCCTTCGGCGGGCACTTCGTCATCAGACAGCGTTGTGGTGGGCATGTTGCTGTCGTCGCCATCGCCGGAAAAAAGAGCACGACTGGCTTCCTTGGCCTTGTCAGCTGCTTCATTGCCGTGGATGAGAGCGGTCAGTTCATAGGCGAGAATATCCTTCTTTTCATTGATGCGGTTATCTGCCCAGTGGTCCATTTCTTCAATCTGCTCAAGCGGGACAAAGGTCAGAAGACGAATGCACTTCATGACGTCACTGTCATCCACGTTGCGCCAGTACTGGTAGAATTCAAAGGGAGTGGTCTTGTTGGGATCCAGCCAGACAGCACCTTTGGCGGTTTTGCCCATTTTCTTGCCTTCACTGTTCATGAGCAGGGTGATGGTCAGAGCATAGGCATCATCGCCGGTTTTCTTCCGAATCAGTTCGGTGCCGGCCAGCATGTTGCTCCACTGGTCATCGCCGCCAAACTGCATGTTGCACTGGTACGTCTCATGCAGATGCAGGAAGTCATAAGCCTGCATGATCATGTAATTGAACTCCAGGAAGGAGAGACCGCGTTCCATGCGCTGCTTGTAGCATTCGGCACGGAGCATGTTGTTGACAGAGAAATGGGCACCAACTTCCCGAAGCAGGTCAATGTAATTGAGTTTCAGGAGCCAGTCGGCATTATTGGCAAGGATGGCTTTTCCATCGCCGAACTCAATGAAACGCTCCATCTGCTTTTTGAAGCAGTCGCAGTTGTGCTGAATGGTTTCGGGGGTAAGCATGCTGCGCATATCAGTACGCCCGCTGGGATCGCCAATATATCCGGTGCCACCGCCCAGCAGCACGATGGGGGTATTGCCGGCCATCTGGAGCCGCTTCATCAGGCAGAGGGTCATAAAATGACCTACATGGAGGGAGTCTGCGGTCGGATCATAACCGATATAGAACCGTGCACCTCCATTGTTGATCAGATCCCGGATTTCCGGTTCATCGGTGACCTGAGCGATCAGGCCTCTTTGCTGCAGTTCCTCGTAGATTTTCATTGGATTTTTTTCCTTTCTGGCCAAAGGCCGTTCTATAGCAAAACGTCCTCTGTTCCCATATGGGAACAGAGGACGATGCAATCGTGGTACCACCTCGGATTCAGATGCACAGGGGCATCCCTTAAGCGGTTTTAACGGGCCGAACCGTCTTTCCCTACTGCATGGAAGGTTCAGGAAGAAACTCAGGAGTGTATTCCGCCTGCACTGCCGCATCCTTGCACCAACCGGATGCTCTCTTCAGGTGTTTTCAGACGTACTCTTCTCCGTCACTGTCATGTGCGGGCTATTGTATCATAGAAAGGATAAAAAGGAAAGAGTTTTTTTGATATTCGTGTTTTCTGAAGAACCAGGTACTTTTTCTGAAAGGCATGGCCTGGCCGTTCCGGAATTTCGGTAAAGTCCTGGAAGGAAGGAAAACGAAGCACACTGTGGAGGAAGGATGTGTTTCTGAGAATAAAAGAGAAAATGACCGTAACTTATTGAGAGTTACACCCTAGAGGGAAAAAGTGCCGATTCTTAATCAATGT
>CAMVHE010000076.1 GCA_947167215.1 uncultured Clostridia bacterium
CCCAGGAAAAATGCGAGTACTGTCCTATAGTCCGGAAAATTGGGAAAGTATTATTATATTCCAATTTTATTTTGTCGTAAATCTGTCGCCGACAGTCATGATATTTCGTCGTTGGACAAGAAATGCTGTCGAGTGGCTGTCGCCCAAACCGAGCGTGTTTGATAACCTGATCTATCAAGAAGCCACACGGCCGTTTGTAGACCCAGAAACCATCTCAAACGCGATCCGATGCTGTAAGCGATTTGGTACAGCAATCACTTTTGAGCGTATGGACAGAATGACTCCATTTCTTGAAGGCGAGCATGGTGAAGGCCTGACACACCTTCCTGCGTCACGACTCATCAATGTGCAGTTTCCAGAGCTCTACACCGCCGGAATCCTGCGTCAGGCCTTTCTGGAAGCAGCTGATGCCCATCATCCGATGGACGAAACGATCTGCTCCGTCTTCCTTCACCATCTGGGAAAAGAATTATATTTTTGCGAGGGCAACCACAACAATCTTAGAATAGTTTATGAAGCTGATCTGAAGCTTATGGAAGCTCTGGTGTAATGTGCTAACTTAACGTTGATAAAAAAACAGGAACTTCTCTCGGGAACTTATTTCATAATCACTATATCGAAAGGACTTCGTCTCCACAGCTATCTTCTCATACCAGTCCATAGTTGCGTCTATAGATGGGGTTTTCACACCCGCAAACGCTCCAATTTGCTGAATGATGCTTAGCCCAAATGAAAAATCCGCTGTAAAGTATCTTGAATGCAGGTCAGGAATGTATCCTCCTTCTACTTTCACCGATGGTGTACCAATGCCCCTAAAAGCCGGAATACTTGAAAGTTTTCTCGTCATTGCTTCCACTGTTTGGGATTCATAGTGGTCTCTCAAAGACTTCACATACTGCAATCCCGGTAGCGCCTGGCATATTTCCTGGACTTCCTCATCGCAGTCAAGAAGGAGACGCGACGATTTATCATCCCAGTCCTCGAAAAAAAGTGGAATCCGATCATACACAATTCCGTCATGATAATCATCAAATATTGTCCGCAGCCTCGTTGTGTGCAGAATTGGGTTAGATGGCGTCATAGTAAGGTTCAGAATTCCTGGTATCGAAACACAAGGAATATCAAAGATACCTTCTATCAGCTCGCAGCATTTCTGCGCTTTTGTCGATGGCAGCGATGAAATGTGCAGTTCTCCTCTATATCCTGTTGATTTGACGCACTTTCCTTTTTCCACCAGCCTTGCTATTGCCGGCACTCTTTCCAATAGGAAGAATGTATTTCCCCGTTCAATAGACCGATGAAAAGCGCATTCACTACCGCCGTTTCCGGGCACTACACCGATTATTGCATCCTTCTTGGAGCACCTAAACACCTCATCCGCACAAGCCTTCATCATATTTGCCGGTAAAGTTACCATAATGAAATCAGCATATTCATATCCAGAAACAGGATCGCTCGTCGCATGAAAAATATTACCTTCATGCGTTACAGTCCCGTTTTCATCGACAATCGTCAGATGCTTACAAAACACTTCCGGCTTTGAGGTGACTACTGTCACTTCATGCCCCTTCTCTGCGCAGTGGACAGCGAACTGTGTCCCTATATTTCCCCCTCCGACAATGGTAATCTTCATTTTTCACCGAGCTCCTCTCGCATCGCTGCAAGCAGAGCATCGTTGTCTGCTGTGTTTCTCACAGCCAAACGCAGATAATTCCTGCCATTCGTCTTTGTTGTAAGCTCTTTGATCAGCAGGTTATACTTGATCAAGAGCGTCTTCAGGAGCTCCTTAGGGCTGATGCCATCTTCCAACTCCACCATAACAAAGTTCGCTTGAGACGGTATCACCCGTACACCCTTTATTCTTGAAAGCTCGCCCTGGAACCGAGCTCTTTCCTCCCGGATCCTTACAAGCGCAGCACTGTAGTCTTTTTTATACTTCTCCTCTATCTGCATATAGAACTCGCCAAAGGAATTAATGTTCCAAATGGCAACGTCCTTTTTCATAGTTGCAATGGTCTCTGTATCACCAGAAGCTAGAACACCGAGCCGGAGTCCTGGAACACCGTATGACTTGGAGATGCTCTTCATCACATATAGATGAGGATTTGCAGAGAGGATTTCCTGGTCGATCAGGGTATTATCCTCTTCGTCCGCGAAGTCCACGAAGGATTCGTCTATAACAAGTTTGATGACCTTCTCAGCCGCCCATGAAATCAGCCGAAGAAGGTCGTGTTTCTTTATGTAGTTTCCACTCGGATTGTCAGGGTTAATCACAACCAGACTTTCAATTCCCTTATCACCGAAATACTCCATCAGGTTATCTGCCGTGTAGGAGTAGTCATGATTGACAGGAGTATAATCAACAGAGTTCTCCCTGTCATACCGGTTTGGGTATTCATCGAAGGTAGGACGGATAAAGCCAATCTTCCCATGAAGATGGCTCATGAGACTCTTAATCAGTTCCGCCGCGCCATTGCCTACAAGGATATTTTCCTGATGGACGCCGAAATTCTTAGCCGCCAGAAGGCTGTTCACACGCATACCAGACGGGTATTGCGTCAGCAACGTATCAAAATTAGCCCTCAGCTCATCCTTCATTTTCGAAGAAGGAAAATAAGGATTTACAAGGTAACAGAAATCAAGCAGTTTCGGGTATCGCCAGTAGCCGCCGTAGCGGCCCTGTAGCATCCTTACCTTCTCGTCATCGTCAGGTGTAAAGATAGATTCAGCAATATCCAAATCCTGAATATCATCAATCTCATACCATCGTTGTCCATCCAGCCTTTTTGCCTTGATTTCCGGCTCATCCAGCATAGTAATTACGCGGAGAACCTGCTCGTAGTATTCATTCTGGCCGAGAGCAGCCTGGTATGCGTCAAGGAACGGAACATAGTGTGTTTCCGAGAAATGCCTGCTGAACTTATATAGATTGACTGTCTTATAGTAATCCTTGATTTCGTTAAACTTGAACTTCTTCCCGGGTACAAATGCCTCGATTGAATCGTCCTCGCCAAGCTTAACACAAGTACCGTCCATCCATGATTCGTATTTGTCCACAAGCGCCAGCGTCTCACGAGGGTCGCTAACCAGAGCCTCCAGTACTGAATCCTCGAAAATCAGATCAGATTCAAACAAGAGAGTATCATCTTTAACCAACCAGTCCTTTGCAAGGGCCAGTGAGTAAATGTTGTTGGTCTTGTCATAGATTGGATTATTGATATAGATGATCGGCGTCTGAATGTCCAGCTTGCCGATGTAATCAATCAGCTTCTGGCCTTCATAGCCGACCACAATAATAATGCGGGAAAGGTGCTGCCTTTCGATTTGATGAAGCATACGGTCAATAAGGGTCACGCCATTCACCTTGACCATACACTTGGTGTTGTTCTGGGTAAGTTCCTTTAAACGCTTACCCATGCCTGCTGCTAGGATAATTGCTTGCATAGGGTTTCTTCCTTCCTTGGAAATGGGTCAATGGTTAATAGTGGTTACTCAAACTTCCCACATGAATAATGCGGATCAGACCTTGAAAACTCTATAGGAACCAAGCATAAAATAGATGAAAACATTGAAAAATAAAGGCAAGAGCCTCGCAAAAGTGGTATAATGTAAGTGCTAACAAACCATCATCCACAGGAGGCTTTTGCCATGACAAGCATAGCACAGATCAGCGAAAATGAACAGATGGAAATCACGGGAACTCTGAGAAAATTCTTCACTGATTACAAGGTGCGGGGTCTTTTGAAAGCATGCCGCGCCGAAAAACAGCAAGGTCATTCTGCTTTCGAAATCTTCCGCTATCTCCTGTGTCTTGTCTTCTGCGATCGTAGCATGTATATGCAGATCATGACTGGGCGATACTCTGAAGACTTCGGCAAAAACACAGTCTACCGCTTTCTGAATTCGGTCAAGACCAATTGGGAAAGACTGACCTGTCTGCTTTCAGCAAGAATTATCAACGGATCCATCCGGAAACTGACCGGAGAAGATCGTCAAGATGTATTCATCATCGATGACAGCCTGTTCAAAAGAACCGGCGGGAAGAAAACAGAACTGTGTTCCCGGGTATTCGACCATGTGTCTATGAAGTACAAGCGCGGTTTCCGTCTACTGACATTGGGATGGTCTGACGGTAACAGTTTCTTTCCGATCCTTGGACGTCTGTTGGGATCGTCAAAAGCGTATAACATGGTTGGCGTCACAAAACAGTTCGACCAGAGATCTCTGGCGGCCAAACGCCGGAAGCAGGCGCTAAGCAAAGCCACTGATGTCATGCTGGATATGCTGAAAACAGCCATCAAGGCCGGACACAGTGCCAAATATGTTCTGTTCGATACCTGGTTCGCCAATCCTAAAGATATCATCCGGAGCCATGAAGAATGTGGACTGAACACGATCGCTATGATCAAGAAGTCATCGAAAGTGTTCAATGAATATGAAGAGAAACGGATGAATATCAAGCAGATCTTCAGAATGTGCAAGAAGCACCGCGGCCGCTCCAGGTATCTGCTGTCAGTGAAAGTCAACATCTACCTGAAAAACGGTCAATCACTTCCGTCAAAGATCGTTTGTGTCAGAAACCGGAACAAGAAGAAAGATTGGATTGCTTTTATCTGTACCGATACCGCTCTGCCAGAGGAAGAGATTCTGCGTGTTTACGGGAAAATATGGGATGTCGAAATTATTTTCAAGACCTGCAAGTCTATACTAAATCTCGGTTCTGACTGTCACAGCCTGTTGTATGATGCACTGACAGCTCACGTCCTCTGGTCTTCATCCGATATATGCTGTTGTCGTTGCAGCAGCGGAATAACTGCGATGACCGAACGATCGGCGAATTGTTCCTCATCATGGCTGATGAACTGGCAGACATTACCTTTAGCCATGCGCTTCAGCTCATCATCGAGATAATGCTACAGATGATCCAGGAACGGTTCGGACTATCTGTTAGCCACGATCATGCAGGTTTTTAGCGATATGAGTAACTTCACAGCACCTGTATACGTTCCTGCGGCTTAAAACCGACTTTTTCAAGTAATGCGAGATCTTTCTTTCTGTCATTTTTCAAGTTCCAGAAGTCACCACGTTTTTCCATCTTCATCGTCCTGGCTTTCAACAGCAGATCGTTGATCGAAGTGGTGTTGTCATGGAGTTTCTGCAGAACCCTGATCATTTCCTGGTGAATCTGGGCTACAACCAGCATGATAAAGGAGAATCCCTGCTCTTCATAGTAATCTTCGAACTTGAGATTGTTGAAATCAGCGCGGTTCTTTATATACTGGTAAAGCGTTTCAATACCCCAGCGCTTTTTGTAGGATGTAAACACTTCCTCCGGCGGCCTGGAACTGTTGGTCTGAAGAACATATACGCCGAAAAACTCCTTCTGTTCCTCAAGCTTCTCTGCTGTATATCCCTTTTTCCCCTGGTCGATGCATCGCTGATAATTAAACCGGCACTTTTCGTTCTCATCAACGTCTCTGAATACGATAATGCGCCTTGCATCCGAGACTTTTCTCTCGTAATACTGAACTCGGGAGTGTTTTTTCCCGGAGCGGTAGTAAAAACTGCCGTTATAGCTGACCTGGGCCATCGTTTCCCTGAATGCATTCAGGTGCGCGGGTACCGGTATGATATAGCTGTTCCCATTCTGGGAAAACAGCTTCAGATTGGGTTCACTGTAGAATCCCCGGTCTACGATGAACAGGATATTATTCAGCTGCAGCAGATCAACCAGATCCTCAACCGTTGACTTATCATTGCAGGAGCCACGGAACATCCTCGCGAACAATGGTTTCCCGGTATTCACATCGTAACCCATTAACAGGTTTACCTGGTCCTCACCGAGAGTACAGAATTTGTACCCTTTCTCTGCCAGATCATTCTCATCTGAACAGGATCGAATCGCATGGCCGTCAATGGCAACCTCTGAAGAGGAATGAACCAGAAGGTTCTTTTCATAATTGGTAACATGTTTTGTTCTTCTTCCCAGATCGTCCAGCATGCTCCCGACAGCGGTCCTTCCCATTTTGAAGGGATAATTCCGGTAATTCACGCAGAGCCAGCTCTGCTCATAGAAAGCCTGAATCTGGTCCACAGGTACAAAGTCATTCACAAATAATATGGAGGCAGCTGCGAAGATCTGCCCTGCCCGATCCAGCGGGAAGCAGCCTTCCAGGTCTCTTCGAACGTTCGCCGCAATCTGATCGACGAGTGCGTACTGTCCATACTCAAGGACAGTGATTTCATCTTCAGAATCCGGAATGTCTTCGCGAAC
Organism: uncultured Clostridia bacterium; assembly: GCA_947167215.1. GTDB lineage: Bacteria > Bacillota > Clostridia > Christensenellales > Aristaeellaceae > Ventricola. Next base: position 6,275 of record CAMVHE010000076.1, read on the forward strand.
ATAATTCTTATTGGGAATGAAGCCCTTACCGGGAATGATTTTTCCGATACATTTATCTGTCTTCTTTCCCCATCTGCCGCTTGGCAGCTTAATGGAATGATAGGAGTAAACGTAATAATGACCGCTGATTTCTTTTATTTCAGTGCAGATATCCGGGCGGAACTTTCGGATGTTTTCCGGAATGGAACTGGGCTTTCCTGGCATGGTCTCCACCCCCCTGTCATATCGGTAATATCTATAAGCGTATTGTATCACAAGAGGAAGTAAAACACAATAGGAAAATGAATTTTTCTTTATTTTACAATGATTTCTGCGTGTGAAACCATTTTAAAAGATACGACATGAAAGTAAGATATCCCTAAATTACTGAATGATCGTGGTTAGCCAACTGGACGAGTTTGTGGCCAGCTTCATCGGACGTCTTCCGATCAGCTATCAGCATGCACTACAGTTGAGAACTTCCTGATCGTATTTGGAGCTTGGTTCTTTTAGATTTTTCAAGGTTCGAAGGTCATTTCCTATTTGGGAAGTCTGAGTAAATTATTCCTGTAAGTACGATGTTTAGGTTTTCTTACGATGGTATATCTGACTGGGAATCTGTCGTTTAGATAGGAAAGGGTTTCATCGCCAGGAACAGTTCAGTTTTCTGGGATGAAACCCTTTTTATTCTGACTTCGGATCTTTGACAGTACACATGCAGCTGCCCTGATATAACGAATATCAGGAACATACCCAGCGGTCTGCCTAATCCAAGGCTGGCACTGATTCCGTTTTTCTTTCCGGAACCTCTCAGAAAGCGAAAGACATTATCTCATATTCCTTTCCAAAGACCATTCCTTACGGCAAGGCTGCAACGTATGAAATTGCACGGTCAAAGGAGGAGTCCTTTTTACTGGTTGTCGCTGTTTACAGCCTGTGCTGCAGTCCTTCCGGATACAAAGATCTCCACGATGGCATTGCCTCCAAGGCGGTTGCCTCCATGGATGCCTCCGGTCACTTCACCGGCAGCATAAAGGCCTGCAATGGCATTGCCTTCAGCATCCAGGACATGCCGATCCGTATCAACCACGATGCCGCCCATTGTATGGTGCGTAGATGGGGCCATGAGCCGGATGGTCAGGAGTGTTCCTTCAAGATCATAGGAATCCACATTGTAGGTTCCATCCTCATTCTTCTCCACATTGCCAATGCAGCGGGAAGCAATTGCCTTGCCCACGTCCGGATAATCTGAACCAGTCATCACTGCCATGTCATAGGCACGGATGGTATCAATCACGACAGCCGGATCAGCTGTGACACCAATTTCAGCGAAGAGCTCCGGCAGCTGATCAATCGTGCGGCGATAGTATCTTCCATCAAAATCACCGTCAGCAAGCTGGATCGGCCCGGGAATCTTCTCTTCTGCGTTGTAGAACTCAAGGAATACGCCCTTGGTGCCGTTGACTTCCATACCATTGCGGAACTCAGCCAGAGAGAGTACATCGCGCTCAGAGCCTTCATCCACAAAACGATGTCCTGTCATCGGGTTGATCCAGCATGCATAGTTGCCGCCGCCGAAAGCCAGGTTGCCATTGTCAACCCAGGAGATCGGCATCAGCTGAGTAAAGCCCATGCCGGTCACATCTGCGCCGACTGCCTTTGCCATCTCAATACCGTCGCCCTGCAGGGAGTTGCGGTTTGTGGTTTTGGTTGCAGTGGACAAATACTCCGTAGACCAGTAGATATTCTCATCTACGACTTCCTGAATGTTCGCCGCATAGCCGCCGGTTGCCAGGATAACGCCCTTTGTTGCATGTGCTACTACTTCCGTACCATCGTACTGTGTTGCCTTCACGCCAGTCACTCTGCCGTTTTCAACGATAAGCTCATTTGCAGTGGTACGCAGCATGATCTTATTGGCTTCATTCGCTTTGAGGAAAGTGTTAATCGGTGCTACAAAGTAGGTGCCCCAGCGGCCGCCATAGCTTTCCTTTTCGCCATTGCCGTCTGTATCTACGTCAGCGCCGATAAACTCATTCTCACGATACCAGAGTGCACCGATCAGCGTAGGCTGAGAATCCTCACGGAAAGTGGAGCCCATTGCCTCCAGCCATTCTTTCAGTCCCTGGCCGCCTTCGATAAACTGCTTGACCAGATCAACATTGCCATAAATCCACTGTTCTCCGTCAGCACTCTGGCGCAATCCGCCATAGTATGTCTGGAAAATATGAAGATTCAGAGTTGAGAACAGGGTCAGCTGATTTTCCGGAACACCGGCATCCAACTGTGGCTGAGCCCAGTCAAGATAGGCCTGGATTTCCTTCTTGAGTTCCTGCAGCGTGGGCAGATACTCTGCATGCACACCATGCTTGGAAAGCTCAAGCGCATCTCCTGCAACGAATTCATGATCCTTGTAATAATCCGCATCAAAAGGTTCCTCACTCCAGTTAAGGATCATCTTGAGCTCATTGATGCAGCCCTGTACGGACTTGACTTTATCATAAGTCTGACCGTTAAAAGCATATACTCCCGTTGTGGCATCGGGGTCTGCCGGATCCCATACCAGGTAAGGCATGACGCTCTGATACTGTCCGCCGGATACGAGGGTATTTCCTCCTACTTCAGCGTTCTTCTCAATGATCAGAACCGTATTGCCGTCCTGAGCTGCCTGTGCTGCAGCAGCAACACCTGCTCCGCCTGCACCTACAATGACCACATCATAAGTGACATCCACGGCATCGCCTGCAACATGTTCCACCTTGGCAGCCTTGAAGGCTTCCATATTGGTGCAGGCAGCCTGCTCTGCAGCATCATTCACAGCATTACGAAGAGCACGGGTCGAGAAAGTGGCACCGGAAACTCCATCCACGCCAGAGCCATTTGCAGCAATCATTTCCGGAATCATGATATCAAATGCCACATCGCCCACGTGAGCAGTCTCCACAGAAGAAACAATCTCTACTCCTGCAAGTTTGTCTGCTTCAAAAGTTACCTTGACAGTCAGAGGGCCGTTGTAGCCGTAAGCCGTCGCAGTATACTCGCCTGCGGTAAAGTTCACAGGTGCATCACTTGTAGCTTCTTCGCCACGTGCTGCCGCCAGAGCTTTCTCCACAGCTTCCTTGATGCCGTCCTTTGTCATGGTCGCGCCTGCAACCGCATCAATTTCAGCATCGGTACGTCCGATAAGCGCGTTAGCATAGGTTTCAAACTGAGGCACTCCGAAGGGCTGTTCGCCTTCGCCCTCGATTTCCACCGCCGTGATGGCGTTCTCGTCCACCGTAACCTTTACGGTGACAGCCGTTGTTTCGCTGTAGCCTTTGCCGGTGCCTTCATAAGTACCAGGCGTAAAAGCCGCTTCTGCCATTGCAAGGCTGAAAACCAGTACCAGGCAAAGGGTCAGAAGCACTGAAACACTTTTCTTCATCTTATTTTCTCCTTCGCAATATTTTTATGGCTTGGCCATGGGTTGATTCTACCATATTTACTCTTGAATAACAATGCATTATGCATGTTTTTTGTTTCATTATTAAACGTTGTTTGTTAATTATCACATTTTCCCCGAAATCATACCTGAACAGTTTCCACACGCATCTTCCCGTTTTCTATCAGTATAACGCATCCCATGTGTTTTCCCTCATATCCGTAAGATCCTCCCGGTCCCGGATTGATAACCAGGGTATTATCCACATAATCACAGAAGGGGATATGAGTGTGTCCATACAGTGCAACATCCGCTCCGGCCTGTTTCGCCCGAGCAACCAGGTTCTGTACTCCAATCCGGACACCGTAAAGATGGCCATGCGTCATGAAAATGCGTTTGCCTCCAATTTCAACCGTCAGTTCGTCCGGCTCCGTTGAAGTGAAATTGTTATTTCCCCGCACGGACCAGAATGGAATGAAAGGTTCCTGTGCGAGCGAGTATGCATATAAATCATCAGCATCCCTTGTCATATCTCCAAGGAAAAGCAGGGAATCCAGTTTGCCCATTTTTTCCAGCAGCAGTCTCCGGTGATACCCATCTTCATGCAGATCGGAAAGAATGCCGATTCTCATGCTTCATCCTCCAGTTTCTTCTGCAGATCGGCAATTGCACGTTTGCGATGGCTGATCGAGTTCTTTTCCTGATCCGTGACCTCTGCAAACGTTTTTCCCAGCTCGCAGAGAAACAGCGGATCGTAGCCAAAGCCTCCATTTCCCCTTCTGTCGAACAGGATTTCCCCTTCGCAACTGCCGTGTCCTACCACCGGCTTCCTTCCCGGGCATACCAGTGCCACAGCAGCATGGTATCTGGCTGTCCGAGGTGCAGGAATGTTCGCCAGACGTTCAAGAAGCAGGTCATTATTTGCTTCATCATCCCCATGATGGCCGCAATATCTGGCGCTGTAGATTCCCGGTGCCCCGCCAAGTGCATCCACTTCCAGTCCGCTGTCATCTGCAATGGCAGCCTTTCCGGTCTGTTCCATTACATACACTGCTTTTAAAACTGCATTTTCTTCAAAAGATATGCCGTTTTCCTCTGCTTCTCCGATTACACCTGCTTCCTTCATGGAAAGAATGTCATACTGTTCCCCCAGGATTTCCCGCAATTCCCTTAATTTGTTCAGATTACCCGTAGCAGCGATCAAGACCGGTTTTTCTGTCATTACAATATCCTCCATTCCTGTAAATCTGGAAAAGTATAATGCTGTTTCTCCTACCATGCAAGCCTTTGCTTTCCCGGGGCCGCAATGGTATAATGCACAGACATTCTGCCTCAAGAGGTGATTGGTATGCCGATGGATGGCGTCATGCTGGGATTTATTGCCCGGGAACTGAATCAGAAATTAAAAGACGGCCGCGTAGACCGCATCATACAGCCTGAACGGGATGAGATCATCCTTTTTATACGTGCGCAGGGAGAAAACAGGAAACTGGTACTTTCCTCTTCAGCCAATACAGCCAGAGTACACCTTACAGGCAGCAATCGCACCGGGCCGCAGGAACCTCCCATGTTTTGTATGCTTCTGCGCAAGTACCTGATCGGAGGGCGTGTGCTTTCCGTATCGCGCATTGCGGGTGACCGTATTCTGGAAATTGACTTCCAGACACTCAATGAGCTGGGAGATTCCATTCACCGGACGCTGGTCATTGAAATCATGGGCAAACATTCAAATATCATCCTGCTGGGCCCGGACAGGCGTATTATCGATGCAATCCGCCGCGTCAGCGGGGATCTTTCACGCCTTCGTCAGGTACAGCCGGGGCTTCTCTATGAAATTCCCGCCACACAGGAAAAGCTGAACCCGGAAACTCTTACCGCTGATGAACTTGCGATGCGTATGACGGAATACGGTGGAAAACTGTCCAAAGCCATTGTGGCCTGTGTCAGCGGTTTTTCTCCTCAAGCAGCCATGGAGGCAGCAGAACAAATTCACCAGGATCCCGACGCATTGGTGTCAAACCTGAACATTTCGAATATTTCAAACAGTCTGTACGACTATTTTGCTTCCCTTTCTGAACGTTCCCCCAGTATTGTTGTTCTCTCTGACACCGGAGTTCCTGCTGATGTCTTTCCCTTCCCTCAGATTCATCTTGCCGGCCTTCCTTTCCGGGAATATCCCAGTCCCAGCCAGGCCCTTGATTCTTTCTACTCCGAGCGGGAAATGCATGAGCATATGACCCAGCGTGTCTCAGACATCGCCCACGTCATCAAAACCCATGCAGACCGATGCCGTCGTAAAATTGCCCTTCAGGAAAATGCTCTGGCGGAAGCTGCCCGCATGGATGAATACAGGAGAAATGGAGAGCTGCTTCAGGCTAACCTTTATCAGCTCTCAAAAGGTTCAGAAAAAGCGCATGTAATCAATTATTTCAGTGAAAGCTGTGAAATGATCGATATTCCCATGGACATTTCCCTTTCTCCCGCCCAGAATGCTCAGCGCTATTTCAAGCTTTATCAGAAAGCAAGGGGAGCCGCTTCTCTGGCCACGGAGCAGAAAAAACAGGCTGAGGATAGTCTCTTCTGGCTGGAACAGATGGAAGATGATCTCCGTAAATGCACAACCCTGCAGGAAGCCCAGGAAATCCGTGATCTGCTGACTCAAGCCGGATACCTCAAAGCGCATCATGGAAAAAACAAACCCCGGAAGGACGCTCCTTCCAAGCCGATGCGGTTCCTTTCCTCCGATGGTATTGAAATTGAAGTAGGCAAAAATGCGCTGCAGAATGAGCGTCTGACCATGGGAGCCCGTGGGGAGGAAACCTGGCTGCATGCCCAAAGGATGCCCGGTTCTCATGTCATCGTCCACGCTGCCACTGTACCGGAGAACACACTGCAGGAAGCTGCTCAGCTTGCCGCTTTCTATTCGAAGGGGAGTCATTCCGCTTCTGTGCCCATTGATGTAACCCTCCGGCGCTATATCAAAAAGCCAAAGGGTACACCTGCCGGATTTGTCACTTATACTCACCAGTCGACCTGCTATATCACCCCGGATGAACGCCTTGTCCGTTCACTTAAAACACTCTGAACAACAAAAAGCAGCCATACGGCTGCTTCTTGTTTTATTGTTCATTTTACATCGACAAAATAGAGCATTCCCAGATTGGTTCCAACTACAATACGGTTGCCATAGGCTGCTGGTGATGCCTTGATGGCGCCGCCGAGAGAGACCGTACTCATGGTAGAACCTGTAAAACCATCCAGGAGGCGCAGCGTTCCGTTCTCATCGCCAAGAATGATGTAGCTCTTTCCGTTGTCATCATACATCGCAATAGGCGAAGACATCGACTCTGCGTCCAGAATCTCTTCCCAGACCTGCTCTCCCGTATTTTTATCAATGGCCATCAGGACAGCGCTGTTATGGCTCTTATCAACGGCCAGACGGTTTACATTGAAGATCACCAGATCGGAGATGTCTCCCTGGCCCACCAAAGGCGAAGCCATCAGACCTGCATATACACCTTTTCCAGCGCTCTTGCTCTCATACTTGGCAGTATAAGTCGTCTTGTAGCTCCATAAAACTGTTCCTGACAGGGCATCGATTTTCAGGAGCTCCAATGCCCGGCTCTTCTTCGTCTTCTGAACAATGGTACCACAATAAAGAGCTACATTACCCTGGTTATCCGGTTCAAGCGAAACGGAAGCCAGCATACTGTCCCCCATATCGAGAACCCATACAGGCTGCATGGTATTAATGTCAACGCACTGCAGCGATCCTCCCATGTCACCAAAGTACACATAGTCACCGTAAGCGGCTAAGCTTGTACGAATGCCCTGCTCTGCTTTGTTGATCTTGGTGGTATATCCGTAAGTTGTTTCCTGTGGATCAACAGAGATTGTTCCTCCCTGTACGCTGAACTGCGTGTTCATATCCACACTGTAGAGCATGCCGTTATCATCCGTATACAATACAGTATCACTCTGGGTTTCTACAAGCGGAGAGGAATATACACCATTTTCTTTCCCCTGCTGGACAGTATTGAGGCTGGTCAGGAAACCGATCATCTTGCCATCAATCAGGCTGTAGATACGCAGACCATTATTGACAGTATAGTCGTCCACTGTGTCCCCACTCTGTCCCACATACAGTAACGGATAACCATAGGGGTTGAGGGTTGCCGTAACATCCATCGGAACACCGATCTCAATAGGTTCTCTGGTAGCCTGCTGAGTATCGAGGTCATAGAAGTAAATATTGCCATCTTCAGAGGCCACGATAACTTCCTTGAACGCCGTCTTACCGACCGCATCGTCTGTCAGATTCATGAGCTCACGGATGTTCTTGTACCATTTGACAATCAGCGCCTGAGAACCATAGCCAAAGCCCGTAAAATCAGAACCCAGTCTTGAAGTTCTAAGGCCCTTAATAATCGCCAGTTGTCCCTGTTCCACAACGACCCTGTCTGCAGCAGCATTCTGGCGGAGGGGACCGCCTCTGAAAGTGCTAACTCCAGGCTGTCCTGAATACTTTTGCGGATCTCCAAAGCTGGCGGTCTCATTTCGGGAATAACTTGGAAGTTCCGAATTTCCGGATGCAACAAAGCTTTTCTTAATCAGTTTTGCCGGATCGGCCGACGGGTCAGCACTCGCTGTCGACGGGATGTATGGCACCGGGGTCGGCGTTGGAGTCGGTGTCGGCGTTGGTGTAGGCGTCGGCGTCGGGGTTGGTGTAGGCGTCGGCGTCGGCGTCGGCGTCGGAGTTGGTGTAGGTGTCGGCGTCGGCGTAGGTGTAGGCGTCGGCGTAGGTGTTGGCGTCGGGCTAGGTGTCGGCGTCGGCGTTGGTGTAGGCGACGGAGTCGGTGTCGGGCTCGGCGTCGGGCTAGGTGTCGGCGTCGGAGTCGGAGTCGGTGTAGGCGTCGGAGTCGGCTCCGCTGTCGGTGTCGGGCTCGGTGTCGGAGCTTCCGTCGGCACAGGTGTCGGTTCCGGAGTCGGAGTCGGACTTGGCGTAGGTGTTGCGGTAACTACCGGTGTCGGTGTGACACCTATGCCCATTCTGGCAAAAAGATCCTCCCGCTGCTTTGGAAAAACGAACCATCCCAAAATGCCGCAAAGCAAAATCAGAATAAGTGCTATCAACAAAATGATCAGCCATATGGGCGCTTTTTTACGAGGCGGCTCGTCATCGTCATCGTCATCGTCATCATCGAGGTCTACAAAATGTCTCTCTTCGATCTCATCGTCATCCATTTCTTGAAAGCTCGAAGCCGGTTCCTCTTCTTCCCACGAAGCTCTTCTCCGTTCCCGTTGAGGGGTCAGATCTTCCTCTTCTTCTATGCCTTCCGGTTCATAAGCTGTCTCCTGAACCGGTTCTTCTGCAACGGGTCTTCTACGCCTGTGGAGCGCACTAGACGGCGTTTTCTGATCATCCAAGTTTATTACACCTCATTTCAAAATAACAATCCGTACGCTATTATACATGATCTTCCCTTGTTTCTCAACTGTAATTTGCTATTTGTCTTTTTTTCTTGCCCTTTCTCCTTTTTCAAGATATAATATCTGAACACTCATGGCACGCCGGAGGTAATTAATGTGAAAAAAGATACTTTTATTATACTGTTGACTTTTCTTTTGTTGCTCACTGGCAGCTGCGTTGCAGATACCGGTTCAGAGTTCTGCTATGAGGAATTTATATCCTCCTCTGACAGCAGCGGAAAGCCGATGATTCTTTATACAGGCATCACCATTCCTACCCTGACCATGCGCAGCGAGCCTGATAAAAACAGTGAAGCTCTTGGATCCCTTCCCCCAAAATCCGTTGTCGAAATATTTGGCTTTGATCAGACCTGGCTATTCTGCTGGAAGGAAGGCGTTGGCGTCTATTATATCGGAAGGCACAATGTGGAATACATTGAACCCGTCGACAGTTCTGTTCCCGCTTACGGAGTCATGCCCAACCGCTTTGTTGCAGTCACCAGTGTTGATACCAACCTGTACGCATCCCCAAGCAAGGATGCAGATATCGTCGTCGACCTTGCCGCGAACTCCCGCCTCAGTTTCTGGATGATCCGCGATGGTTGGGCAATTGTTCCTTACCGTCGGCTCGTCGGATATATCTGGTTGGGAGATCTCCGGGACCTGCAGCCTGTTGCACCTTCTATTGAATATGCTCAGGAAGGTGATATCCTTTCCGTTTTCACTTCCTTCTATTCCACCAAAAAAACTGAGCTGAACATTGGACGTATGGAGAACATCCGTGTAGGCAGTTCCTATATCAGCAATACGCTCCAGCCCGGGGAAGAATTCAATTTTAACCAGATCGCCGGCCCTTACCGTAAAGCCCGGGGATACCTTCCCTCCCCGGTTCTGGTGGATGGAGGAACCGTTGCCGGCTATGGTGGAGGCACATGCCAGGTTTCTACTACTCTTTATAATTCTCTTCTACAGCTGGGTTCCGGCATAGAAATTATTTACCGTCGTCCCCACGGCCCCGGAGGCGCTTCCTACGCTCCGCATGGGGTTGATGCTGCTGTCGGTGCTACAAATCTGAACCTCATTTTCCGAAACGCTTTCAGCTTTCCTATTACCATTGATGCCACCGTCCAAAATGGTTCCCTTTGCATTGCCATCCGCAAAGGAACCTGGACCTCCACTTAAAAAAATCTCAGGATTATCCTGAGAGCTTTTTTTATTGCTTTGAAAAAGAAATACTTCCGGGGTTTCCACTGTTCTTTGGCTTATGCCCGTAGGGGATCCCTGCTGTTGCGGCGGAATTCCATTAATACTTTCCCAAATTATCGGACTATAGACTAACCTATAAAATTCGGTATTTGTCTGAGTATTACTGGCAAATAGAGGTCACCAGAAGAAAATAACTC
>CAMVHE010000077.1 GCA_947167215.1 uncultured Clostridia bacterium
AAATCTCCTTTGGGGATGTGCATCTTTCCGGCGTCAGCTTTGAAATGAAATGCGAAAATTCGGTGATCCTGTCCATTCGGGAATATTCCCTGATGCATGCCCTGGCGACGGCCGGCGGTACGCCGCTGACTTCAGAAATTCTTCTATCACGGATTTTCAGCGGAGTAGAACATGCAGATGAACAGACGCTGGTTTTATATATTGCGTATCTGCGGAGTAAACTGCAGGCTATTTCTTCCAGAGTGAAAATTGCGGGCACCAAAGAGAAAGGATTTTATCTGGAGGGCATATGAATGAACGGGCAATCCGAAGATTACGGAATAAATTTGTCCTGACGGGAATGCTTTCCCTGGCAGGAGTCATGGTGGCAATGGCGATTCTGCTGTCACTGACGAATCTGTTTTTTTCCATCCGGACCATTCATAACATTCTGGATTTTCTGGTTGAACACGATGGACTTCTTGAAGTAGAAAACCCAAAAGGGGATCAAGAGGACGGGGATGATCAGGAATACGGCCTGTCCAACTTCCTGACCGATGTTACCGGCAGAGATGAGTTCGCTTTTCAGTCGCCGGAGTTCCGCTTTTCCACCAGATATTTTTCGGTAGTCCTTTCGGCAGACGGAGCTGTAACGGATTTTAAAGATAACCATATTGCGTCTGTTACCAGGGAAGATGCAGCTGAATATGCAAAGCGTGCGGTTGCCGGCAGACAATCCTTTGGTCGTATTGGTATTTATTATTATAAGGTCGCAGCCAAGGATTCCGGCAGCGTTCTTGTTGTTTTTCTGGACAGCTGGAATCAGATGAGGAGTACCAGAAGGCTGCTGTATTCAGCCATGATTCTGATGTTTGCAGGAACGCTCCTGACTTTTATCTTTGTTGTAATATTATCAGATAAAGCCATACAGCCGGAGATACAGAACGCGGAAAGACAGAAGCAGTTTATCACGGATGCAAGTCACGAACTCAAAACCCCTTTAGCGGTTATTCGTGCGAACACGGAAATGCAGGAAATCCTGACCGGTGAAACAGAATGGACACAGAGTACGCTTCACCAGGTGGACCGGCTGGACGGACTGATCCGGAATCTGGTTACCATAACCAGGACCATGGAGAAAGAGACCGGTGAAGAAACAGACGTGGATGTAAGGGCACTGATTGAAGAAAGTGTTCATACTTTCCAGTCAATGGCAATAAAGCGAGGTCTGAATCTGACCAGCGAGGTGGATGGGCAACTGCGCCTTCATGCGGTGGCGGCGGAGATTTCTCAGCTTCTGGGACTTCTGATTGATAATGCACTTAAGTATTGTGACCCGGACGGCAATATCCATGTAAACGCGAATAAAAAAGGGCGCGGGAGCATACAGATTGTCGTCTCGAATGATTATGCCGCCGGGGCAAATGTGGACTACAAGCGTTTCTTTGAACGCTTCTACCGTGAAGACGCAAGCCGTAATGTGGATTGCGGCGGATATGGCATTGGATTGTCCATCGCTGAAAACCTGGTATCCAGATATCGCGGAACCATTGACGTGAACTGGTTCCAGGGCAGAATTTATTTTACCTGCATTCTACGCTGAGGTGCTGTATTTTCCATCATCTTCTTCCTGCTCCGGATAAGCGGAAGAAAACAGACAGCAGGAATTAGACGCATGGAGATTCGGAATAATCAGGAAACCGGCAGCGAGGATGCCCTGTACCTGTGAACTCTTTTGCTGTCCTTATCCAAAGCGGCAACGAGAATTCGGGGAGAGTTTCACGAATCGGTTTCACCGGGAAAACGGAGGTGAATATATGGCTAACATCATGGATTATATTGACTGGCGTGGAGATATATCTTTTGAATATGATCCGTTCAATGAGGTGGATAACCTGGTCCTGGCAGAATTGGCTTATCGGATTTTGAAGGGTTTGTCGGAGGAGTTGACTGCACGGAAAGCCACACTGTTACCGAGATATGTGACCGTTATTTTTCAAAGTATACGGAAGAGGAAATTCGAAAGAGGCCGACTTTCTATAAGCTCGCTCCTCTGCTCCTGAAGCATATGAGGGGCACCAGACGCTTTGGCGAAATCCGGCTTCATAATTATGTCAATCATGTGGACTATGAGCAGAACATGCAGATGTCAGCAATTATGGCAGATCTGCCGGACGGAACGCGCTACGTAGCATTTCGCGGTACGGATGATACCCTGGTAGGATGGCGTGAAGATTTTAATCTGAGCTTTATGCCGGAGACAGCAGGACAGCGTGAAACGGTTGAATACATCAACCTATGCAGATTTTCAGACAGGAAGCTTCGCATCGGAGGCCATTCAAAAGGCGGGAACTTCGCTGTTTATGCCGCAATGAAAGCAGACCCGAAAGTCCGGGAAAGGATTCTTTGCGTATATAATAATGATGGCCCCGGGTTTCGGGATGAAGTTATGAAAACAGAGGAATACAGACAACTGCTTCCTAAACTTGTCAGTATACTTCCGGAAGACAGCATTGTCGGGACCCTGCTGGGAAGCGAGTCCCGAAGGAATGTCATTAAAAGCAGTGCACAAAGAATAATGCAGCACGATGCACTTTCGTGGCAGGTAATGGGCCACGGATTTATCCATGCTGAAAGGCAGTCGGATTTCAGTATTTTTATGGAAAATGTTATGAAGCAGTGGATTGCAACCCTGAGCGATAAAGAAAGGGAATTCTTTGTAACGAGGCTTTTTCAGGCATTTGATGCGACAGGAGCCCGAACACTCGAGCAGATTTCGCAGCACGGTCTGCAATCGTTGGTGGAAATGAATAAAAGCATGCTTGGTTTAGGCTGGAAGGAACAGCTTGCATTTTCTGAAATTGTTTTTCGACTTATCCGCTTTGGCGGCAGCAGCCTGGGAGATGGAGTGGTTGCAGGCATAGAAGAACTGAAGAATAATATCAATCTTGCAATAGGAGGAGAAGACAAAAATGAAATATCGGTTTAATAATGACTACTGCCGTGGGGCACATCCTGAAATTCTAAAAGCGCTGTCCGAGACCAATGAAGAGGCTTTTCCGGGGTATGGGCTTGACCCCATGTGTGAAGAGGCTGCCCGGCTGATTCAGAATGCCATGGGCTGCAATGTACCGATTCATTTTTTGGTAGGTGGAACGCAGGTGAATTCCACTGCAATTGTATCGGTTCTTCGTCCTTATGAAGAAGTTGTCTGTGCGGATATCGGTCATATTGCCGTTCATGAAACGGGAGCCATCGAGCATGGCGGCCATAAAGTTCATACGCTTCCGGCAAAAGATGGCAAGATTACTGCAGAACAGGTACGTCAGGTTGCTGAGAGTTATCGGATCAGTGATCTGAAGGAACACATTACCAAGCCGGCAATGGTATATATTTCCTATCCCACAGAATACGGAACTCTCTACAGCAGGCAGGAGCTGACAGAGATCAGTGACGTGTGCGGAGAGTATGGCATGGTGCTCTATGTGGATGGTGCAAGGATGGCCTACGGTCTTGGAGCTCCTGCCTCGGATCTTACACTGCATGATTTCGCGGAGCTGACAGACATGTTCACAATTGGCGGAACCAAATGCGGGGCACTCTTTGGAGAAGCACTGGTTATCCCCAACCGCCAGCTCAATGATGGTTTCCGGGCATGCATGAAACAGAATGGAGGCCTGCTTGCGAAAGGCTGGCTTCTTGGTCTTCAATACAAAACGCTGTTTACGGAAGGCCTCTACATGGAGATAGGCAGGTCCTCTGTGGAAAAAGCGTTTACCGTCCGCAAGGCTTTCGAAGATGCAGGAATTCCTGTTTACCTTGACAGTCCCACAAACCAGCAGTTTTTTGTACTGACAGATGCTCAGGTCAAGGAGCTGGATCAGCAGTTCTATACTGAATTCTGGGAAAGAGTGGATGATAACCATCAGGTGATTCGCTTATGCACCAGCTGGGGAACCAGCGAAGAGGCGATACAGGAACTGTGCAAAGCGGTTAAAGCCCTTTCGTGATTTAACAGGAGTTCGGATGATAAAAAGGACCGTGGCAATCCTGAATTTGATGGAGGGGAATGCAGTGTATATCAGCGTTTGGGTATGTTTTGGAAGCAAGCCTGCCCGCTGACTTCTCCTCGGCGCAGAACCATTGGTTCTTTTTTTCCTGTGTTCCTGCAAAGCATCAGGTCCCTGATGCTTTTTAGTCGTTAATAACAAGCTTGGATAATGCTCTGCGGTGGAAATTATCCGGAAGGTAATATCCGGAGCAAAAAGAAATAGCCAGCGTCGTGAGACGCTGGCTGGTATCAGGGGCATTTTACACAACAGGCTGAACCATCACTCATAATCAACGGAAGAGTGCCCTCAAAACATCTGACAGGTAGAATATTCAAGTTGGTTTATCCGGATACCCTCAGAGTCTCAGGACCTGCATCTGAACCGTGAAATCATTCCTGGGCAAGATGGGCAACCAGTTCTTCATACGCTTCCTGTGAAATGAGGCCTTTATCAAGCAGTTCTTTCAGAAAAGCGGATTCACCTGGGTCTTCCGCTGAGGCTGTACCAAGAACTTCAATGTCAGCTTCAGAGGAAGTTTGTTCGGTTTCATCGGCTTTAGCCTCTTCGGCTGCGGGCTGTTCAATCCCTTCGGTGCTTTCTGTTATTTCAGGGGTGCTTGCATCAGAGGAGGCAGAGGACTGTTTTGCTCCTTTCCTGGAATGTTTTTCTGTCGATAAAGAATCATTGTTCTTTTTTGATTTCTTTCCTTTTGTTGTTTCGCCGGAAGATTCGGTCGTATCTTTTTTACTTTCTGATTCAGAATTCTGGCTTTCCGAATCAGTCCCATCCGTTTCGGTGGATTCGGGTTTTACTTCCTTCTTTTTCGCAGCATTTCCCTGGACGGTAGCACTGCTGTCTGCATCCGGGGCCTGGGATGCATCCGGTGTATTTGGCATTGTGCTGTTTCCATTCTTTCGATTTGGTGCCTGCTGGGATGGGGGCTGTCCGTTCATTCCAGGATGTCTGTCGGAAGGTGCTTTTTGTCTTTGTTGTGTAAAACCAGGTTTTCTGGAATTACCGGACTGGCTGTTCCGTGAGCCCTGGGCCATAGCAGCGGTTGCACAAAGAGTAGCAACGAGTACGAGGAGGAGGAGTATTATTCTCTTTTTCATAGGATGTTCTCCTTTCATTTCCATCTTTTTTCTGTTTATCTTCTAACGAAAGACAGCTGCATTTTCCGCGAGCGCTACACGGAAATATTTGCAGTTGTTTCGTGACAATGTATATCCTAACGGATGAATGTGAACAGAAAAGGTGGAAGAAAGGAAGGTTCTGTGAAAGGATTGTGGCATGAAAATGTCAGAAGCACCCCATACCTTCAGGATTCACAGGTTTTCAGACCCTAAGATAGGACTTGTTCCATGGAGAGATATTCGCCAGGTTCGTGGATTGATCAGATGATTGTCATAAAAGCAATCTGAGAAAAACTTCAGAATAGGGAAAAAACAGGGTGTACTGCAGATGAAATGCATGGAAATGCAAATACTGCGTCACCCTGTTTTATTTTTTAGAAGTTTGAAAAGCGGATGCCTGCTGTGAGAAACTACTTCAGAACCCCTTTCTTATTACGACAAGGGAAGACTGATCGGGATTATTCCTCCAGGGACTGTATGAATTCGGAGAGAATGGATGCCAGATCTGCCCGGCTAACGATGGTGTCGGTTTCTTCTCCAAGTTCAAGAGGGAAGTTGCTTTCCATGGCATTATTGCAGAATGTCTGGAAATGGGTAAGAAGTGTGCCTTTCGTCAATGGCTCATTTTCATCCGTATAGGACGAAATGAGATTATAGGAGGAAAGTGCGGCCAACGCTTCATCCGGATTTCCGGAAGGACCGCCTACCAGTACGTACAGGGCACCGGCAAGATCACGCAGGGTGGCAGACTCTTCCGGCATGAAAGCATCTCCTTCCGGAAGCATCAGCCCGTTCTCGAATACAAAGCGAATGGCGTCGAAGGCAGGAGAATCTTCGGGAACGTCCGAAAGCGTGACCGAGGTGGAGTCGACTGCGCCAAAGGGATTAAGAATGACATTGTAAAGATCTGCATGAGCATTGATCGATGCAGCACCGCCTGCCGTGGAGCGCACACCGGTTTCAGCAAGGTTACGATACATTGCTGCATACGCTGAAACAGCCTCCGGGGTCAGCTGCTTCAGTTCACGCATGTAATGCAGATTGCGGTCCGCATCGTAGCCCTGGAGCATCTGAAGTGCTGCATTTACAGCGCCTGACAGTTCCCCGGTGGGCAATGCATAACGGCTGTAAGCGGAAAGAATATAGCCATCGAGGGTCTTCTGGTCAACCGTATAATCCGAAAGGAGGGAAGAAAGATTATCATACACGTCAAAGGTTTCCGTGATATTAGGATCGCGATAGCTCACGATATACATTCCAGCTTCATCGGAAGCACTGTGTAAGACGCTGTAAGCGCCATACTGGTCGCGGAGCAATGGATAGAGGAATACATCAGAAACCAGATTGGTGAGTGCATCGATATCTCCGGTAAATTTATCCAGCCCGATCTGAGAAATGCTGGCAACGAGCAGATTATACTGGACAGCGCTGTCAACAATGAGCGCCTCCCGGGAATCCGGGACGGGAAGTTCACTGTAATCCGCGGGTGTGATCACTTCATGATGCGGATTGGAAAGGAAGAGATCTGCCAGGGGACGATTGACTTCGATGCCCTGTTCACTGCCGGAATACATGGAGATGGCATTGGTTGCATTGCACAGGAGGTCCCGCACACGTGTAAGCTCAGCAATGAAAGAATCCGAGTCGGAATTCAGGGTTTCTTCCGCTTTTTCCAGGAAAGCATAGTAATCGAGGAAGTTGAGGTAAGAGTACAGACGATAGATGGGATTTTCAATGGCGGCAGCACGATAAAGCATGACAGAGTAGGGGCTGTTGGTAATCGCGGTCCGGAGATTTGTTTTAAGGGCACTGACTGCTTCCTTAAGCTGGCTGACGTTCGTAAGATCCAGTTCAAAAGCAAGTTCCCGCATGAGATCATAGCCTGCGGCCAGGTCTTCATCTGCGGCAATCCAGCTCATCCGATAGTACAGGTGGCAGCCTCTTTCACTGTCTTCCCGGATCAGGGAGGGCTTCAGGCTCCCACTGTAAAGATAGCGCTCCATCAGGGATGCCAGCTCTGCTCTGGTATGACTGGTGGAATCAAGATAGGTCACCAGAGAGGTCAGCAGCTGGAAATATGGGAGATCTGAAACGGAAAGCCCGGATGCATCCAGCAGGATGTCTGCCTCCCCGACTCCATCCACGCCAGCCAGAGTTTCCACATGGCGGACGCCTTTTTCATCGGTGCTGTCTTGAATGGAATATTCCTTGATTTCTTCCGGCAGCGTACTGACACTGACGGAGCTGAGCGACGCTACCATTTCCGTAGTGTCTTCTTCCGGCACGGAAGCATTGGAGGCAGCAACAAGCTGTGCAATTTCTTCCGGAGTCATGCCGGCTTTGATCTCGGCCAGTCTGGCAGCCAGCTGAGTGTCTTTTTCCTCTTTGAGGCCTGGCACCGGATAGGTCGTGGTCAGTGCAGTAGTTACATTGCTTACCAGGAACTTTTTCGCTGCCTGGGCAAAGAGACCTTCTTTGTTCCATTCATCCAGCAGATCAAGGGAATCTGCATAGTCAAGATATCCGTAAGCATTGTCGCTGGTGACGTAGTAATAGGCAAGCGAAGGAATGAGATCTACACCGACATTCGGGTTTTCACGGATCAGCTTGGTTTCAATGGCCAGACTTGCCATGGTGCTTTCTACGAGGCTCTGAGGGAATCCGTTTTCAGATACTTCGGCGATTGCAGCATCAACCGTGTTCTTGAAGGTATCTGTATCATCCGGATTAACATTGCTTGCCGTAAAGACGACTGCAGTTTCCGGCCCTGCAGGCTCCAGATAGCAGGAAAGAGAACCATAGGGCAGTGCAGTCCGGAAGGTCTGCGAAAGGTTGGAGGAATTAGCAGAAAGAAGCGAGGTCAGGGTATCCAGGACCATCCGTTCTTCTTCATTCTCGTCATGAATAACAAAGGTATAATATATGGTGGAAGCATGATCCGTCGGGGAAGATGCTTCTACGGGGAAAGGATAGGAAGCAATGACGGGCTCCGTGATGGGGGTATACTGGCTGTCTTCAAAGCGGAAACTTTCTTTTTCATAAGGCTTGAAGGCTTCTTCGAGAATCGAAAGGAAGCCATCCAGATTACTGATTTCACCATAGAGGTAAGCGATACAGTTCGATGGATGGTAGTATTCGTTGTGATAATTGCGGAGAGATTCATACGTCATGTCAGGAATAAAGTCGGGATCGCCACCTTGGTCATTGCCGATAACCGAGCCGGGGAAAGCGTCGAGCAGTGCGTTTTTGCTGGCTTTGCGCTCAAGGGTTGTGGCACCGAGCATTTCAGAGTAGACGGTACCTTCGATGGTGAGAGGTTCATCTTCTCCCATCAGACGATAACGCCAGGCTTCTTCCCGGAAAATGGACTCATCCGTCATGACCATTGGATTAAAGCAGCTGTCTGTATAAAAATCAGCAAGCTTCAGGAGCTGTTCTTCAGACAGGCTGGCAACGGGATACGTGGTCATGACATCATAGGTGAGGGCATTCATGAACGTGTTATAAGTCTGATAGCTTAAATTGAAAAACAGGGAAGCAGAGGGATACTTTTGGGAACCGTTGAGCGTGGCATGCTCAAATACATGGGGAAGTCCCGTGCTGTCGACTGCTGCAGTACGAAAAGTCAGATCAAATGCGCGGTTGACATCATCATTGGCAACATAGAACAGTTCAGCACCGGTTGCATTGTGAACGAAACGGACAATGGTGGCATTCACCAGCGGGAAATCCTTTGTTTCCAACACAGTAAATCCGTGCAGAATGTCGCCGACGGTGGGAAGGGTTGTTTCTGCTGAAGCAGTGAGCATGATGAGGAGCAGGCACAGAACGAAAGACAGAAAAGACAGTTTTTTCATGAATGGACCTCCTTTATTAAAGAAAATGGAAACGCATTATGGATTGCTTAGTCGGATAACCAGGACGTCATCGATGAAACGGATACTACCGTCCGCAGGAAAAGCAGGCATGTCTGTTACATCCTTCCGTTGTTTGAGAAGGTCCCGGTTATAATCATCGACCATGTTGAGGGGATAACCAAGTATCTCCCAGAAATACCAGGTGTTCAGCGATTCCTCGGGAACAGCGGTGTTATGCTGTGCTGCTTCCAGAACAGCGAGATGTTCAAATCCGTACCGTTCACCGGTAATGGGGGAAGCGGAAAGCGAGCCAATAACTGCGACCGGAGTCACATTGACGACATAGCCTTCCGTTTCTTCTACACGGTCCACCACGCGCGTCATGGCAGACAGGGTACTGTCAAATTCAAGGCTTTTCTTCAGGTATACCTGATTGGCAAAAACAAGGATGCCAAAGGAAAGAATGATAACAGACAGTGCTGTGCACCATTTCAGAAGCTGTTTTCTGAATAAGCCTGCGGATTTTACGATGAGGAGAATCATGGAAAGCGGCAGGAAAAGATAGGCAAATCGGAACTGCGGTGAAGAACTGCCGGAAAAGAAGGGCAGGTTGATGGCCAACGGCATCAGGAGGAAGGAAGCACCTGCCAGAATGGGATGAAAAAGTCTGCCGCTGCGAAGAAGCCTGAAGAAGGCGAGAATACAGCAGAAGATGAGTACGCATGATGCAATGGGAGAAGCATGCGGATATGCTGTCACAGGCCCGAATAGCATACGGACCGGATAAAGGTATAGCTCCAGGATTCCGGAACCTCTGTACTGCAGGGAGGCCTGCGGATCCAATCCTTGACGATGCAGGAAAAAGATGTAGCCGAGTAAATAAAGGAGAGAGCCAAGGAGGAAGGATAAAAGGAAACGGAGGGAGGGCAGTGGGGAAAAGTCCTTTTGCAGGGAATCTGCGATCCAAAGAAACAGAAGACATCCGCAGGCAATCGACCAGGATTCCCCGGAAAGTGCACAGGCCATGGCAAACAGCACGGCACCGGGCAGAAAACTCAGCCGGTGAGGAAGACGGGCGACCAATACCGAACCTACGCAAAGAAGAAAAGCAAGTGCGTAAGCATCTGCCAGATGAAGATTTGAGGATAGAATTTCAAGAATGGCGGGGTGTGCATGCAGAAGCAGACAGAATAACACGCTTCCGGGCAGGTTCTGTAAATCCCCGGCATTCTGCAACAATAACTGGGTGAGAAAGAGAAAGAGGAACATAAACAGGCCGATAAGGAGCGGCGAAGCTACTCCGCCCCGAATTTGAGTGTAGTAGGGAATCAGAAAACGGCCTGACATGATCTGTCTAAGAAGATCTTTCCGTGCATTGAGGATGATGGAACTGCCGGAGTAGGAAAGGTTCAGAAGACAAAATCCATGAACCGCGAGGAAAAATGCAAAACCGAGGAGAAATGGCAGGTACAGGTTTTTTTTGCGTGAAACAATCTGAATCATGGGGATTTTCCTTCCGTTAGAAGAGTTTGATGATGAGAACTCCGTCAACCAGCTGCATGTATCCGGGTTCCGGATAGGGAGGGATATTGGATACTGCCTCAGTGGATGCGATGGCGTCTCTGGTTCCGACGGGAACAAGATTGATGCGGTCTCCGAAGATCGTCTGAAGATAGGTGATGGTACTGGACTCATAGGAAGCGGCATAAAGATAGCGTGCTCCTTGTAAGTCTCTCAGATCTGCAAGGCCGTCCCGTTCCATGGCGATTGCCGAGGAAGGAAGATAGCCGACGAGAACGACCGGGGTTTCCCCCGGGATGTAGCCTTCCACATCCGTAATATGCTCCATGATACGGGTAAACGCAGAAAGAGTGGCATCAAATTCAAGATCCCGTTTGATATACAGGCGGTTGCCCTCTGTTACATTCACCAGAAGAATAAAGGAGAGGGCTACTCCGCTGGCGATGCTTAGCATTCGTTTTGAGATGGTGGTCTGAGGCAGAGATTCAATCAGAAGAATCGGAACAAAATAAAGGAAAAAATACGCATAGATCATAAGCCCGTTGACGATGCCTGTTGAAATGATGACAACGAAGTTGGCTGCCAGCGGAAGAACAAGAAGAAGAAACAGAATCGTCAGCTTTTCCCGAAAATCATATCTGCGAATAGCAATACCAAGAGAGAGGAGCGTGACAGCTGCAGCCAGCAGATTGAATACGGGAGAGATCAGTGCCCGGTGGCTAGCGATGATGGTCCGGTTTACGGGGTTGAAAAAGAATTGGAAAGGCATGGCATACACTTCGGGAAGCAAATGAAGAATTGATTCGGGAGTAACGGAGATGATTCGCCCGATTCCGTTGTACTCATAGGAGATGCCTATTCCAAGAATCTTCAGCAGAGTATGGCTGACCAGCCAGTAAAGAAGCATTCCTGCAATCAGAGAGAAAATGGACAACAGTCCATGGATCCAGATTTCAGAAAGCCGCCGGTGTTCCAAAACCCAGACAAGATGAGCAAGTACCAAAAGTGTTGCGCCGCAGGCGATATAAGAACCATACAGCCCAAGTGACAAACAGAAGAAAAAGGGTGCTATCAGAAATCCCCATTTCTTTTTCATGCATACAGCGACGCCGAAGCATACAAAGAGAAAGGACAGGGAATAAACATCGGTCCAGGGAAGATAGGTTGCATTGGCCACAATCAGAGTTTCGTTGGTAATCAGGATCCCACAGGCGAGAAAAATACTCCAAGGATTTGTAATTGACAGGACATCGATGATAAGGACAGCGGCGGGGAGGAGAAACAGCGTAGAAAAGACACCAACCAGGAAGGGAGCAGCAAGCTTACCGCGGATCATCCAATAAACAGGCTGTAAAAATCTGCCGAGACTTACCTGGTAGATTTCATCTCCACCCTGGTAAAGCATGGATGAATCGCCAGAAAAGCTCATATTACTGTACCGATAACCATGACAGATGATGGTGAAGAAAATAACGGCAAAGGTACAAAGAAGAAAGCGTTTTTTATCGCCTTTCAAAAATTGCATATAACACCTCAAAGAATATGTTGCGGATAGTATACCAAAAAATGGAAGGATTTCATATCCCTCTTTCTGGAGAAGTATCAAGTCTTTCCGCTTCTTCCGAGGCAGAAAGAGAGAATGAAACAATCCAGTATCAACGTAAAAGCAGGAAAAAACCGGATTGACTCTTTAAAATAATTCTCGACATATTTAAATGGACGGAATATAATAAAAAGAGCAGGCTTCCTTAGATATCTTTCATAGGAAAAGAAAGTTTTAGAAATTATTAAAGGAAAAGGAATTTTTATGCTGCTTTACCTATGACGATCAGTAGATGGACTTGAAAAAGGAATCGAATTCCGTTCAATGATGCTATCCGAGAAAAGGGAGATTGCCTGGATTCAGACGAGACTGTTCACAGGAGGGGATGCTGTTGGTTGTCGAAAAAAGAAATAAGAGAAGCGTTGTCTTCAGACTGCTGCAACGTATAAAGGAAGGACGAAGAGACCGATTGATGGACAAGTGGCTGGAAGCACTGAAGAGTGTTACTCCTATTGTCGCAATTGTGCTGTTCCTTTGCTTTTTCATTGTACCGGTGCCGACAGATGCGCTGACTGGTTTTCTGTTTGGATCAGGCCTTCTTGTGATTGGTATGGGCCTCTTTAACCTGGGCACCGAAATGGCAATGACTCCGATCGGGGAAGGCATTGGCACTGCGATAACGCAATCCAGAAAGAAACAAATCGTTTTAATAGTAGGATTTCTTGTTGGCCTGTTTGCGACCATAGCAGAACCGGATCTTTCTGTCTTTGCAACACAGGTGCCATCAATACCAAAGTGGATAATGATCATTTGTATTGCTTTGGGAGTCGGCTTTTTTCTGTCCATGTCACTGATGCGCATCCTCTATGGGATTCAGATGAAGATTATTCTTCTGATTTCCTATGGTGTTCTGCTGATATTAGCACTTTTCGTTCCACGAAGCTTTTTGGCTGTTGCTTTTGATGCAGGCGGAGTAACGACCGGCCCGATGACGGTGCCGTTTATCATGGGCCTCGGTGTCGGCGTTGCGGCAAGCCGTACAGACAAAGGCGCTGAATCGGATTCTTTCGGCCTGATCGCATTATCCAGTGTCGGACCAATTCTGGCGGTTATGCTCCTGGGTGTAGTATTCACACCGAAAAGTGGAGAAGCGACTTCGATCGTAATGACGGAAGCGGAAAACTCGATGCTGCTTTTCAGGGCATTCTCCCAGGAAACACCGGAGTACATTCGGGAAGTAGGCCTGTCCATGGCACCGGTTCTGGTTTTCTTTCTCATATTTCAACAGATCAGTCTTCACATACGGGGATCATCATTGATAAGAATCGTAAACGGTCTGATAAACACATACGTGGGGCTGGTCATCTTTCTTCTGGGCGTCAATGTTGGCTTCATGCCGGTAGGGCACTTTATCGGGCTGACAATAGGCGCGATGCCTTTCAAGTGGATTCTAATACCTTTGGGAATGCTTATCGGCTGGTTCCTAGTGGCTGCAGAACCGGCGGTTCAGGTACTTAACAGTCAGGTTTACGAGATGACAGCAGGATTGATTTCCACCAGAGCAATGGGAATCAGTATGTCGGTTGGTGTTTCGCTGTCAGTAGGTCTTTCTCTTTTCAGAGTTCTTACGGGGCTTCCCATGCTTTTCTTTGTATTGCCTGGATATTGCCTTGCCTTGGTGCTCATGTTTTTTACACCGCCAACATTTACCGCGATCGCTTTTGACTCCGGCGGTGTAGCATCAGGACCTATGACAACCACATTCCTGCTTCCACTGGCGATGGGAACCTGTCAGGCAGTCGGAGGAAATCTGGCAGCAGATGCATTCGGGTTGGTGGGAATGGTAGCTATGACACCGCTAATTACGATACAGTTATTGGGAATCGTTTACAAAGTGAACGAATCGAAGAGCAAAAAACAGCTTGAAGCTATACACGAAGAAATTATTGAATTGTAAGATAGGAGTAAGAATGAATAAATTATCCCTACTGACATTGATTGTTACTCGGGAAAGTACAGAGGAATGGGAAAATTTTCTGCAGGA
Source organism: uncultured Clostridia bacterium (assembly GCA_947167215.1). Lineage (GTDB taxonomy): Bacteria > Bacillota > Clostridia > Christensenellales > Aristaeellaceae > Ventricola. The sequence goes on from CAMVHE010000077.1 coordinate 14,130, forward strand.
AAAGAAAATTTCAACGCTGTTTTCTTTTCCTTGCAGCGGCACAGCAAGTATAAAACTGCTAAGCCAGCTGGGGCTGGAGAATACTGAGAAAACATTGATATTCTGTACAGTGCCGCATGAAAGAAGAAAAAGACTGCTTTCACGATGTGTGATGGATATGGGCATAAATCTGCCGGGAAAGGGAATAGCTTTATTGGTTCCCTACGAATCTGTAGGCGGATTAACCAGTCTGAATATTTTGCTAGGATCGCAGAAGTTTGATCCCAATGAGGTGATGGAAATGGAGAATACGAACTTCCCATATGCCCTGGTTATCGCAGTGGCGGAGAGCGGGTTTTCGGATGAAGTGATGGACGCCGCAAGGTCTGCGGGAGCAGGTGGAGGAACCGTTATACATGCAAAAGGTACTGCGGGTGATCAGGAAAGAAGAAAATTTCTGGGAGTGAACCTTGCAACAGAAAAGGATATGGTTTTGATCGTCGTCAATCAAAAGAATCGGAAAGAAGTAATGCAGGCGATTATGGATAAAGCAGGAATTAAGAGTCCTGCACATACCATTCTCTTCAGTCTTCCGGTGGAGGATGTTGCAGGTCTGAAATCCATTGTGGATGAAACAGAAGATGAATAAGTTGAAGTAGAGAAGTTAGAATTGCATAGAAGGGCAGAAAAGCGTGTGGATTATTCCTTCACACTTTTCTGCATTTTTTGAAAATAAAAGGAAAAATGGGAGAATGGAATAATTCAGAATAAAATTACTCAATTTTATTCGAGTAAAATCTTGACGATCAATGCCTGAAATTCTATAATCTACTCGATACTAACCGAGTAAAGAGGAATCGACTAATGTTTATAAGAAGAAACATGGAACTCCATATGCTTGAAAAGCACCTTTCTGGATTTCAAATGAGCACGGCTTTTGTTTATGGACGTCGGCGAGTCGGACTCAGTGCTCTTGTGCTGAAGGCTGTTCATAATTCCCATCTTCCGTGCGTGTATTTCGTTTCTACGGAAACCACCGACGCAATGAATGCTGAACTTTTAACCCGAAGCGTTGAGGAAATACTTCAGATTAAGGTTCAAAGTGACCGAGGGGTAAAAGGAGCCCTTTCCGAGCTTCTTGAAAAAGCAAATACTTGTTCTGTGGCCTTGGTTATTGATCGATACGATGTACTTCGTAGGATTTGCCCTGGAATCGACGATCTGCTGATTGAGCTGATTTCGAAATATAAAAGCAGGTCAGGCATTAAGCTAATTCTGTGTGGAGCAGATAATAAGGATCTTTCCTCAGCCATACAGGATCATTCTCTGCTGCTGAAATCCATGGATCTTGTCCTTCGGGTTAATCCTATGGATTATGCAGATGCTTCTCAGTTCTATCCGGGTTTGTCTTCAGAAGACAAAATTGCATTATATGCATGCTTTGGCGGGGTCCCCTACTATCTCCAAAATCTCGAACAGTCCAGTGCCAGACAGAATATTATTCGTCTTATTACTGAGCCTGGAGCAAGACTTGAGGATGAAGTCACCATGATTCTTCTGAATGACGCCAACAAGCTGAATAATCTTCATGAGACTCTTGCCTCTCTGGCTCAGGGTAATTCTCGCTTCAGCGACATTCTGGCGAGTTCGCATGTTACCAGCAGCCCGACGCTGGTAGATGTTCTTGACCGGCTCGTAGGCATGCAGCTGGTCAGCAGAGAGTTTGCTGTTAATGAAACGTGCAATAAAAAGAAAATGCGTTATGTGATCTCTGATCCTCTTACTTTTTTCTATTATCGTTACTGCTTCGTACATTCGGGGCAGCGGGTCAGCACTGAACCGGATCAGTTTTATGATCGTTATGTCAAGACTGATTTCGAAAAATGGTATCTTCCTCGGGTGTTCCCCTATATTGTGAGACAGTTCTTTCTTAAACAGAGGGCGATGGGATACCTCGATTTTGATGATATAGGCTTTTATGTCTATCATGACGCAGCACTGAAAAAACAGGCGGAGCTGGATCTGGTTATTCGCAAAGGAATGGAATATATTCCTGTTTTCTTCAGAGCTGATTCTGAGCCTGTAGGGAAGTCTTATGTGGACAGTTGCTTTGAAATTGCCAAAAATGCTGGCATTCAGACCAATCGAATGATTTTCGTTGCGCAGAGTTTTTCAGTTCGGCCCCGTGAAGATCTGATGCTGATCAGAACTGAATCCCTCTATGAATATTAATTATTAATTATTAATGAAATCTTTGTTTCGCAATACTATTGTTTTGTTTCAGGCTAACAAGAGTTTGTAATCTTTTCGTTTCATAACCATTGACACGGGATAGCAATAAAGCTATAATTCATAACTGTAGAGATATGTCCGCTTTTTTAGCGGCATGCTCGGAAGGTGCGAATATTCTTTAGGGAGGTAGTGATCACCCATGG
>CAMVHE010000078.1 GCA_947167215.1 uncultured Clostridia bacterium
GACGCACGTCCGGATCTGTGGGGGGCGGGTCTTGCAAGGGGCCCGTCTACCCGACTGTATATGAATTTCAGATGATGAAAGCGGCTATGCCGGGGGGCACCAGCCGGATGTTTCCGGCGGGAAAATACACGGAGAAGGCGCCCGGAAGCATGGAGGCAAAATCCTGCTTTCAGTGAAAAAAAGAATCCTGGACAATGCGCTAACGATAACACAAAAGCGTTCAGAAATCAAGACAGAGAGAGGGAAAAGCGAATTCGGGTCAGCGAAAAGAGAGAAGGACTTGTAAATCCATTTTCTTTCCTGTATAATGCGCGGCGGAGTTTTACTCTCTTTGTTATGAAACGGTGCGGATGACCTCGGACCGGTTCCTATACATTTTATCAGGAGGGTGCCGGGAACAGAAATTCCGGTGCCCAAAACGTATTTTTACCAGAAAGGATTTCATGAGTAACCAGGAAATAAACCAGAAGACGAAGGGAAACATTGCTTTTCCCGTCGCAGGACGTCCCCGTAAAACGGGCGGGGCAGCCAAGCCTGCAGCCCCCAGGGACACCAAAGGCACGAAAAAGGCAGGCACTGTAAAGGACAGCAGTGCTGCAAAGATAAAAGGAAGCACGGCTTCCGGAAATGCGTCCGTCAGGACGAAGGCAGGCAGGGGAACTGCGCAGAAGACCATGACGGCTCCGGCACCGGCCCGTGCGGAAACACAGCGGGCGACCGGACGCAAAGGACAGTCCAAACCCATGGGCAAGCCGCACCAGGCTACGGTGCGCGTGGCAACGCCGAAGCCTGCCGCTGTCCGGCAGCCGGCGAGCTCCGCCGCAGCCCCGGCACTGCGCAAGAAGGTGGCCCCACCGATCTCCCTGGCGGAGAAGCCGATGGTCAGCCAGCGCCTCAAGCTGATCGGCCGCAAACAGACGGCCATGCGCTCCGGCGCCAGCGCCCATGCAGCGAAAGGAATGCTGCGGGTTATCCCACTGGGCGGCATGTGCGAGATCGGCAAGAACATGACGGCCTACGAGTACGGCAGGGATATCATCATTGTCGACTGCGGCCAGATCTTCCCGGACGATACCATGCCGGGCGTGGATGCGGTCATTCCCGATTTTTCCTATGTGGTGGAAAACCAGGACCGGGTCCGGGGCATCTTCATCACCCACGGCCATGAGGACCACATCGGAGGCCTCCCTTATCTGCTGCGGGAAGTCAAGGCGCCCATCTATGCGGGCAGAATGACCATTGAGCTGCTCAAGTACAAGCTGGATGACCACGTTCCGGGACTGACCCGGTCCGTGAACCTCCATGTGGTCAACAGCGGGGAAACGATCCAGGCGGGCTGTTTCTCCGTGGAGTTCATTCACGTCAACCATTCCATTGAAGACGCCTTCATGTTTGCCATCCGGACCCCGGTGGGCATTGTCATGCATTCCGGCGACTTCAAAATCGACTATACGCCCATCAACGGGGGCATCATCGACCTGCAGCGCATTGCGGAGATCGGCAAGGAGGGCGTCCTGCTCTTCATGTGTGAATCCACCAATATCGAAGTGCCGGGCTTTACCCGGTCGGAGCGGCATGTGGGAGAGCGGATGGCAGAGATGTTTGCCGGTGCCACCGGACGCATTTTTGTGGCAACCTTCTCTTCCAATACGTCCCGCCTCCAGCAGGTCTTTACGGCAGCGGAGAAGTACGGCAGGAAGGTGGCCCTGGTGGGCCGCAGCATGCTGAACGTCTTCAATGCGGCCAACAACCTCGGCTATATCCAGATGAAGAAGGATACCCTGATTGATCTCTCGGAGATCGACCATTATCCGCCGGAGGAGATCGTAATCCTCTCGACGGGTTCCCAGGGCGAGCCCATGAGCGCACTGACCCGGATTGCCTTTTCAAGCCACCGGGAAGTGGAAATCTGTCCCGGGGATACCGTCATCATTTCGGCAACCCCCATTCCGGGCAATGAAAAGCCCATTTACAAGGTCATCAATGAGCTCTACCGCCGGGAAGCCAATGTCTATTACTCCGCCCTGGCGGATGTGCATGTTTCCGGCCACGCTTCCCAGGAAGAGATCAAGCTGCTGCATGAGCTCATTCATCCCCGGTACTTCATTCCCGCCCACGGAGAAACCCGGATGCTTTACCAGCATGCGGCCCTGGCCCATCGCCTGGGGATGCCGTATGAGAACATCTTCATCCTGGCCAACGGAGACATCTTCGAGATTGCCGGAGAAAAGGCGAGCGTCACCGGATTCACCCACGGAGAAGCCGTCCTGATCGACGGTTCTGCTTCCGGGGAAGTGGACAATGTGGTGCTGCGGGAGCGCAAGATGCTTTCCGATGACGGCGTGGTATCCATCGCGCTGGCCGTGGGGAAGAAATCCGGCGAGCTGGTGGCGGAGCCGGAGGTTTCGGCCATGGGCTTCCTCTATGAGAGCGAACATGAGAAGATTGAGGCGGCCTGCCGCAAGCATCTGAAGGAAGCTGCAGAGCGGTCCTACGGAAGCCGCGCGACGCTGGCGAACGCCGTGGAAAGCGGATCGATCCAGCAGGAAATCCGGTCCTTCCTGTACAACCGTACGAAGCGGAGGCCGGTGGTGCTGATTAACTTGATTGAGGTAAAAGGTCTATGACAGACAGCGTTGTCCATGTCATCAACGGCAGGCAGAAGAAGCTCATGCAGGGACACCCGTGGGTGTACCGGAACGAGATTGAATCCGTGACCGGGGAGCCGCAGAACGGGGACCTGGTGGCGGTGCAGGATTTCCGCGGGCGCATGATGGGCACCGGCGTCTATAACGACCAGTCCCTGCTTACGGTGCGCCTGCTGACACATGATGCGCGGGAGGTAAACGAGGACCTCATTGCGTCCCGCGTGCGGGAAGCACTCCGCTACCGCCGCTTTATCCGCACCCGGGAGGGCTGCGACAGCTTCCGCCTGATTTACGGGGAGGCAGACCGGCTGCCGGGCGTGATCTGCGACCGGTTCGGGCCCGTCATCGTACTGCAGGTGCTTTCCCTGGGAATGGAGCGCTATACCGAAGTCATCGCAGAGACCCTGTTAAAGGAAGAAGCTCCGGACTGCCTGTACCTGGCCAATGACGATCCCATCCGGAAAAAGGAAGGGCTTCCGCTCTATACCCGTGTCTACAGCGGGGAGATGCCGGAGACCATCCTTATCCGCGAAAACGGCATCCTCATGAAAGTGGACGTAATGAACGGCCAGAAAACGGGCTCGTTCCTGGACCAGAAGGCAAATCACCTTTTCGTGCGTCCGTTCTGTCAGGGTGCCCGGGTGCTGGACTGCTTTTCCTATGCCGGCGGCTTTGCCCTCAATGCGGCCGTTGCCGGTGCAAAGAGCGTGACGGCGGTGGATATCAGCGAACAGGCAGTGTCCCTCATTGCCGAAAACGCGGCGCTCAACCAGGTGAAGGTGGAGGCGGTCTGCGCCAACTGTTTTGATTTCCTGCGGGAAAAAGTGCGGGAAAAACAGCAGTACGACGTGGTCGTTCTGGACCCGCCGGCATTTACCAAGGCCCATGCGAACATGGCCTCGGCATGCAGGGGATATAAGGAAATCGCGCTGTCTGCCATGCGGCTCCTGCCGGCAGGGGGCGTGCTTGCCACCCATTCCTGTTCGTACCATATGCCGGAAGAGACCTTCATGAACACGGTGTTTTCAGCGGCCCAGGATCTGCACCGGCAGGTGCGGGTTATCGCGGTGCGGCGGCAGGATGAGGACCATCCGGTGCTGGCCGGGTATCCGGAGAGCTTCTATCTCAAGAGCCTCTGGCTGCAGATGCTGGCATGACGGACCGGCAGTGACAGAATAAAAAAACATCCGGCATCCTGTGATGCCGGATGTATTCCTGTTACCACCAGTTTTTCCGGAAAACCTTGAGGCGTCCGGTTTTGGGATCCCGCGTCAGTCCCGTATAGCCGGTTCCGGGCTCCCGGTACCAGCGGGCCTTCAGTTCGGATTCCGAAATTTTTCCGCTGTAGTAAAGCTCCAGCAGCCATCCGTTTTCTTCGGGGCTTTCGGGAACGATCGTGCGGTAGACATTGGGATGCTCGGAACAGTAGGTCTCATACTCGCTGGCAGTCATGTCTTCAAACAGCTCAATATACTGCTTTGGAACATATCCTTCGCCCACCCAGGTGGAGCAGAGGTAGGTATTGCCTTCCTCGCCCAGGACCACCACCGGTGCGCGGCGGATCAGCTGGCCGCGGCTCGGATACATCTCATCCGGGGACTCACGGACATTGACCTTTACGCCGGTACAGGCGCCATAGACCGGATATTCCACGGCAAGGGCAGCGGAAAACAGGAAAAGGATCATCAGGAAAAGAATCAGACAGGACAGCTTTTTCATCGAATGTCATCCTTTCGATAATTGTTACAGAATTGTTACGGACATTATAGCGCTTCCCGAAATGATTTTCAATACTTTCGTGCGGCAAAATGCCCTGAACCGGCACATATTTGCTGTGTGGCATGTGCTCTCCGGCTTCCGGAGGCCTTCCGGGCCCCACTTCTGCAGGCGGGCTCCTGCGCTCCGGAAACGGCTTTTTCCCCGCTGACGGAGAAAAAAGAAGAAAAAACAGAAAAAAGGGATTGCCAAAGATGGGGAGGCCGTGCTATAATCGACACTTGTGAAACGGGCGTTCCGCTGCCAGCTGAGGTCTGGGTATGAACGTCTATGGTGAAAGGAGAGCCACTTATGAACGAGATTATCCGTGCGATCGAAAGCGAACAGCTCAAGGACAATCTTCCTCAGTTTGAAGTCGGTGACACCCTGCGTGTCATGGTCAAGGTTGTTGAGGGAGAGCGTGAGCGTCTTCAGGCTTTCGAAGGAATCTGCATTGCCAAGCGCAATGGCAGCATCCGGGAGACGTTCACCCTGCGTCGTGTGTCCTATGGTATCGGCGTCGAGCGTACTTTCCCGCTGCATTCTCCGCGGCTTGATAAGATTACGGTAATTCGTCGCGGCAAAGTCCGTCGTGCGAAACTCTATTATCTGCGTAATCTGTCCGGCAAAGCTGCCAAGATTAAAGAAAGATAAGACCAAGGCCCTTGAAGCTGCCCGCGAGATGCGTGGCAGCTTTTCATGTTTCATGGAGTGGAAAGATGGAAGAATGGAATATCTCCTCCGGAGATCATAAGATAAACTGGTATCCCGGCCACATGGCAAAATCGCGCAAGGCGCTGCAGGAACAGCTGTCCCGGATCGATGCGGTCATCGAACTCTGCGATGCCCGCATCCCCATGGCCAGCCGGAACCCGGACCTGTCGGAGCTTCTCGGCCGGAAGCCGAGGCTGCTGGTGCTGAATAAATCGGACCTGGCCGACGAACAGGAAACCCGGAAGTGGATGGCGTATCTGCGCCAGAACGGCCAGCAGTGCATGGCATTTGACAGCGTCCGGGGAAAGCCCCGCGCGATGGTGAACCAGGCAGCGGAACTGACCCGGCCGGTGGTGGAGCGCTACCAGCAGCGGGGAGTGCGGAAGACCGTGCGCCTGATGATTACCGGAATTCCCAATGTGGGCAAGTCCACCCTGGTGAACCGGCTGAAAGGGAACGCCATTGCAAAGGCGGGGGACCGCCCTGGCGTCACCCGGAGCAACCAGTGGGTGCACATTACGCCGTATCTGGAGCTGCTGGATACCCCCGGCCTGCTCTGGCCGGACCTGAGCAACCAGGAGGATGCGCGGGTGCTGGCTATGGTGGGAACCATCAATGATGATATCCTGAACCGGGAGGAGCTGGCAGGCCAGCTGCTGATGCGGCTGCTGCAGATCTGTCCCGCGGCGGTAAGGGACCGGTACCATCTGAAAGAGGAGCAGTATGCCCTGGAGACCGTTCTGCAGGCTGCCTGCAGGGGACGGGGCTGGCTGCGCCAGGGAGGAGTGCCGGATACCGAACGGGGTGCGTCGGTCGTGCTGGACGAGTTCCGGAGCGGCAGACTGGGACGCATTACGCTGCAGACCGCGGAAACAGGAGGAGGAGTGTCCGATGAAGAAGGACTGGCAGGCAAGGCTTGAGGAAATCACGCAGATGGACCGGGAGCTCTGGGCTGCCGGAAAGGTGTTTGCGGGACTGGACGAGGCGGGCAGGGGCCCGCTCTGCGGGCCGGTGACTGCGGCCTGTGTGGTCATGCCGGCAGACCCGCTGCTTCTGTATGTGGATGACAGCAAGAAACTGTCAGAAAAACGCCGGGAAGAAATGTATGACCGCATTCTGGAAACGGCGGTTTATGCCAGGGTGGAACTGGCAGAGCCGGAGGAAATTGACCGCTACAACATCCTGAACGCCACCAAGCGCTGCATGGCGAGGGCGGCGGCAGATGCGCCCTGCAGCCTCTTCCTGGTGGACGCGATCCGGGAGCTGGAGGTTCCCGGGGAAGTCCGCGGGATCGTGCATGGGGATGCCCTGTGCTATTCCATCGCGGCGGCTTCGATCCTTGCAAAGGTGACCAGGGATCGAATCATGCGGAAGCTGGACGAGCAGTATCCGGAATACGGCCTGGCCAGAAACAAGGGATATGGTACCGCGGAACACATTGAAGCTCTGAAAAAGTATGGTCCTGCACCCATTCACCGCAGGACATTCATCGGTCATTTTGTCGATGCCGGAGTGCGCTGAGAAGCAATTTGCATATTCGGGAAAGCTGTGATAAAATGACAAAAACGACAGGCTATTTTTAACTTTATCAGCAGACATGCCCGCATGTCAGGGGAACAGGAGGAGGCTTTCGGCCTTAAAAACGGTTATGCAGTATTGTGAAAGAAAGTGTTTGTGCACTGTGCTGGCGATCATGGCGCTTCTCTGCTTTGTCGTCATGGGCCTCGCAGAAAACGTGGACCCGATCCGCGTGTCTTCGCAAAGCGAGCCGCAGTCCGTGATTTCCGAACAGGATGTCAACATTACGATCAAGATCTATAACAGCAGCCAGCAGGATCTGAAGGGAGAGCTGACGCTCTTCAATTCGGACCGCGTTGCGGTGGAAAAGTACAGCGGACTGGGCGCGGAGCAGAGCGTGACCTATACCGGCATCTGGCACGTAAAGCAGGATCAGATCCGGGAAGGACGGATCAATTACTATATCCGCTATACCATTACGCCGGACGAGGACCCGCTGGTCCGCACCGTGCCGGTGACGATCCAGACGGAAGCGGCAGCTCCGCAGCTGGCAGCGACATATACGGTATCCCCGCTGGCCGCCAGAGAAGGCCAGCAGGTGGAGGTGCAGTATACGCTCTCCAATATCGGAAATATTGAACTGCAGGATATTGTCATAGCCAATCCGGGAATCTCTTCGGAATCAAAGACCGTGCCTTCGCTTTCCGTAGGGGAAAGGCTGACGGTATCCGATCACTTCATCATGGGAACGCAGGAGCTGGTCAGCGAACCGAAGATCAGCTATCATGCGGCCGGTTCCACCGCGACCCTGTCCGTGGCGGACATGGCCCGCAGGACCATTACGCAGACCCATGAAGGAATCGAGATCAAACTGGAAGCAGATCATACGGAGAATATCTATCCCGGGGAAACGGTGAAACTGACCACCACGCTCCGCAATACGGGAGACACCTCCTATACCGGCCTCGGCATTACCCTGAGCGACGGCACCCAGGTGGCATCCGGCGTGGAACTGGCCCTGAGCGCCAACTACAGCCAGACCATCGACTGGACGCCCGGCGGGGACATGGCAATCGCCGCAACGGTGAGCGGATATGACGGATCCGGGGAGCCGGTAATCCTCAATTCGGAAGCGATTCAGGTTACCACACAGGATATTTCCAAGGCCCTTATCCTGGATGTCCAGGCCCAGGCGGAACGCACCGTCATCAATTCAGAGCCCGCGCAGATGCGCTTTGCGGTTCAGGTAACCAATATCGGTGAGACCGATGCCGCTACCCTGACGGTCAGCGAAGGGGGAACGCGGGTGGCAACCATTCCTTCACTGCCCTCCGGCCAGAGCCGTACCCTGATCTTTGATACGGAGGTCAGCATTGCCGGTGCCATCCAGTTTGCCGTCAGCGGCAAGGATGCAGAAGGAAATGACAGGTCCTATACCTCCCAGGTGATTCAGCTGACCTATGTGGAACCGACGGCGGCACCTACCAGCACGCCGGCGCCCACTCCGGTCCCCCCGACGCCTTCGCCGGTGCCCACGGCAACGCCGGTACCGACCCTGATGGAAACCATCCAGGAAACCGTCAAGCCGATCCACCTGATTATTGGCGGCGTGGTGCTGGCGGTCCTGGTCCTGCTGCTCATCTTCTTCCGCATGCGTGCAGGCATGCAGCAGAAATCCGTGGAGAAGGAAGCCATTGATACGATTTCCATCGCATCGGATGTGCGGGACAGTTCCGGAAAGCGGCGCAAAACGCGGCGCAAGGAACCTGCCAGGGAAAAGACAAAGAAGCCGGCGTCATCCGGAAAGAAAGCTTCGACGGAAAAAACGCCCCAGGAGAAGCCGGAAGATGATGTGAAGCTTTACGAAAAGCATTCCGAACGCAATGAAAGCGAAGAAAAGCCTTCCCGCCATGCAGCGCCGGCACCCGCAGAGGATGATGAAGTGCTGTATGCACCGACCCGCAAAATGAAGAAGGTCGTCGTATCGGAAGCGCCGAAGCAGGACGGACCGACGATCAAGCTGAACCGGAAGGATCTTTCGGAAATGAAGAACCAGAAGGAAGCTAAGGCGGAAAAGAGCCCGTCCCCCTTTGAACACAAAAAGAAAAAGGCCGAAACATCGGACGATGATGACCTCTTTGTATAACGGATAACCTGCCTCCGGTTCCAAGGGAGCCGGAGGTTCTTTCTTTCCGGCCGGAGGAGAAGGCAGCTTCTCCTTCCGGAAAGACCGCATGCCACGCGGAAAGAAAGCGGAAGGAAAGAGCCGGAGGCGCCCGCTGTCCCCGGCTTCAGGAAGAAAGCCCAACAGAAACAGAGAAGGAATGAAACAGAATGTTCAGTGGATTTCGGAAGGAAGCCTTTGACTTTCTTGCAGGCATCCAGCTCAACAATAATGAGCAGTATTATCAGGAAAACCTCGAGATATACCGGAAATACATCAAGGAACCCATGGCGGAGCTGTGCGATGAACTGGCGCCGGTGATTTCCATGATTGATCCCCGTCTGGATACCCGCCCTTCCAGTGCCGTGTCCAGGCTGCGGAGGGATACCCGGTTTACCAAAAATAAAGAACCCTTCCGCGACCATGTCTGGATGGGCTGGCGCTATCCGGGGGAAAGACGCAGTGAAGGGTTTCACATGTATTGGGGATTTGGCGTGGACTGGATCGGATGGGGGTGCGGCAGCTATGCCCCGGACCGGCAGCTCATGGATGCATTCAGGAGATACCTCCGCGGCAATCCGGAGGAGGTCCGCAGGATCCTGCTTTCTCCGGAAGTAAAAAGGAAATATCAGATTTACGGCGAACCCTTCAAGAAAATGAAGGTTCCGGAGGATGTCCCCGCAGACCTGCAGGACCTCTACCGGATGAAATACCTGGGCCTTGAAAATGTTCCGGACAGGCGGGCCTGGGAACAGATTCAGAGCCATGCCATTGTGGACCGTCTGACGGAGGAGCTCCGGATCATGATGCCCCTCGTCCAGCTCATGAAGCAGCTGCGGGAGGGAGAAAGCACTGTGGAGACGGTGCAGGAGACCGTGAAGGCAGTGCTTCCCTCGGAAGAGAAAAAACTGCATGTCCGGTCCGCAGAGGAATTCGAGTTCTGAATTCATCCGAGCAGATAGGGTGGAACCAGATGGCGCATGCGCAGGCAGAGCAGCAGCAGGAGCAGAAACGGATAAAACAGATAAAAAGCAAGACGAAGCGGGCGCCAGGACGGCCCGCTTTTTCCGTTGTAGCATGCAATGGGAAGCATGGCCAGCAGTCCGCAGAGCGAAGACAGGGCAAAAGAAGCGTGGACCCCGGACAGAAGGAGCAGAAGGGTATAGAGGACATACAGGAGGAAAAAGGCAAGAAGCTGCCGGCTGCGCTTTCCCGCAAACTGATAAAAGGCGAGCATCAGCGAGGGGGCGAGAAAGCCGAAGCGAAGGTGGAGGAGCATGCTGGCCAGCAGAAGCAGGCACATCCCCGCATAACGCTCAAGAGCAGACAGCCCGCTCCTGCTGTTCCATGCCAGGAGGAGAAAACCCAGGGCCAGCGCAAATACCGCATTCTGCTCCAGGGGGAAAACCAGGCGGGAGAACATCAGCTGGTCATAACAGGGTTCCGTGACAATTGCCAGAAGCAGTACCCGGAGGAAATACCGGGGAAGATGCCGGGTATGGCGGAAACCTTCCGCAGCCAGGAAGCAGTAAAGCGGAAAAGCCATGCTGCCGACACAGTGAAACAGGACTTTGGATGGGAAAAAAGCAAGCCCTGCATGTTCTATCAGCAGGGCAAATGCTGCCAGCAACTTGATCTGGAAAATAGACAAGCAGGGCCTCCTCGGTTCACATGATATGCTGTTCGTAGTAATGGTGCCGGATCGCATCAAAGGTCGCGTCACTGAGATCATGCTCGATTTTGCATGCATCCTGCTGGGCAAGGTCCGGGTCGACTCCCAGACTGATCAGGAGCTTGGTAAGAATGACGTGGCGCTCATAAATCCGTTCTGCCACTTTCTTGCCTTCTTCTGTCAGGTAGATGTGGTTTTCCTCATTGACAACGACCAGACCGGCTTCCTTCATCTGTCGCAGGATGATGGAAACGGTGGGACGGGAATAGCCCAGGTGATTGCAGATATCGATGGCATGGACTTCCGGTTTTTTCAGGGAAAGCACGTGTATTGTTTCAAGATAATTTTCAATGGCTTCGGTGACTGCCATAGGAACATCCCCCTTTAACATCGAATTATCTATATGTCGGAATTGTAGCACAAAAGGGAAACAGAGGCAAGAATTGTTAAAAATAAAAAGCGAGTTCAGTATGCAGACAGCACCGGGAGACCGCTCAAATTTTGGGTTTGCTTTTTTCCGGCGCTTTGCTATAATGGAGAAAAAACAGGGGAGGTCAGATCAATGACTCAGGAAGAACGGGATGCTCTGGATATCGTCACCTTTTCCGATGACGAGGGAAATTCCTTCGATCTGCAGGTGGTGAATTATTTCTTTTATAATGGAGAGGAATATGCTTCTCTGAAAGATGCGGCGGAGGATGAACAGGATTCCGATGCACTGTATATTATGAAAATCAACTCTTTTGTTGATGAAAACGGTGAAGAAATGGATGAGTTTGTACCGCCTGCAGACGATCTGCTGGACACGCTGCTGGAAATTGCGAGAACGCAGTTTGACGAGCAGGAATAGAAAAGCTGCCCTCCCGCCGGGGAGGGCTTTTTTGAAAGTTTTTTCTGACAACATGGGTATGGATATGAACGATACGCTAAGAACGAAAATTGAAAAACTGCCGACCTGTCCCGGATGCTACATCATGAAGGAGCAGGGGAAAGTCATCTATGTAGGCAAGGCCATTAACCTCAAGAACCGGGTCAGCCAGTATTTCCGGAACTCCAAGGACCATACCGTAAAGGTCCGGGCCATGGTGGCACGCATTGAAGACTTTGATATCGTCCTGTGCGACACCAATCTGGAGGCGCTGATTCTCGAGTGCAACCTGATCAAGAAATATCGCCCGCAGTACAATATTCTTCTCAAGGATGACAAGCATTACCCCTACCTGCGGATCAATGTGAAGGAGCCTTATCCCCGGGTGGAAATCGTGCGGCGCATCGGCAAAGACGGTGCAAAGTATTTCGGGCCCTATATGGGGACGACCGGCGTGCGGGAAGTGATGGATACGCTGCGCAGCATCTTTCCGCTGCGTACCTGTTCCATGGACCTGAGCCGGGAAACAAGACGCCGTCCGTGCCTGCATTATCAGGTGGGGGAATGCCTGGCTCCCTGTGCCGGGCTGACGGATGAAGCAACCTATCGCGCCTCCGTGGAGGAAGTCATCGATTTCCTGAACGGCCGCACCGAGGGCGTCATGAAGCGGCTGCAGGAAGAGATGACGACGGCAGCGAAACAGCTGCGGTTTGAACAGGCTGCGGCTGTCCGGGACCGCATCCGGGCGGCGGAACAGCTGATGGAAAAGCAGAAGGCGATTAATGTGAAGGGCGGAGAGCGGGATATTCTGGCAGTGGCCACGGATGAGATTGATGCCATGGTGGAAATCCTGTTTATCCGCGGAGGACAGCTAATCGGCGCGGAGAATGTGACCCTGGAGGGAGCAGGAGACCAGTCTGCTTCGGAAATCTTTTCCCAGTTTCTCATGCAGTATTACGACGAAGGACGGATTCCGCCTGCGGAAATACTCTGCGTGGAGATGCCGGACGGAGCGGAGGACCTGGCCAGGGCGCTGTCCGAGCGCAGGGGCTCCAGCGTCAATCTGCATGAGCCCCACCGGGGGGAAAAACATCAGCTGGTGGAAATGGCAAAGAAAAATGCGGTGGACGCACTGGAAAAACGCAATGCCAGCCTGAACCGGCAGAGAGAGAGGACCCTGGGCGCCTGCGAGGAGCTTCAGCAGGTGCTTGGGCTGTCCAGACTGCCGAGGCGGATTGAAGGATATGATATCTCAAATACGCAGGGCCTGCTGTCCGTAGCCAGCATGGTGGTGGCAATGGACGGGGAAGCGGTTACCCGGGAATACAGGAAATTCCGCATTAAGACCGTGGAAGGAGCTAACGACTTTGCGTCCATGAATGAGGTGCTCACCAGGCGCCTGACCCGGGCAAAGGAGGAGCGGGAGAAACTGGAGGCAGAAGGAAAGCCCCTGGTAAATGATGAACTTACCGGATTTGCCCATCTACCGGACCTGGTGCTTATCGACGGAGGACCGCAGCAGCTTCGTTTTGCCCGGGAAGCAATGCGGGCTGTGGGCTATGATATTCCGATCTTCGGGCTGGCAAAA
This sequence comes from uncultured Clostridia bacterium, assembly GCA_947167215.1. Classification (GTDB taxonomy): domain Bacteria; phylum Bacillota; class Clostridia; order Christensenellales; family Aristaeellaceae; genus Ventricola. Next base: position 12,928 of record CAMVHE010000078.1, read on the forward strand.
CGGCTGGAAGAAATCTGGCTTCCGGACAGCGAGGAGAGCATTCTGCTGGACCGGAAATCTCCGGCGCTGCATCTGATCCAGAGGGTCCGGGATGAGGCGCACCGGTTCTGCATCACCTACCACCGGGAGCTGCGCCAGAAGGAAGGATTGCGTTCTTCCCTTGAAAGCATTCCCGGCATCGGGCCGCAGAAGCGGCGGCAGCTGCTGCGGACTTTTGGCTCCGTCAAGAAGATTTCCGAACTGGATGTGGAAACCCTGAAGACCTGCCCCGGCATCGGAGCGGGGCATGCTGAAACCATTTATGCCTATTACCATCCGGAAAAGGAAAATGTGCGGTAGCCGCGGCCGCTGTATATGTGTGCAACTTTTGAGAAAAGTGTTGTTTCACTCTCTGAAAAAGATTATAATGAGGTGCTCCAAAAATACAGGAACAAAGTGAGGTGGGCCAAGTGGACGGTCAGGACAGTACAGGCTATGGGTCGTGCAGTGACATACCCTTGGCCGGACTGAGCTAGGGATCATTGCCAAATCCACGGTCCTGTACGCTTCTTACCAAATAAAAAGGGAGTAATACCTGAAATCATTTGGAAAGGTGGCGGGAGACATGGACGAAAATGAACTCCAGCAGGAAGAGAAAAATGAAAATGAAGAGGTAACCGAACGCCCGAATTACGCGGAAGAACTGGTTGGCATTTTACGGGAAAAGAAACTGACCAGAGAAGAGCTTCATGATGAGCTGGCAGGTTATCACGCCAATGATATCGCGGATGCGCTTCCATTACTGAACCATGAGGAGCGGTTTGAGCTGTACCGGGCCATTGGCGAGGAAGAGGTTGCGGAAGTCTTTGCGTATCTGGAGGACCCGGCAGAGTATATTAACGAGCTGGATGTCGAAAAAGCCGCGGACATTATTGAAAACATGGACGCGGACGATGCGGTTGATTTTCTCGAGGATCTGGATGAGAAACAGCAGGATGCCATTCTGGCGCATATGGATGAAGAAAGCCGGAATGATATTACCCTGATTCAATCCTATGATGAAGACGAAATCGGCAGCAAGATGACCACGAATTTTATTGTGGTCAAGCGGGGCTGCACCATCAAGCAGGCAATGAAGTCCCTGGTGGAGCAGGCAGCCGAAAACGACAACCTTCAGACCATCTATGTGGTCAATACGGACGATACTTTCTATGGCGCCATTTCCCTCCAGGATCTGATTATTGCCCGGGAAGGCACGGATCTGGATGATATTACCTCGGATTCCTATCCTTTTGTCTATGACCACGAAAGTGTCAGCAAGTGCATTGAAGACCTGAAGGACTACAGCGAGGACTCCATTCCGGTACTGAATAACGACAAGATTCTGCTGGGGGTTATCACATCCCAGGACCTGGTGGAAGTCGTGGATGAAGAACTCGGTGAGGACTACGCGAAATTTGCAGGTCTGACGGAAGAGGAAGATCTCAATGAACCGCTGCTGCAGAGCATGAAAAAAAGGATTTCCTGGCTGCTGATCCTGATGGTTCTGGGCCTTGGCGTCAGCTCTGTGGTGGGTGTGTTTGAGCCGGTTATGGCGGCGATTACCATTCTGGTGGCTTTCCAGTCCCTGATTCTTGATATGTCCGGAAACTGCGGCACCCAGTCGCTGGCAGTTACGATCCGTGTGCTTTCGGATCTGGAAGTGACTCCGGAGCAGAAACGCCACCTTGTGTTTAAAGAAGCGAAAGTTGGCTTGTGCAACGGCCTGGTTCTGGGCTCCATGGCATTTCTTTTCTGCGGTGTTTACATGATGCTGGCGAAGCATATGCCCATACTGGAAGCGGTCCAGATTTCAGGATGTATTGGCGCAGCACTGACGCTGTCCATGCTGATTTCGGGTATCAGCGGCACGCTTATCCCCATGTTCTTCCACAGGATCAATGTTGACCCGGCAGTTGCATCCGGGCCGCTGATCACTACCGTAAATGACCTGGTGGCGGTTATCAGCTATTATGGACTGGCATGGATCTTCCTGGTTCAGGGACTGCACCTTCATGCATGAAAAAACAGCTTCCAATTACGGAAGCTGTTCTTTTTATGCTTACCATGTGCGGCCGCGGGGATCCTTTGGAGGCAATACAGAACTTGAAGAACGGGGATTTCCGGGCCTGGGACCGGCAGGACGGGCGCCGGGACGGACATCGCCGGGACGGGGATTGGGAACCCGGGGTTTCGGTACCGGCGGTTTCGGGCCAACGGGGGTACGTGCTGCGACGGGAGCTCTGCCGGGTGCTGCCGGCCCATGGTGGGCAGGACCGGCCACAGATGGGCGGCGGGGTGCAGTACGTTTGGGCGGAGCGTAAGTGTACGTCGGCCTGAACAGCATATCTGACAGGAAGGAACGGTTCCAGCGGGCAGCATTGCTGATCCGGTTGGTCAGGGTCAGTGTTCCCAGAACCTTGAGCGCATCCGTGATGAAATTGCCGTCGGATGTATAGATGCTGTGGTCTGCAAAGCGGGTAAGGTCCACATAGCTGTCGTTGTCATAGACGGCCACCTGCATGCCATATTCCGCTAATGCCTGGGAAACATAGACTGCCTGCTGACCGGTCAGGTTCTGTGCAACGGCAGAAGGTGCGGAATCCACCAGGGCTTTGGCCATACTGACGGTATATCCCAGAAGGTCCTGAAGAACTTCACGACACAGGGTCTTGGTGCAGGTGCCCTGGCCGATGAGGACTACCTGATAAATAGGACGGGTGGACAGCGTGGGAACCGATGCCGCGGTGTAAGAGATGGCGGAGGCAGCCTGAATGCGTGTGCCACAGAACGGACAGAAATTTGCAGTGGAATCTACAGGCTTTCCGCAATTTTGACAATAATACATGGACAAAACCTCCTTTTGTTAAAGTGTAGCATATTCCGGGAAAATGATCAAACAATTCTTAACATTTCTGTGCACGTTTTAAATCCCGCTCCCGCTGTGAATCGATGCATCCGCAGTAGTCCTGTCGGTACAGCCCGTATTCAGCGGAGAGCTCGATGGAACGCTTGTAGCCGTTTTTTTTCTTGAAATCACTGTACAGAAAGGGGACGCCGGTTTCCTTTTCCAGCTTTTCCCCGATCTCGTTAATCCATCTGGCATTTTTATATGGAGAAATGGACAGGGAAGTGGTAAAGGCTTCATAGCCATGTTCTCTGGCATAACAGGCCGTCTTTTCCAGGCGGATGCGATAGCAGTCATAGCATCGTTCACCGCGTTCCGGAAGATGCTCACGGCCTCTGGCGATTTCGAGGAATGCATCATGGTCATAATCTGCAACGATGACTTCCACCTGTCCGGGACAGAACCGGGATACAAAGCCCGTTTCTTCGCTGGCGCGCTTTACGAATTCCTCATAGGGTTCAATGTTGGGATTATAGTAGTAGATGTCAGTATCAAAAAGGGTGAGCAGCCGCTCCAGCGTAGCGGAGGAACAGGGAGCACATAGATATTTCGGCTCTCCGTCCCCCATCACACGGCCGCCGAACCCGATGACCCGGTTCGACACGTCCAGGAT
>CAMVHE010000079.1 GCA_947167215.1 uncultured Clostridia bacterium
CTCCGGATCGACAATGATGCCTTCCTCCACAACGGCTTCATTCGTTTTCAGCTCGAAGGACGCCTCAGCGTTGCCGTCGAAAACGGTCTCTACCACCACGCCGTCTTCTACTTCCACATGGTGCTGGATCGCCAGGGTGTTCGCGATCTCGCTCAGGTCTTTCACGCCTGGCAATTCCTTGATCCGGATATCTACCTGCACGGGCGCTTCCGGTTCGATCTCCTCGCCATCCGGGCTCAGGATGGATATATCCAACGCTGCCAGTTCAAAGCTGCTCAGATCAACCCACTCGCCCCGGGCCTTCTTGTCGGCCAGAACGGAATTGCGGGCATATTCGTATGCCGGATCTTCTTCCGAAAACTCGGTCACTCGAAGAGTGGAACCTTCCGGTATACCGGCTTTTTCTCCATATGTCACCGTGACTTCATACAGCTCACCGCTGTCACTGAGGAACTTGGTAGTGATCTGCGCATCTGTCACCCGGATCATGAATACCTCACCATCCTTCATGGTAACTGTCAGCGTCTCTTCGCTCGTAAACGACTGCACACTAATCAGAGCCCAGTCTCCAGCTTCTACCATCTGTGCATTAATCTCTGCGATCTGCTCTTCCGTCAGTTCAGCACTGTACTGGCACTCCAGTCCACGGTCTGTCTTGATTTGCCCAACTGTAGTCTCGTTTTCAACCTTGCTGACATCAACCAACTCTGGGCTGCTGAATTCCACAGCAACCACGTCCGCGACAAACTTCTTTGCCGCATCACTTGCGGTAGCATCTAGCATGCCATTAGCGTCATGTGCTTCAGCCGCATCTATTTCTGCATCATTTTCCTCAAAATTCGTATCACCAATTATACCCAGCACTTCTACGAGGTCTGTAAAGCTGACAAATCCGCCTCCGGGAATGTTGAAATCGTACGTTTTCCCGTTTATCTCGTAGTGGAAGTCCACGGTATATACAACACCAAAAGCACTGAATCCATCCGTGGTGAAGGTGACGTCTGCCCCTTCCACCGTACCTTCCCGTATATCCAGGCTGCCGTCCGCTTTCACATGGACGACCTTCGCAGAGAAGCCATTCCAGGCAGTCTGCAGTTCCTCTACGGGTATGACATTCTGCAGCGTTATTTCCGCTTCAATCTCGTGGACATCCCCCAGGCTGATCTCATACCAGGTGATCCTGTCCGTATTCATCTCCTGCAGAAGATGGTCCACCGTGCTCTGCTGCTCTTCCGTCAGGTCCGGCAGGATGTCCCGCTGCACTGACAGTTCCGTTCCTTCCGGCAGCACAACGCCGCCGGGCAGACGGACAGAAGCACCTTCCGTGGCAATCTGCTGACCTTCGGGTTCCGAATAGCGGACATGAATCTCATACTCCGTTCCTTCTGCATCGAAAGCATGAACTGCCACATCCTCGAAGTGCTTCTTCGGCATCACCAAGTAATCCCCGATGTAATCGAGGAGTTCCACGGCTTCCTCGTCCTCGGCCTGGGCATCCATGATGCCGGTCACCGGTATTCCTTTCCCGTTCAGGAAAGCAACCAGCATCACGAAATCCTCGTCTCCAGTAAAGGTGTAGGTCAGCAGATCTTCTTCCGCTTCAGATGCTGTTGCTTCAGATTCCGTTGCTTCAGATGCTGTTGCTTCTGACGCCGTTGCCTCAGATACTGTTGCTTCTGACGCCGTTGCCTCGGATTCCGTTGCTTCGGAGGACGTTGCTTCCGATTCCGTTGCTTCGAACGAAGCTGCCTCGGAGGACGTGGTTTCTGCTTCCGTTGTCTCGAACGCTGTTGCTTCGGGCTTCACTGTCTCAGACACCGTCGCTTCCGATTCCGTTGCCTCGGACACCGTCGCCTCTGCCCCGGTATTCGCCTCTCCCTGTGTGCCTTCCTCCGTTGTAGCGGGAATGACATTTTCTGCCGTTGGCCTCTCCTGGTAGCAGGCATCCGTATGGACATGCTGGCGGCAGGTTAGCACAAAACAATCCTTCGTATGCTGATGGGACACCTGTTCCGTTTTGCCGCAGGTCAGCTTCCCGTCCGTAAAGCAGGCATCCGTATGTTTATGGTAGCCGCAGACCTGCTGCTGCTCCACGCAGCGCACGGTATGCTTATGAACCGCAGGATCCACATCTTCGGGATAACCGCAGACAAGCACATCCTGGATGCATTCCGATGTATGCTTATGGGCTTTCACCTCCGGCAGGGAACAGACCATCATCCCATCCACACGGCAATGTGCATTATGATGATGGATATACTCATACCCCTCTTCCGGAGTGCAGGTCATGGCATAGCATGCCGCCTCGTGTACGTGGTCCGGATAACCGCATGTTGCAATCCGTTCCAGCGTGACCGCATCCATGGTGAGGGAAGAAACGGTCAGCAGCACCACAAAGCAGGCCATGACAAACACAGCAGCATTCCTGTACTGCCGTTTCCTCCTCCGTGCTACATAGGCCTGCGAAGCATCCGAAGACATGTTTCCCGTGTTCTGCCGGTTGTTATCCGTTTTTTCCGCTCCCTGATGAAGCAGATTCCATAATCTGTTTTTCATGCTGACCACCTGTAAAGTATTATTGAAACGCTGCAATGAGCGTATGATGTGTAGAAATAGCCATTCCCTAATATAACACATCCGTCTTTTTTTCACAAATGAACTTCAGCGGGAATCCCTTTTCATTAATCTCCCGTTTCCTTACTTCATGGAAATTCTTTTTATCCGTTTGTAACTTTTTTAGTCCACTTCTTTGAGGTATACAATAATTTTCTGTCCTTTTTTGTTAAAAATGCACAGACCCATCCACATTTTCTGTACTTCTTTTCATCTTCTTTTTCCACTTTTCTATCCCTGCTTTCATACATCAATTGTGAAAAAATATTTTTTTTGAAAGCCTTTCCGGGATCGGCTCCACCGTGTTTCCTCCCTGTTCTTTCCGCTTCAGGGCATCTTATTCCGGGAAATGCCAAAAAACGGAGAAGTCGAACGATTGCAGGATAACCGGCCACCTTTTCTGCCGTATCCCTGCAGGTCAGCTGTATCCGGCATTTCATGCTGCAGTTGGCAGGGCAGTCCTCCCTGAATTTCTCCATCAGAAAGGCATCATTCTGTCCTTACACCCGTGTTCCATCCTCCTTTGCACGTCTTCCGTCCCCATTTTCCACCGCTTAGCCCTTTTCCCATCAGAATCCCGGAAGGAGCTTCCTCTTATCTCTGACAGAAGACGCCGGACAGCGGCTTTCAGCTACTGCTGTCCGGTTTTTCTTGCCAGCCGTGGCGGATGTATCCATCCTCTGTTTTCCCCCCTGAGCAGACCTGCCTATCTGCACAAAAAATGCATAATACCGTTTTTATACTTTTTCTCTTCTGCATTTTGCCGTATAATAGCGCTACTCTTTGAAAGGAAAAAAACAATGAAGAATGAATTGCTGCAGGACCTGTTGTCACAGATGTCCCTGGAAGAAAAAATCGGCCAGCTGGTGCAGCTTCCCGCCAGCTTTCTCAGCGAAGGAAATCTCACCGGTCCGGCCCTTGAAATGGGGCTGTCCCGGCAGGATATCCGCCTGGCAGGCAGCGTGTTATCCGTGATCGGTGCAGAAAAGATCTGCCGGATTCAGAAAGAATACATGGAGAATCATCCGCACCATATTCCGCTGCTGTTCATGGCGGATATTATTAACGGGTACCGCACGGTTTTCCCCATCCCGCTTGCCCAGGGGTGCAGCTTTGATCCCGGGCTTGCTGAAAAGTGTGCCGCGATTGCGGCAGAAGAAGCGGCTGCTTCCGGCATCCATGTCACCTTTTCCCCCATGGCCGACCTGTCCCGGGATCCCCGGTGGGGCCGGGTCATGGAAGGTACCGGCGAGGATCCCTGCCTCAACCGTCGCATGGCGGCCGCACTGGTACGGGGCTATCAGGGAGAAGAAAGCGGTCCTATCGGGCCGGGCAGGCTGGCGTCCTGTCTCAAGCATTTTGCCGGATACGGGGCACCGGTTGCCGGCAGGGATTACAACACGGTGGAACTATCTCCCCGCACTCTCAGAGAGGATTACCTGCCCGCATATCAGGGGGCAGTCGATGCAGGATGCGCCCTGGTCATGACTTCCTTCAACACGCTGGACCGCATCCCGTCCGCGGCAAACCGCTGGCTGCTTCAGGATATCCTGCGCAGGGAAATGGGCTTTGACGGCGTCATCATTTCGGACTGGGCGGCACTGCATGAAATGCTTGCCCACGGTATCGCCTCGGATCACGCGGAAGCGGCACTGAAGGCAATCACCGCCGGTGTAGACATCGATATGGCCAGCCCGGTCTACTGCAGGCATCTGAAGGAGCTGGTGGAAAAGGGACTCGTTCCCGTTTCGCTGATCGACGAGGCCGCCCTGCGCGTGCTTCAGCTGAAAAACCGGCTGGGACTTTTTGAAAATCCCTTCAAGGATGCGGACACTGCAGCGGAAAAGGAAAAGCTGCTGTCCCCCGCCCACCGTGCCGCAGCCCGGGAATGTGCCGAGAAGACCTTCGTGCTCCTCAAAAACGAGGATGCGCTGCTCCCGATCCATCCGGACACGTCCATTGCCTGCATTGGTCCCTACGTGGACAACCGGCTTCTGGACGGTTCCTGGTCCTTCTTTGCCGATGATCAGGATACTGCAACGCTGCGGGAGGCACTGACGCAGGCGGGCTGCCGGGCCTCCTTTGCCCCCGGCTGTTCCCTGCTGGATCCCGGCACGCCGCTGATCGCTTTCCAGAAAAAAGTATCCCCCGACACGATGGATTCCGAACAGGCTCTGCAGGAAGCGCTTGCACTGGCACGGCGCTCCGAGAAGGTTATCCTTGCCCTGGGAGAACCCCGGGATTTCAGCGGTGAAGCGGCCAGCCGCGCAGACCTTTCGCTTCCTGACTGCCAGCTTGATCTGCTCCGGCAGATATCTGCAGTGAATCCGCAGGTCATCGTGCTGCTGTTCTGCGGACGTCCGCTGGATCTCCGCCCGGTGCAGAAGTATGCCAAAGCGATCCTGCTGGCCTGGATGCCCGGAACCGAAGGCGCGCATGCCCTGGCCGACATCCTCACCGGCAGGGCGGCACCCAGCGGCAGGCTGGCAATGAGCTTTCCCAGGGGCGTCGGCCAGGTGCCGGTGCATTATGCCCATCTCAACACGGGACGTCCTTTCCACGGCGATTACCGGACAGAACGCTTCTTCTCCAAGTACCTGGATATTCCCAATGATCCTCTCTATCCCTTTGGCTTCGGTCTGACCTATACCCGTTTTGCATACTCCCCCGTTGTCCTGGACCGCACGGAAATGAAAAAGGACGAAACGCTCCATGCATCCGTGACGCTGACCAATACCGGCACCCGTGCCGGTACGGAAACCGTGCAGCTTTATATCCGGGATGTTTCTGCCAGCGTCGCCCGCCCCGTACGGGAACTGAAGGACTTCCGGAAAGTCACCCTGAACCCCGGCGAGTCCCGGGAGGTCACCTTTGCCGTTTCGGAAAGCCAGCTCCGCTTTTATACGCTGGACATGCATTTTGCCAGTGAACCCGGCGCCTTTGAAATCTTTATCGGATCCGACAGTACCGCACAGAACTGCGCCTCCTTCCGGCTGACCGAATAACCCGATGCTCCGCTCGTATCAGCGGGGCTTTTCTGTTCTGTTTTACCGGGATGCTCCCGGGGGCGAAGGATGGTCATCCTATCCTTAATTTTCGGTCACAGGCGTGATATTTACAGGAATCAAACGGAGACCGATCACGGTTTTGTATAGAAAAAAGAGGCTTCGCAGCCTCTTTTTTCTGTTTTACTGTGTAAAGCCAAATGGCCTTTCCTGTCATCCTGTTTCCGAACTCCCTGGTCCGGGCCTTCTTCTTCGGTCTTTCTTCTGCCTTCCGGAGGGATTCGGACAGTATCCTGCCGCACGAATCTCCGCAGGCTGCAGGGCTTTTTACTGCCCCGGCACCCCCGCTGTCCGATGGCCGGCGGTTCTTCCCCGGCACGGCACAAAGTGGGCTGCCGTCAATCCGGAAGCTGGAAATGCCGGATTACCGGGATTTCATAGATGCGCGGACTTCGGCCTTCCCCGTTCATTCTCCGGTACAGCAGTTCCGCCGCCTGTGCTCCTTCCGCTTGCGGGTTCTTGACGATCATCGGGCAGTCAATTCCCATTTTCTCCGTGGTCCCCGGAACTGCAAAGCCCGCAATGCTGCACTGGTGAAGGCTTCCCGGGTCCACCTGCAGCATGCCCATGACCGTATACTCCATGAGGTCCGTGCTGAAGGCAAAGATCGCCGCCTTCGTTTTATCCTGCACCGAGGAAAGGAAGCTCCGCACCACGGCGAGGGTTCTGTCCCGGTTTCCCTGCAGACAGACCCACTGAGCATGCTCCGGATTGAAATCTGCCTCCTTCATGGCTTCCAGGCTGCCTTCCCTGCATCTTCGGGTGGAAAAGCTGTTTTCCCATCCATGCAGGAACAGAATTTTCTCCGGTTTCCTGGCAGCAAGGACATGCGCCACCAGTGCTTTTGCATTTTCCTTATGATTTTCGAGCACAATGTCGCATCCGATCTCCTCCATCCGGTCAATCGCCACCATATTGGGGAATTCCTCTGCCAGCGTCCGGAGGAAAAGGGTGTTATGCCCGCTGGGGGCGATGATCATGCCCGCCACATTCAGCTTCTGCAGTTCCTTCAGGTAAAACTGTTCCTTGTCCCCTTCCCCGTCCGTAACGCAGACGGTTGTAAGGTAGCCGCGCTCAAAAAAGTAATCGCTGACCAGGTCGCAGATGACATCAAAGAAATTATGCAGCCTCGGAACAAGGATCCCGACCACTTTGCTGTTTCCCTTGCGGAGGCTCTGTGCTGCCGCATTGGGCTTGTAATTCAGCTCCCGGATGGCCTCCTGGATCCGGAACGCCGCAACGGGCTGAATGCTCTTGGGGGAAGCAAGATAACGGGAAACGGAGCTGATCGATACGTTGGCCCGTTCCGCCACTTCCCGGATCGTCACTTTCTTCTCTTTCATAATCTGGCCTCGTTCCCGTTTTCTTCCGTGCCTTTTTCCTTCCGGAACCGGCAGCTTCCCGGCGTTTCGGGACTGGTCAGGCCTGCTTCAGCAGGCGGAAGAAAGCATTTACCGCTTCTGCATGCCGTCCCCGGCAGAGGACATGATGGTTGTTGATGGGTTCCGTCAGATAATAGGTGAAGTCCGGAAGCGAAACGTGGACCTGGGTGCGGCAAAGCATGTCACTGAAGGAGGACTCCAAAATGTGTCCTTCCTGTACGAAATACCGCGACAGGTCCCCCTCGCACTTGAAAATCGTGCAGTCTTCCTCTGCAAAGGTTCCCTGGACTGCCGCCCCGATGCCCGACTCAAAATGCGTGTTCAGGCAGAAATCCCGGAGCATGTTCACCGGGACCGTGCAGTGGGCAAATACCGCTTTCCCTGCCTTGGTATCAAACCTGCTGGGATTGCACATGAAAAGCGGTTCTCCCGTGATGCTCCCGATGATGGCCATGGACAGCAGGGTCGGCATGTCTCCTTCACATCCTCCGTACACTCCCAGGCTGTTCAGGATGGAAAGCCCCAGGCATCCCGTGGTATGTACGCTGTCCAGCAGATCAAAGCAGCGCACGGAAACCCCGCAGAGATCATACCGGCGGACAATCCGGTCAAAAGCACCGTAGACAGCCAGTGCCTTTTCCACTTCCCCGGCATCAAAGTTCTGGCGGCGGAAGAGATCGGTGTATTCATTTTCTTCGTAGGTATTCTTTTTGATTTCAGCAACCAGCTCCTCCATGGGAACGGATACAAAGCCCAGCCCCAGCTGGTCCATCACCTTCTCCGGTGCGTAATTACTGGCAATCAGCCAGTCGGAAGGAGTCCCGATGCATCCGAGCCGCTTTCCCCGCAGCCAGCTGCGGGCATGGTGAACCTGCCTGAGCATCCGGATCTGTCCGGAAACTTCCTGAATGTCTCCGTGCAGGATTTCCCCGCTTCCCCCGTGCTTTCGCAGATAGGAGAGGATTTCCATGGAAGCTGCCAGCGAATTGGATTCGCCGCTGGTGAGAATATAGCAGTGCCGGCCTTTCAGCTGCTCTGCAAAAGCGAGGAAATAGCCTTCACTTCCCCCGGATGCCACGTAAAGCATGGCAAAGCTTTCCTCCAGGTACGCTTCCAGGGAGATTTTCTGCAGAGGCTCTCCCAGTATCTCCTGGAGCAAGGAAATATAGCGGTCCATACGCTCTTCGGACATCTGCGACAATGGACTGCGGATCGGATAATAAGGAATCATCTGGCTACCTCCTGTGTATGCGATGAAATTGGTTTGCGGATTTTCCGGGCTTTTTCTGCATCACATTATACCATGCTTCCATCCCCGCCGCAAAACGGGGATTTCCCTGAAAAAGGCCTTTCTGCGGCCGTCAGGCCATGGGATGCAGCAGCGGGACAGCTTCCGGGACTTACAGCAGGTCTTTTGCTACCGGCCTGCAGAAAAGGCGCCGTACCCGCTCCGGGTCCTTCGTCTGTCCCAGCGCCCACATCAGTTTCGTCACAATCGCCTCAATGGTCATGGTATGGGCTTCGATCATCTGCAGTTCACTCTTTACCTTTACCCCGACCTGATAGATTCCCAGGTCGCTCCCCTCATGGGGAACCTGGGTGGTCATGACCAGGATGTGCCCCGCCTGAGAGAAACGCTTCATGGCCTCAAACAGGGAGCCGTCCTCATACAGCGGAATGCCTCCCATGCCGAACCCTTCCACCACGACGGCATCATAATGGGCCGTCAGGTAATCAAAGACGGAACCATCCTGCCCCGGCACCATACGCAGGACAAAGACCCGGTCATCCATTTCCCGGTAGAATACCGGGGAAGCGGGCTTCGGTGCCTCGATATAGGGAATGATTCTCCCCTCCTGGATCACCGCCAGCTCCGGATAGTCAATGCTGGAAAATGCATTGAAGCTTCGGGTCCGCATCTTCCGGGCACGGGTACCGATGATTGCCTTTCCATCAAAGACGATATCCACTCCCTGCGAATGGTCATCCGCCGCATAGCGGAGTGCATCCAGCAGGTTCCTCCGGGCATCGGTATCCCGTTCATAAATGGACTTCTGCGAGCCGGTCATCACAATGGGCTTGGGACTGTACTGGATCAGGTAGGACAGTGCTGCAGCCGAATACGCCATGGTATCGGTTCCGTGCGTAATAACGAAACCGTCATATTCCTCATAATGGTCCTCCAGATAGCCTGCGATCTCCAGCCACTGCGGGACATGGACATTGCTGCTGTCCAGATTGAACAGCTGTTCCGCATGCACATTGCAGATTTCTGCTGCTTCCGGCACATATTCCAGCAGTTCCTGCGAGGTAATGCCCGGCGTCAGTCCCTGAACACTGGGTTTGGAGGCAATTGTCCCTCCTGTTGCCAGCAGGCATATGTTTTTCATGGAAATCTCCTTTCCAGGCCCGCAGCCCTCCGCGGTGTCCGTCAAAAGCATGGCGTTTGCAGGACAGAGTCATTCGCAAATGCTGCAGAAAACCCTGTTCTGCTTCTGCAGGCGCTGTTTTCTGCCATAAGGGATATCATTTTCTTCGGCACTTGTCAAGGAAATCTGCTGAGAGCAAGTGACACAGTCCCGGGGAAAGTGGGTCGGAATTCGAAAGCCGTGCTCCCAAACGGCCTGCCCGAAAAAAACCGGTCTTCCGACCGGTTTCCGTTTCTCTGTGGTTTTCTCTGCAGGAATCTCCTCATCGTTCTCCGCTGCTGCCGGCGGAATTGCTCCCCCGCAGACTGCGGTCACTGTGGTGCCGGGGGTTTCCGGCGTCCGTCCACCTTCTTCTGTTTCCGAAAGATCCAAAGGACGATCACCAGCAGCGGAAGGAAAAAGGTGGAAAGCAGCAGAAGATCCTGCGCATTTTTGGTTCGGTACTCCCTGATTCCGCCGAACAGGCCCTTTGTAACCGTCACGAGGTCTCCTTCCTTCAGGGGTATCCAGGTCTTATCGTGGACCGTAACGGTGTGCCGGATGCCGTCCAGCTCCACCACGACGGTTGCATAGTATACGGTCTCCCGGTGGGATGACCGCTGGCCCGTCTTTTCCTCTCTGGCAAACCGCTCCACCACTTCGAGAATCTGTACCGGATACTGCGGACGCAGGAACAGGGCAAGTCCGAAGAAAAAAAACAGCACAAAGGGAAGCAGCAGGGCAGCTGCTTTTTTCCCGGCCAGGTTTGTCATGCGCACACCACCTTCCTCGTGATCCTTTCCATCGGGAAACCGTTCCCGATTCCTTTCCCGGTATCTCCTTTTCCCGGGTCGGCCTTCCTGACTGTCTGCGGGCCGGTTCGCCGGAAATACCGGTTTTTACAGAAAAAGCATAGCCTCCGATCAGAGACTATGCTTTCTGTTGGATTACTTCATGGCCTTCTCGAATTTTTCCACCTTGGCTTCGCTCACCCATGTGGTGACCTGCGCTTCATACGCAGCGTTCTGGGCGGTCGTCAGCAGTTCGGAGGAAATGCTTTCCTTCATCTCATCCGTCATCTCGACCGGACCTGCCGGAATGTCGGTGGCATACTGCAGAATGTGATAGCCGAAGTCCGTCTCTACCAGCTCGGAGATATCCCCGACCTTTTCGAGAGCCATGGCTGCAGTCTGGAAGGGCTCCACATAGAGGCTGAGGCCTTCGCAGATCAGGTATCCCCGTGTCTTTGCGGGCTCGCTCTTCATTCCGGGATCGGTGCCGTAGGTTTCAATCAGCGCATCAAAGTCTTCGCCGGCCTTGGCCTTTGCCAGTACTTCTTCTGCGGTGGCCTTGATCTCCTCATGGGCCTCGTTCTCTAGGGCTTCCAGCTTGGCCGTGGTATCGGCCACGATGGGCTCGTTCTCGTCTACGGTTGCCTTCAGGGCTTCGAGGGTCTCGTTATGGGAAGCAAGGGCCTCCTCATCATAGGAAGAGGTGTCTTCCTTCATCAGGCTGTCGATTTCCTTCTGGGCATCATCAAGGGCCTTCTGGGCGGCATCCAGCGTCTTCTGGAGCTCGTCCATGGCAGTCTGCTTCTCTTCGGAATAGCCGATCAGCAGGTTCTTTACGCCACGGTATCCTTCCGGCACATAGTAGATCGTCGCTCCGTTATTGACGGCAGTGGCGTAGGAAGTGGGCGTGGCATCATAGGTGGTCTTCTGAGCGCTGACCTTGGATTCAAACTCCGCGGTAATCTGCTCATCCGTCACCGTGATATCCTTGTTCACATAGTCATGGAGCTTCTGGTTGATCTTGGAAGCGGTCTCGCTCTCCAGCATGGCCTCGCGGGTAATGCCGTATTCGTCAGCCAGGCGCTGGATCAGCATGGCATCCAGTTCCGCATCCGTGATGGTGGCTTTGGGCGTGGTGTCTGCTTCATCCGCAGTTGCTTCCTCTGCCGTGGCTTCCTCAGCGGTTGCCTCTTCGGCAGCGGGTTCTTCCGCTGCAGTCTCTTCCGGAGCAGCCTCTACCGCTGCGGTCTCGTCCGGAGTGGCTTCTTCGTCTGCTGCCTCTGCCGGGGTAGCTGCTGCGTCAGCAGCCTCTGCCGGGGTAGCGGTTTCATCTGCTGCTTCTGCCGGAGTAGCCTCGTCGGGCGTTGCCTCATCCGGGGTAGCAGCTGCTGCAGCCAGGCGTGCTGCTGCTTCTTCTTCCAGACGCTTTGCCTCTTCCTCGACGGTTTCGATTCCCGGGAACTCCTGGTAGCGCACAATCATCTTATAGAAGTCCATCATGGAGTCGACGGTTTCTTCGACTTCCTTGGTCTCTTCTTCGGTGAGAGGCGTCAGGTTCAGCTCGGTCTGTTTATCTTCAATGACAATATTCTGAATCATCTGGTCAATGGCATCCTTTCCCATTGCTTCCTTATCCGCATCGGTAAAGGTGACATTGTAGCCATTCTGTGCATAGTACTGCTGATAATAGTTGACCATCCCGTCGAGGTATTCTTTCCATTCCCCCTTGGTAATCGTCTTTTCATTGACTTTCGCCACAACCTGCTGTGCGTCCAGTTCGGCGTCAAACCCGATCAGATTGCAGCCGGACAGCATGAGCACCATAGCCATAAGCATGGCGATCAATGCAATTCCCTTTTTCATAGTTGCTTCTCTTCCTTTCCGCTCAAAACGGCAAAATTCGCTTTATTATAGTGGTTTGTATTCTAAATGTCAAGGCCCGGAAGAAGGGCGGAAACATAAGAATAACAGTATTTTCCCGGGTTATTTCAAATTTTTCGGCGAAATGCGGCTTATTCGCCGATAATCCGGATTCCATAGTATTTCTGCAGCGTGCTGTTCGGCCATTGCGCCGGGTCTTCCGCCAGGAAAATGTCCCTGGTAAAACGGGAAGATGCGGGAATGCCGGAAAGACGGACTTCCTCCTCTCCCCCGGCCTTCGCCGTCAGGATGGCCTCTTCCTGGGCTGCAATGCGTGCCTCCTGCTGCGTTACCGTCAGCAGGGCCTGCCTTCCGCACAGCAGCACCACCAGGCACACCAGGGGAAATGCCAGCGCCGCCCGGTTCCGGATGCCTTCCAGCGCAGGGCCCGCCAGCGACACGAATGCCGCGCTCAGCAGGACAAAGGGGGCCAGGAACGTCCGGTCCGAGACTTCCGGCGAGAGCATGAGCGCCATGCCGGAGAGCACTGCCGCCGCCATCAGGAGACCGGCGGAGGATTCCTTCTCCGGGATGCCGCGGATGCACAGGGCCAGCACGGTCAGTGCCAGCGGGATCCCGCAGTAAAGCAGGAAGCAGTACACCACATAGACGCCGTTCTTCAGTATTCCCGTCAGGGAGAATCCGTCCTGGCCTGCCCGGGCAAAATTCCCCGGCGCCAGCAGCAGGCAGAGCACCCCCGCCGTCTCCGCCAGCAGGGAAAGCACGGTCGCCACGTCCGGGGTCTTTCCGTTCCTCCATCGGAGAAGCAGGAAAAGCAGCAGTGCGGCCAGCACCCCGCAGGCCGTATTCTCATTGGTGAAGCCGCCCAGGAACGAAAGCAGCACGCTCAGGAGTCCCGGCAGCAGCCCGCCCGAAAAAAAACCGCCTTCGCTGCGGTTCCTTGCAATGACCAGGGGGAGCAGGGCAAGAAGCGTTCCGAAGAGATAATTGCATGCTCCGTCCAGCCACAGGAAGACCGTTCCGAAGAAGGGAATGCAGAAGAAGAGCAGCAGGAAGAAAATGCAGACCGGCAGAAAAGCGATGCCGCCCTTTCCCCCTGCCAGGTAGGACAGCTCCAGCAGGAGCAGGAGGAATGCCGCCGCCCCCGCCGCATTGAATACGGGCTTTCCCGCATACAGGAAGAACTGGGCCAGAAAGTGCGTCACGAACCGTCCGCCCCAGAGCCGGTAATGCACGGTCTGGGAAGCAAAGATGTCTGCTATTCCCGAAATACGCTCCCCCGTCTTCCAGCTGAAGCTGTAATCAAAGTCGTCCATCTGCAGCGGCGTATGCTGCAGCAGAAGGAACATCCCCGCAAAAATCACGGCCAGCAGCAGAAGCAGCATCAGGGCATGGAAGCGCCGGGAAAAAGGCTGTCTATTCCTCATGTGCCTCTTCCTTTTCCCGGAGAGACAGGACATAGGTCCCGTGGCTCTCCACGGTCACGATGGTATCCTCCGGATACCTTGGCCATTCCTTTGCGGCATCCAGCAGGAAACGCCTTACCCCGTCCTCCGCCTTGTCCCGGTAGATGTTGATAAACAGTTCATGGAAAACGACGCCGTCCGTCAGGACTTCCTCTTCCCCGTAGGACAGGAGAAAGCCGTTCGTTTTGTGCGAGGTTCCCTCGAAGAGCTCCTTCAGGTAGCGGGAATAGGCGCGCAGCGGGCTGATCCGCATCCCGTCCAGAAAAATCAGAATGAAAAAAGCCGCCACGGCGCAGAGGATGCTCGGATACTTCATGCGCCGGAGGAAAAGCACAACGGCCGCTGCTGCCAGCGGAAGGAACAGGCACAGAAGGAGGATTGTCTCCCTTTTCATCCGCTGCCGGTTCTCCATGATATCCTGCTCTTTATACATATTAGCCTCCTGCCTTCCGGTTGGCCTCAAAGGTGATGTTTCCCTTTGCATCCATATGGATGGTTCCGGTGGAACCCCGGACATCCTTTTTCTCAAAGCAAAGCCGCATCAGTGCCTCCGTCATCACCGGTCCGCCGGAGCGCACCAGGCTGTCCTTCCACACCGTATATCTGCAGCCGTCCCGGAAATCCGTACAGTAAAATGACTTTGAATTTTCCGCCACTTTTCCCTTGCCGCAGAGGGGGCAGGTTATCCCGATCCCCTTCGGGGCCTTTCTGCTTTTCCGCATGGCTTCGGGGGCGAATCCCACTTCCGGGGAAACGGCGGCCGCCTTGACCAGCTGTGTCGAAAGGTCCCGGATTCCCTGCATGAAGGAAGCCTCCAGGTTTTCGCCCCTGGCGATCCTCGCCAGCTCCGCTTCCCACTGTCCGGTCACTTCCGGACTGGCCATCATCTCGGGGACCGCTTCAATCAGCTTGATCCCCTTTTCCGTTGCCACCAGGTTCCTGCCCGCCCGACGGACATACCCCACCGCGATCAGGCGTTCAATGGTTGCCGCCCGCGTTGCCGGGGTCCCCAGCGCGCAGTCCTTCATTTTCTCGCGCAGTTCCTCGTCCTCGATCCTGCGCCCCGCGTGTTCCATATCCGCCAGCAGGGAAGCATCATTATGCTCCTTGGGGGGCTTGGTCTCGTCCTTCTTCACTTCCGCCTTCACGCACGTACGCACATCGCCTTCGTGCAGTTCCGGCAGATTCTGCTCTTCCCCCTCCTGGGCGCCCTTCTTTTTCTTTTCCGAGACGCCCAGCGCCTTCCAGCCCATCTGGAGAATGGAGCGGCCCGTACTGACAAACTTGTCCTCCCCGCAGGCGGTCACCACCCGCAGGGCATCGTATTCATAATTCGGATAAAACACCTGTGCCAGACGCACCGCCGCCATCTCATAGAGCTTCCGTTCATCTGCCGTCAGGTTCAGGCCGGCCGCTTTCTTCCCCGTGGGGATGATGGCATGGTGGTCCGTCAGCTTGGCGTCATCAAAGACCCTCGGCGACAGGCTGACGCGCTCGCTGGCAAACTTTCCCATCTCCGACAGGTTCCCGTCATAGGCTGCCAGTGTGGACTTGACCTTGCCAAGCATGTCATGGCTGAGGTACCGGCTGTCGGTTCTCGGATAGGTCAGCAGCTTATGTTCTTCATAAAGCTTCTGCGCCAGGGAAAGGGTCTTGTTGGCCGTAAAGCCGAAGGCACGGTTCGCCTCCCGCTGCAGCGTTGTCAGATCGTACAGGAGCGGCGGCTTTTCCGCCTTATGGTCCCGGGTGGCAGAGACAACCGTGCACTGCTTTCCGGCAACCCTTCCGGCAATGGCGTCCGCCTTCTCCTTTTCCCGGATCTGCTTCTGTCCCTCGGCATCCTGGTACGTTCCCTCATAATCCCCGAACTTCGCCTTCACCGTATAGAAGGTTTCCGGATGGAAGTTGTCGATTTCCCTGCGGCGCTTCACCAGCATGGAAAGCGTGGGCGTCTGTACCCGGCCGATGCTCAGCAGCACCTTGTAGCGCAGCGTGAACGCCCGGCTGGCATTCATGCCGATCAGCCAGTCCGCATCGGCCCGGCACCTGGCGCTCACATACAGGCTGTCATAATCCGAGGAAGGGCGGAGATGATCAAAGCCCGTGCGGATGGCCTCATCCGTCATGGAAGAAATCCAGAGCCGCTGCACGGGCTTTTTGCATTTCGCCTGTTCGTAGATATAGCGGAAGATGAGTTCCCCTTCCCTTCCGGAGTCCGTCGCGCAGATCACCGATTCCGTCTGTTCATCGTTCAGGAGTTTCCGGAGCACGGTGAACTGGGAGCGGGTCTTCGAAATGACCTTTGTCTCCATCTTCTCCGGGAGAATCGGCAGGTCTTCCATCCTCCACGTTTTATATCTGGGATCCAGCTCGTCCGGATCCTTCAGGGTCACCAGGTGCCCCACTGCCCAGGAAACCACATAATTATTGCCGGTCAGGCAATTGTCCCCTTTTGTCCGGGCGCCAAGCACCCGGGCAATATCCCTGGCCACGGAGGGTTTTTCTGCCACCACCAGTACCGCCACGATCTTTTCTCCTTGTCTCCTTCCGGAGAACGGCAGAATGCCGGTTCTTTCTCAGAGATTGACAAAACGGGTAAACTGGCCGAGCCAGCCCAGCTTGATGGTGCCGAGAGGGCCGTTTCTCTGTTTTGCAACGATGAGTTCCGCAACATTCTTGTCTTCCGTTTCCGGATTGTAGTATTCCTCCCGGTGGAGGAACATGATCCGACAGCTTGACTTTCACGGCCTCGATTCGAAGCCCCCTGCTCGTCGTGCCTGCGTTCCCGCCATCACG
>CAMVHE010000080.1 GCA_947167215.1 uncultured Clostridia bacterium
GAAGATGCGTGCATCCTTTTTGTGTTATTATTCAAGGTTCAGCCTGTTTTCAAGCAATAACCAGCAGGCAAGATAATAAATGGTACCCGCTATGAGGAAGAAAATGCAGGTCGGAAGCGCCACTGGGCTGAAGGACTGGGTGAGCTGTCCTGCATCTCCCCTGAAGACGAAAACGATCAGGCGGCTCAGGATATTGTTCTGAAGGATCATGGTAACAATATAGGCAATGATTCCGCCAAGAATCTGATGGTTTGTCCACTGGTGCCCAATGGCAATGCAGGCATAAAGATGAAACACGGACATATAAAGGCTGCACACAGAAACCAGTATGCCCCATCCGATCATCTGCCTTACATCCGGCTGCAGTTCCTGCGAAAAGTATTGTGTGATCATCTTAATCAGGCTTTTCTCCACCATGGGAACGCTCAGCCGGTATACGATGACAGCGCTTGAGAGAATCACCATGAAGCCGATAAAAAGCCAGAAAATGGAAGCCAGGGCCTTTGAGATAATATGCTGATTGGTTGTTGCAGGCAGCGTAAACATCAGATATCCCTCATTCCCCATGAGGTTCTTCCAGAAACGCTGCAGTACAATGACAAAAAACACAACACCGGACGCCACCGTGAGCGCCATCAGCAGAATGCTCAGAAACACCGTAATCTGGGAGGCACCCGACATCCAGCGTATGTTGAGAGCCAGACACACCGATACAATAAGGATAGCAATGCAGAGGGGCAGAAGAATCTTCCCCATTTCTTTCATTTCATAGCCAAGCAGCTTTCTCAGCATGCAAACACCTCCCGGAAAGTTTCATCAATGCTTTTATTATGTTCCTCACGCAGGTCGTCCGCAGACTGATGCAGGACAATATGACCGTTCTTTATGAAAACGACATCGTCGAGAATGGTTTCAACATCAGCAATCAGGTGCGTGGAAATGATCATCATGGCATCCGTCCGGAAATTTCCAAGAATCGTTTTGAGGATATAATCGCGCGCCGCAGGGTCAACACCCGCAATCGGCTCATCAAGAATGTATATTTCCGCGTTCCGGCTCATTGTCAGCAGAAGCTGCACTTTTTCCCGATTGCCCTTGGATAGCTTTTTCAGACGCATCTTTTCATTTATTCCCAACTCAGACAGCATCCTGTGGGCTTTCGTACTGTCAAAATCGGCAAAAAAAGTGGAATACATCCGGATAAGCTCTTCTACTGTATCGTTTCCGGGAAGAAACTCTCTGTCCGGCAGATACGCGATTCTGGCCTTCGTACCCACGCCGGGGACCTGTCCTTCAATGGTTATGCTCCCGGAGGTTGGCTTGATCAGACGGTTGATCATTTTTATCAGTGTGGTTTTTCCGCTTCCGTTGGGGCCTAACAGCCCTACAATCTTACCGCTCTCCAGGGTCAGGTCAATCGCGTCGATGGCGGTGAGGCTGCCATACTTTTTGGTCAATTGTGAACAAACAATACTCATTCCTGCTCCTTCTCCATTACATCGGTAATGGTTTTCATTATTTCTTCTTTGCTGAAGCCCATGGTACCAAGACGTCTGAGCAATTCTGAAATCAGCTGATGGCTGATGTCTCTCCGCATGGCTTCGAGTCGTTCCGTATCTTCGGTAATATACTTTCCCGTTGTCCTCTCGGTGGTAATCAGTCCCTCACGTTCCAGTTCTGACAGGGCGCGCTGCATGGTGTTCGGATTTACACCTGCCTCTTCCGCAAGTTCTCTCACGGAAGGAATACGCGCCCCCGGACTCAGTGAACCACTGGTATTATCTAGGCGAAAGTGGTCCGTAATCGGCTGTTAGATCGGTATGCCAGTCTTAAAATCCCATTGCATAGCTGCCTTCCTTACTGCGTCATTGTATTAGCCGCTTAATACAGTAATATACTAATACACTGTGACAGTTCTGTCAATCCCCTTTTTTCAAAAAAGTTCAGGCATTTCGCCTGAACCCATGGAATTCCTATTCTGCCAAAAACGGCGCTATGGCCTCTGCATCCTTCATGCCAAGATCATACAGCTGCTGAAGTATCTGTTTGTCCTTGGTTAGCGTCTTGATATTATTCATCGAGTCGGGAGCCAGAATCAGCAGTTTCCCTTCCTCTTCGAACCGCCTGGCAAGTTCCAGTTCCTGATTATATACTTCCGCCCGCCGCACCAAAGCTTCTGCCATCTGCGGCTGCTTCCGCAGAAAACGGGACATCCGGATATCCTTCTTTGAATCCCGTCTGAAGTTTCTCGGACGGGTCAGGATGAGAACAACCTTATCGCATCCATCGTCAAATGCCTTCTGTACCGGGACCGGATCCGAAAGGCCGCCGTCATAGTATCTGGCATTTCGGAACGGATAAGGGCGGTTGATCACCGGAAGATTGCTCGAGCACTTGAAGACCGTATAATCATTCAGGGCGAGATCATTCTGGGTGAAGTAAACCGGCTTTCCCGTATCTGCATCGGTTGCAACGATTCTGAATTCTTTTCCGGAAGAAGCGATCTTCCGGTAATCCAGAGGATAGTCGCCTCCTTCATTGCTGGTTGTTCCGTAGACATAGTCAAGATTCAGATAATTGCCTGTCCGGATAAAATTACCGATACCCATGTATTCCTTACGGAAAGCAAATTCTGTGTAATAAACATAATTGCGTCCCTGCTGCTGTCCAAGAAAAGACGCTTCGTTTGCGCTTCCCGCAGAAACACCGATCAGATAATCAAAGGTTATTCCATGCTGCAGGCAGTAATCAAAGACTCCTGCACCATATATTCCTCTTTCTCCTCCTCCGACATCAACAACGCCATTCATCCTTTTGATTCTTCCTTTCCCATTATCATCATAAATGCCTTTTCCGCCCATTCCGGATGGCTTTTTCCTTCATCCTGCCATCCGAGCAGAAGATCCAGTATATAAAACCATTCCGACAGCCACTTTCTTTTCCATTCCCGGTCATGCGGAAGGGACACCTTTTGGAAGCAGGCATGCATTCCATATCTCGCAGCCGTCATCCTCGTCCTGAGCACGTGGTAATCCGACGTTATTATAAGGAAGCGATGCAGGGAAAGCGTCTCCGCAAGCTTCAATGTATTGCGGATATTCTCAGCGGTATTCCCGCTCTGATCTTCCAGAAAGATCGCCTTTTCCGGCACTCCCAGGGAGACCAGGCCCCTCTGGATGGCTTCCGCCTCCGACACCTGCATTCCTTCCGTCTTTCCGCCGCTGGCCAGCACTACCGGTGCCGTCCCCTGATGATAGGCCGCGGCTGTTTCCCGGATCCGTGCCTCAAGCTCTTCCGTCGGCAATCCATCCTCCTGCAATAAGTAGCCGAGGACAAGTATCGCATCATACTTCTGCATTCAATGCCTCAATACAGCTCAGAATCTGTTCCGGCGTATCGGCAATAAAGGATGCACCTGCCTCTTCCAGCACTTTCCTGCCCCGGAAGCCCCATGTCACCCCAATGCCGGGAACACCGGCATTTTCTGCTGTCTGAATATCCACATCAGAATCACCGATATAGACAGTGTCCTCTGGCTTTACGGAGAGCTGCCTCATGGCTTCAAAAACACTGTCCGGAGCGGGTTTCCTCTGACGGGAAGGGTCATCTCCCACTGCGAGCGAAATCAGCGGACCAAAGTAGGAGCTGCAAAGATGCCTTACGGCAAAGTCAATTTTGTTGGATACCACCGCGCTCTCCATTCCACGGCGCTGCAGTTCCTTCAGCAGCGTCAGGATTCCATCATAAGGAACCGTCCTGACCGAATCGTGGTCCTTATAATAGGAAAGAAAATCGCTGCATGCCTGCGCGAAAAGCGGGTTATCTTCTCCATCCGGCACTGCCCGCATCATCAGTTTCCTTGTTCCGTTGCCAACAAACGCCCGGACTTCCTCCTGCGTACGCTCGGCAAATCCATTCTGACGCATGGCATAATTGACACTGTCCGTCAGATCTCCCAGGGTATTGAGCAATGTTCCATCCAGATCCCAAATTACTGCTTTAATCATATTTTATCCTTTCTGATAACGACCATGGTACTGTTTCTGACGGACCATGAAATAGATGAGGAGCACGGTGCTGCATAAGAGCCATCCTGCCGGATAGCCGAATGCCATGTACTCAAAGGACACCCCGATGCGCTGGAGGATTCCAAGATAAATCTGGCGGAAAACCACGAAGCTGGAAAGCATGATAACCATTGGTGCCGTCGCATCTCCTACACCACGAAGGGTTCCCGCATAGATCTGATTGATGCAGCAGAAAACATAGAAAGGAGAAATAAGCCGCAGCAGGGTGGCACAATTGGAAATCACCGCAGGGTCCTGCGTAAACATAGCTGCAAGGCGTTCTGCGAATGCCGACAGGAAAACGCAGATCACAGCGGTGGATATGATAGAGATCGCAAGGGACATGGTTCTGCCTTTTTTCAGTCTCTCCCATTTGCCCGCGCCCAGGTTCTGACCGGTAAAGGTAGTATTCGCCAGGGAAAAGCTCTGCATCGGAAGCAAAGCAAACTGGTCCAGTTTTCCATATGCACCCCAGCCTGCCATGACCGCGGAGCCATACTGATTAATGTACCCCTGAACGATGACATTGGAAAAGGAAGTAACGCTGGTCTGCAGCGCCGCCGGCAGGCCGATCCGGAAGATCTGGCGGAGTATTTCCCCGTCGATCGTCAGTTTCCTGATTTCAAGGCGGCATACTTCCTTATTGCTGGTCATTACCCGAAGAACGCAGATCGCGGAAATGGCCTCTGACAGAATGGTTGCATAGGCAACCCCGGACACTCCCAGATGAAAAACCAGGACAAAGAGAAGATCAAAGACAATATTGCAGCCGCTGGTGATGCAGAGAAAAATAAGCGGGCGACTCGAATCGCCTACCGCACGCATGAGTCCGGACCCCATATTGTAGAGAAGCAATGCAGGAAGTCCGAGAAAATAAATGCGGAGATAGGTAGAAGCTTCCAGGACCACATCCTCCGGTGTAGACATCAGCCTGACCATGAAGGGTACAGCAATGTATCCGAGAACCGTAAAGAATACGGCCATGAAAAGCGTCATCAGGATGGTGGTATGATAGGCTCTTGAAAGCTTTTCCATATTCTTCGCGCCAAAGAAGCAGGATACCACAACTCCGGCGCCGGTAGCCAGCCCTGCGAACCCGCCCACAATCGCGTTGATCACCGGACCGGAAGCTCCCACCGCAGCCAGTGCCTGACTGGATACAAAATTTCCGACCACAATGCTGTCTACCGTATTGTACAACTGCTGGAACAGATTACCGATCAGCAGAGGAATCGAAAACATAACAAGATGAATCAGAATATTGCCTTCCGTCATATCGCGCGTACGATGATGCATATTCTATCTCCTCCAAGTCAAGCCTAATGGCTATTATAGCATTAAAGTCAAGCTCAACGGCAGTGCTGCAGGAAAGCGATGTCGGGAAGACCTTCCGCCGGGATTGCTTCCCCGTTTTCCTCCGTTCCGCCGGTGTTCTGCGAAGAAAACACGCTTCCCGGAAATACCTTTCAGCATCCATCTGCTTCGGCCGGACTGGCCCTTTTCATGGAACTGCAGCTTCGGTGCTTTTCAATTTTACTCAAGTTTTAAAGGATTGGCTGTCAATATATCACAAGTTATAGTTATTGTAGCAATACACACAAAAACCTTTTCGATGAAATTCATATTTTAATCCATTGACTTTATCATGCTAAAGTATTATCATACTAGCGTATTAATTCATTTGAACTCATAAGGAGGATACCACGATGAAAAAACTGGTCTGTCTCGTTCTTTTCTGTGTTCTCGCGCTCTCTCTTTCCATTGCATTCGCAGAAACCGATGCCGAATATGTCAAGGCAAAGGGCACTCTGGTAGTTGGCATTACCGATTTCGCTCCCATGGATTATAAGGATGCCGACGGAAACTGGATCGGATTTGACGCAGATATGGCAAAGGCTTTTGCCGCAAGCCTCGGCGTGAATGTCGAATTTGTGGAAATTGACTGGGACAACAAGATTCTCGAGCTGGATGCAAAATCCATCGACTGCGTATGGAACGGCATGACGCTGACCGATGAAGTAAAAAGCGCCATGTCCTGCAGCAACGCCTATGCAAACAATGCACAGGTAGTCGTTCTGCCCGCCGATAAGGCTGCCGATTATCCCGATGTTGCTTCCCTGGCCGCTCTGAATTTTGCCGTGGAAGCAGGATCTGCCGGTGAAGCTGAGGTTTCCGCGCTCGGCTATGCTACCACCCCCGTGAAGGCCCAGAGTGATGCTCTGATGGAAGTTGCAGCCGGCACCAGCGACGCCGCTGTCATCGATGCACTGATGGCCGCTGCCATGGTAGGCGAAGGCACCGGTTATGACAACCTGACCTATACGCTGGCACTGAACAGTGAAGAGTACGGCGTTGGTTTCCGGAAAGACTCCGACCTGACCGCCCTGCTGAATGAATTCTTCGCAGCTGCTTCTGCAGACGGTTCCATGCTGGCTACCGCCGAAACCTATAAAGTTCAGGCCGCTGTCATCCTCCAGTAAGTACCAATGAAGGCAGAGGGTCAGCCCTCTGCCTTTTTTTCTATCTTTCCGAAAGGGAGTCATACCATGGAGTTATTCCTCACCCAGTTCCCGGTCGTCGTACGAAGCCTGAATGTGGGCTTTTTACAGACCTGCCGACTGTTCTTCATCACGCTGATCGGCGCTCTTCCGCTTGGGCTGCTTGTCATGCTCGGGTCCATATCCCGTTTCCGTCTTCTGTCCTACCTGACCAGGTGTTTTGTCTGGATCATCCGCGGCACTCCTCTCATGATCCAGCTTTTAATCATCTACTATTTTCCGGGTCTCGTATGGCATAAGGCCATCTGGGGCAGCGGGGAAAGCGGGCGTTTTCTGGCGGCGGCGGTTGCCTTTATCATCAACTATGCCTGCTATTTCTCTGAAATCTATCGCGGCGGAATCCAGTCCATTCCCGTAGGACAGGAAGAAGCAGGTCTTGTGCTTGGTATGACCCGTACACAGATATTCTTCAAAATCAAGCTGCTGCAGATGATCAAGCGCATTCTTCCGCCCATTGCCAATGAGGTCATTACGCTGGTCAAAGACACCTCCCTTTCCAGAATAATCGCTCTGCAGGAAATCATCTGGGCAGGACAGTCCTTCATGAAAGGAAGCCAGGGTATTTCCGGTGCAATCTGGCCGCTTTTCTTCACGGCGGTTTATTATCTCATTGCCACCGGCATTCTCACCATTCTTCTTCAGCGTCTCGAAAAACGCCTGGATTTCTTCCGGTAAAGGAGGTTCTGCATGCCAATTCTTGAAGTACAAAATATTCAGAAGTCTTTTGACACGACAGACGTACTCAAAGCTATCTCCTTTACGCTCGATAAAGGCCAGATTCTTTCCATCATCGGGTCTTCCGGAAGCGGAAAAACCACCCTGCTCCGGTGTCTTAACTTCCTCGAAACTCCGGATAAGGGCATTATACGCGTCAACGGAGAGACGGTATTTGACGCAGATACGTACCGCAGGCTTCCGGAAGCGGAAATCCGCAGGCGGCGCCTCCATTTCGGCCTGGTATTTCAGAGCTTCAATCTCTTTCCCCAGTATACCGCCCTTCAGAATGTCTGCCTGGCCAGCGAACTTCTTGCCCAGAAACGCCCGGATTATAAAGCCAATGCCGCAGCCATCCAACGGGAGATTCTCGAGAACGGCCGGGATCTGCTGAACCGCATGGGCCTTTCCGAACGCATGAATAATTACCCGCATCAGCTTTCCGGCGGCCAGCAGCAGCGCGTTGCCATCGCCAGGGCGCTTGCCCTGTCCCCGGACATTCTCTGCTTTGACGAACCGACCTCCGCACTGGACCCGGAACTTACCGGGGAAGTCCTCCGGGTCATCCGTTCCCTTGCAGACAGCAACACTACCATGATCATCGTCACCCACGAAATGGCCTTCGCCAGGGACGTCTCCTCCACGGTCATTTTCATGGACGGCGGCGTCATTGCGGAGCAGGGAACGCCCGAACAGATTTTTGAACACCCCAGGGAAGCCAGAACCCAGCAGTTCCTTGCAGCTTATCATACCTGATCTTCCGGACATCCCTCCTCGGGGATGTCCTTTTTTTGCAGGGAAGAATCCTGAGGGCCGTTATCTTCCCGAAACGCTGCCTTCAAATTCAGAGGGAGGTGTGCTATAATCCTTTCCGCAAAAGGAGGAAGAGTTCATGCACCAGATCAACTTTGCAGACGGCAATACAAAGAAGAATGTGGCCGCCGCTTCGTTTCCCATGCTGGTCGCCCAGCTTCTGAATCTGCTCTACAGCATTGTTGACCGTATCTACATCGGCAGGATTGAGGGCCACGGTTCCACGGGCCTTGCGGCAATCGGGCTCTGTTTCCCCGTGATTATCATGGTCACCGCCTTTACCAATCTTTTCGGCTACGGCGGTTCTCCCCTTTGTGCGATTGAACGCGGCAGACAGAATTCAAAGCGTGCAGAACAGGTCATGTGTACTTCCTTTTCCCTCCTGATCTGTACTTCCTTCGTGCTCTTTTTCCTCTTCGAGGCCTTTCATCCGCATCTGCTGACGCTTTTCGGCGCTTCTCCCAATCTCCTGCCCTATGCCTCCTCCTATCTGACCATCTATCTGCTGGGTACTCCTGCAACCATGATTGCCTCCGGTCTGAACCCTTTCATCAATGCCCAGGGATATGCAGGAGCCGGCATGCTGACGATATTCGTCGGCGCTTTTGCCAACCTTCTGCTGGATCCGCTCTTCATTTTCGTATTCGGTCTGGGAATTGAAGGAAGCGCCATTGCGACCGTAATCGCACAGTATCTCTCCATGGGCTTTGTCCTCTGGTTCATGCTCACCCGTTCCAGGGAACTCCATCTTCACTTTCTTTCTCCCCACCGGCTGGAGCTTCCGCTTGTCCTTCGGATACTCGGCCTCGGCTTGACCAATTTCGTCATGCAGTTCAGCAATTCCCTGGTGGCCATTGTCTGCAACAGCATGCTTTCTGCCTATGGCGGTGACCTTTACATCTCTGTCTATACCGTCGTTTCCTCCGTCCGCACGCTGATGGATGTGCCGGTAGGTGCGCTGGGAGACGGTTCTTCCCCGGTTCTTTCCTACAACTTCGGAGCAAGGAAGCCTGCCCGGATGAAGGAAACGGTCCGCTTTACAACCACCATCTGCATCCTCTATACCGCAGTCGTGTGGGGCCTCATTCTTCTGTTTCCGGATCTCTTCATTCGCATTTTTACCGCGGATGAAAGCCTTCTCCTGCCGGCCAGCCACGCCCTCCGCATTTACTTCTTTGCCTTTATTTTCCAGAGCTTCCAGTACTGCGGTCAGACCGTTTTCAAATCGCTGGGCAGAAGCAGGAAAGCCATCTTTTTCTCGCTGTTCCGCAAAGTGGTGATGGTCGTTCCCCTGACGCTTCTCCTTCCCCGTCTCTTTTCCCTGGGGACAGACGGTGTTTTCATGGCAGAGCCTGTCAGCAACTTTATCGGCGGATGCGCCTGCTTTGCCACCATGTATCTGACCGAATACCGGCGTTGGGGAAATAGCATTTCCTGACGGGACAAACCATACGAGCATAGCAAGACCGCCTGAAATTCCGGGATCTCCGCGGAATTCCAGGCGGTCCTTTTGTGTGCCGCTTTGGGGACAGGGCGAAGGCATCATAAGAACGGGCAGAAAGCTCGGGAGTCCCCCGTTCCTTCTGCCCGTTTTGTTATTCCTGAAGATTGCCTTTGGGAATCCCGCCGGCCCCTTATTACAGCGCCTGGCGGTAGATGGCAAGGAAGTCTTCCTCCCTAAGAACCCTGGCAGAGCCGAAGTGTCCGCCGGTGCTGACTGCCAGATGATGTGCCATTTCCTTCATCTGCTCCTCCGTCGGAGTAATTCCGAGCTCACGGATGCGGATCGGCATTCCGATTTCCCGGTAGAACGCTTCCATGGCACAGATGCCGCGCTCTGCGGTCTCGGCATCCGTGTCTCCGGCAGACACGCCCATGACCCGGAGGGCAAAACGCACGAAACGGGAGAGGCAGTGCGGAGCCACGTAGCGGGCCCAGGTGGGCCAAAGTGCTGCGAGTCCGGCGCCATGGGTAACGTCAAACATGGCACCCAGTTCATGCTCCATTTTGTGACAGACAAAATCGTCCTTCGTGTTTCCGCATCCGGTCAGGCCATTGTGGGAAAGGCTGGAGGCCCACATGACTTCGCCGCGTGCCGCAACATTCTGCGGATCATGGTGCAGGATTTTTGCCATCTGCATCACCGTACGCAGCAGCCCTTCCGCCAGCTCGTCCGTAATCTCCATCTTATCTCCGCTGGTAAAATAGCGCTCCATGGTATGCATCATGATATCCGCACACCCGCTCTCCGTCTGCCAGTCCGGCGTTGTCACCGTCAGTGCCGGATCCATGATGGCAAATTTCGGACGGGAGACATCATAGTTTGCTCCCATCTTTTCCCCGGTTTCCTCATTGGTAATCACGGAGCTGTTGCTCATTTCGCTGCCTGCTGCGGCAATGGTCAGAACCACACCGACCGGCATGCAGGCATCCGGCTTCCGCTTCCCGATATAGAAATCCCAGGGATCTCCCGGGTTGCACAGACCGTATCCGACGGCCTTCGCAGTATCAATGACGCTGCCGCCGCCCACTGCCAGAATAAAGTCGCAGCTGAAATCCCTGGCCTTTGCAATTGCCTCATAGACCAGAGAAAGCCGGGGATTGGGCACCACCCCGCCGATGGACGTGAAGGGAATCTGCTCTGCTGCGAGGGAAGCCTCCACAATGTCCATCAGGCCGGTCTTCCGGACGCGTTCACTTCCATAGACGATCAGGACCCGGCTGCCACCAAAGGCACGCACAAGGCCGCCTGCCTGTTTTTCCGTGTTCTCACCGAATACCACCCGCGTGGGAGTAAAATAAGAAAAAGCGCTCATTTTCAGTCTCCTATTCAAGTACCTTTTTCATGGTATCTGCCGAAATGCCCGGGAAAAAACCGCAGAGATGGAAAATCATCCGCTCGAGGGAATCTGCCGGGCTGCGGTCTTCCGGAACATCCAGGGCATCTTCCCCGAGAAAAACCTCCGGCAGGGACAGCACGGCATTGCCCCATCCGTAGGGGATGCCCATTCTGCTGATATTGTACTGGGTGCCGGACTGGATCACAAAGGTCCGCATCTGCAGGCGGGTAAGGGCTGCATCGAATCCCTTGGAATTGCCTGACGCCAGCCGGGCGGATCTCGACACCGCTGCCGGATGGTCCATGAGATAGTGCATCAGCCTGCGGTCCTCCGTAGGAATCCTGCCCTCATCTTCCCATTCCTCAAACAGCATCCCGTCCCGGCGGAAATTGCACAGATCCGGGAACCATCCCGGTGCGACATACGCTGCCTTCCGCCCGATGAACTTCCCGTAGATGCAGCGTTTTTCCGCGGCAAGCATTCCCTTCCATTCCCACGGTCCCTCGCGGTCTGTAAACCATACGGAGGGATCGCAGTGCTCCTCCAGCGACCAGCCGGGAATACTGTTGCGGAAAAACGGCAGGATCCCGATTTTCTCCACCAGTGCCGACAGGTCTTCCTTCGTTCTTACGGTTTGCATAGCTTTCCTCTTTTTACAGGGAATCCAGCATTTCCTGCGGATTATCTGCCGCCCTGACTTTTTCCATCGCCCGGATAATCTTTCCTTCTTCGTCAATCAGGTACGTCGTCCGGACGACGCCCATGCTGACCTTGCCATAGTTCTTCTTTTCCTGCCAGACACCATAGGTCTCCAGCACCTGACGGTCCGGATCCGACAGCAGGGTGATTTTCAGGTCATAGCGTTCCTCAAATTTCTTGTGGGAAGCAACGCTGTCCTTGCTGACGCCAAGAATCACGGCATCCTTTTCCTCAAAAAGGGGACGCAGCAGTGAAAAGCCGCATGCCTGCTTCGTGCATCCGGCCGTGCTGTCCTTGGGATAGAAATACAGGACAACCTTCTTCCCCCGGTAATCATGGAGGGAATGCAGTTCTCCGTTCTGATCCGGCAATGTGAAATCCGGTGCAATACTGCCAATTTCCAGCATTTTTCTTTCTCCTTATCTCCAGAATTCCGCGGTGGTTTTCCCGTCCGGCCAATGAAACCGTGCATCCGCCGCAGCCATGACATCCTGCGTGATGCTGCTGTGCCCCGTTTCCCGGGCAAGCTCTGCAGCAAACCTGGTAAAGCGTACAATGTACTCCCGGTTCTCCATCATCTGCATGCAGGCAATCCGGGCCATGACCGGGGTCATTTCCCGCAGACGGGACTGCTCGAAAAGCTTCCGGACCCGTGTGCAGTCAAACCGGACATCGCGCCTTCGCAGGACAGCTGCATCCTCCTCCAGATAGAGCACCATGTAGGAGACCACCCCCGCCACCCCGGCATTCATGCAGCCGCAGCTGCTGAGGCTGTATATCTGCAGACCCGGCAGGCTGTAATAGGTTGCATCGTGTCCATGCCCGCAGATGATCAGCGGATGATCGTCCTTTGTCCGCTCCCGCAGGTATGGAACGGAACGCTCCGGAAGATAAATGGGAAAATGGTCATTCTCCGGCAGGGAATGGCAGAACGTTACCGGAGGCATGGAAACCAGCTCCGGAAGCGTTACATCCCGGCGGGTAAGCTCGGACGCGGTAAAGCGGACGGGATCGAAATTGGCTCCGTCATAAGCCGGATCCCCGTCGAGAACCCCGAGCACATACCTTTCATGGTTGCCCTGCAGGCAGATGGCGTCCGCAGCATACAGCATGTCCATGACCTGACGCGGGCACGGGCCGAGATTGACCTGGTCTCCCAGCGAGATACAGCCATCCGGATGAAGGGATTGTGCATCTTCCATAATCGCCTCAAGGGCAGGAAGGTTGCTGTGAATATCCGCTACGAGAATATACCGTTTCATGCGGCCGTTTCCCTGTACTTTTCAAGGAATTTCCAGATGGAAGACCATACATCCTCCCGGTCTTTTTCTCCGAGAACCTCGTGCCTGTCCAGCTGCATGATGCGCATTTCGACATTTTTCTTTCCCATCTCCCGGTAGCGTGCCATGAGACGATCCAGGCTTTTGCCGAAATCTCCGACCGGATCCTCGCTGCCGGAAATCAGGAATACCGGCATCTCCACCGGTACCTGCTGCGCAAGGAACGCGCGTTTCGTAATCTCCATCAGCGTATGGAAACCGTTCAGGGTAAAAGTGTAGGTGCAGAACGGATCCGCATCATAGGCATCCACAATCTCCCTGCGGGTGCTGATCCATGCATTGGGGCTCTCCCCGGGCGCCAGATGCGCCCCATAGCTGCCCATGACCAGCTTTTTCATCATGGGGCTGCGGTAATTCCATCCGCGGAACTTTGCCATGCAGGAAGCAACCAGCTTGCCAAACTGGCAAACGGCCGGCGCAACATCTCCGGTGCCGACGATAACGGCAGCCCGGAGGTCGTCCGGATAAACCGTCATGTAAATTCTGGCGAGAAAGGAACCCATGGAATGTCCCATGAGGAACAGCGGAACATCGGGATGGCGTTCCTTCATGCGGACCTCCACCTGGTGAATATCCGCCAGGATATTCTCCACCGATTCCGGGAAGAAGCCGAGTTCCTCCGCATTCGAGACGCTTTTGCCATGACCGGGAAGGTCGATGCCGGACAGAAGATATCCCTGGCTGGCAAACCATTTTCCGGTCTCATCATATCTTCCCATATATTCGCACATCCCGTGGATCATGAGGATCTGTGCCCGGACAGGTCCTGAGGGCAGCCATTCGGTCCCGTACAGTGTGTGCTTTTTATCCTTTGAAAGAAGTGTAAAGTGTTCCATGATGTATATCCTCCTCCGGCTTTGCATGCGATTGCCGGACAAATCACTGTACTGACAGCAGATCCATGAGTTCCTGTTTGGTAAGCTGGGCAAATCCGCCGGTTTCCCCGCCCAGGACTCCCTCTGCCATATCGCGCTTCATCTCCTGCATCTTCAGGATCTTCTCTTCCACCGTATCCTTGGCGATCAGGCGGAAGACCGATACCGCGCGCTTCTGGCCGATCCGGTGTGCACGGTCCGTCGCCTGGTTCATGACCGCCTGGTTCCACCACGGATCGCAGTGGATGACAATATCCGCTCCCACCAGATTGAGGCCGGTTCCGCCCGCACGCAGGGAAATGAGGAATACCGGAGTTTCATCCGAATTGAACCTGCTGGCCATTTCCACCCTTTCTGCCTTCGGGGTTGCGCCGGTAAGCAGATAGTAGGAAATTTCCGCATTTTCGAGATCCTTGCGGATCAGCTCCAGCATGGAGGTAAACTGAGAGAAGACCAGGATCTTGTGCCCGCCTTCGATGGCTTCCTGGATCAGCTGCAGCAGCAGGGTGCGTTTTGCGCTGATTCCCTCATAATTGTCATACAGCAGCGCCGGATCGCAGCAGATCTGACGAAGCTTGGTAAGTTCGGAGAGCACCACAATCTTCCCCTGATTGAACTCTTCATCATTCTGCCCCTGAAGCATCTGACGAAGGTGCTGGACCTGCGCATCATAGAGCCGCTGCTGTTCTCCCTCGAGAATCGCATACCGGGTTTCCTCGGTCTTCTCCGGCAGATCCTTGAGCACGTCCTGCTTCAGGCGGCGGAGAATAAAGGGACTGGCCATGCGCCGCAGACGGTCCATTGCCTCTTCGTCCCCTTCCTTCATCACCGGGATCTCCACTTCGTTGCGGAAGGTCTCGTAAGGGAACAGGAATCCAGGCATCAGGAAATCAAAGATGCTCCAGAGTTCGGAAAGGCGGTTTTCAATCGGGGTACCGGTCAGTGCAAGCCGGTGCCTGGCATGGATCAGCTTCACGGCCTTGGTCACCTGGGCCGCATGATTCTTGATGAACTGCGCCTCATCCAGGATCGCCATATAGAAGGAGATATCCTCATATTCGGCAATATCCCGTTTCAGCAGATCATAGGATGTAATAATGACATCCCGGTCCCGGCAGGTACCGATGCTTTCCGCCCGGTCCTTTGCATTTCCCGCAATGACCAGATGCGAAAGCTGCGGCGTAAAGCGTTCGATTTCTTCCTGCCAGTTATATACAAGGGACGCAGGACAGACCACGATGGACGGAGCACCCGCATTCTTTCTGTTTTCGACATCATAAAGCAGTGCAGACAGGACCTGAATGGTTTTTCCCAGACCCATATCATCTGCCAGAATGCCGCCGAATCCGGCGCTCATCAGGGTTTCCACCCATTTAAAGCCAAAGACCTGGTAGTTTCTCAGGACCCGATGCAGAGAGAGGGGCACCTCGAAGTCCGAATCACGAACCGTATTGAAGTTCTTGATGAGCTGGCGGAAAGCCTTGTCCCGGTCTGCGGATATTTCTTCGTGCTCGGAGAGCATGTTGTCGATGTACAGCGCCCGGTAGGCCGGAAGATGCATTTTCCCGGTGACGAATTCCTTGAGGGAGACATTTTCGCTGCCGAGAAGCTGCATCAGTGTCTCCATCTCATCGTTGTCGATCGCAAGAAATTCCCCGTTCCGAAGCAGATGGTAGCGCTTATGCGAAACCATGGAAGCGAGGATCTCCGATACCTCTTCCTTCGAAAACTCATCCGACAGAATCTGTATCGTCATGAGATCGCTTTCGATGGAGATTCCCATCTTCATCTTCCACTTCCGACGGACACGGATATTCCGGAAGCTGTCACTGACGTGGACCTCGCCGAGCTCCATGAATTCCTCAATGCCCTGGGTAATAAAATCAAAGTCGCCGTCCTGATTCCTCATCCGGACAAAATACTGATACTGCGGATTATAGCCGGGGAACCAGGAAATGACATGATTGCGGATCTCATTTTCCCGCTCCGTATCCCGGAAATCCTCGCCGAGTGCAGGCGAACTTTCGAGGATGTAGGCGTGATCATTATAGGTAATGTGCACCTCGCAGGAGATGGCTTTGCTGTCACAGTTGATCCAGAAGCCGAATTCGGCCTCCGG
>CAMVHE010000081.1 GCA_947167215.1 uncultured Clostridia bacterium
ATTTACCAGCAGCTGTATAACCGTTTCCGAGGGGAGAGATAAGACGTGAATCCAAGCAGACACCGATCTTCCGTTTTTATCCGCTATGCCCTCTCCTACACCGCCGTGGTTCTGGTGCTGTTCAGCTTCATCATGGGCTATCTCTATTTTCTCACCAGCCGGCAGACGCGGGATGACATCATTGCCAACCAGATCAACCGCCTGACCAGAATCGCCAGTCAGCATGAAACCTATCTTTCCACCATGCTCAACACGGCAGAGGAAATCGGCCTCAGTCCGCATATTGAACCCTTCAATTATGCTTCCACTCCCTGGAAGGCATATGATCTTCAGCTGCAGCTGATTCCCTATACCTCCACCAATCCCTTCTGTGATCAGGTCTATCTCCACTTTACCGGTGAGGACCGCATGTATTCCTCCTCCTCCTCCATGACCGTGGAACTGTTCACCAGCATGATGCAGTATGAAAAGGTCAGCAAGCAGGAACTGTACTCCCGCATTCTCTACACGGACCGGATGGCCTTCCTTCCGGATCAGCATGTCACTTCCACTCTGGTGGATGGAGGAAGTCCCAGTCTCATCACCTTTATCGTCCCCCTTGGCGCCAATCCCGGCACCAGCAAGGGCACCATGCTCTATCTGGTAAAGGACAGCGTCTACCAGAACCTGTTCTCCGATGCCATAGGGTGGAATACCAACACCTATATCTTCCAGGAAGACACCGTCCTTTCGTGCTCCGAATCGCTTCCTTTTCCCGCTTCTCTGGCCAGCACGATCACCGAAACCGGCACCACCAAATGGAACGGAGAGGCCTGGACCCTCATTTCCCTTCCGGGAAAGATGCTCGGCCTGCGGTATGTGTCTGTCCTTCGCGATGCCGATATCCGGAATTCCGTTATCGAGCGTCTGTGGGCAACCACTGCCATTCTTCCCGTCTTCGTTCTCTTTTCGCTTGCCCTCGCCCTTTTCATGGCACGCAGTCATGCAAAGCCCATCGTGGCACTCTCGGATCTCCTGACTTCTCCGGATTCCCCTCCGCCCCAGGATGAAATCCAGCGGATTTCCAGCGGCATACGCCAGCTGACCCACCGGAATCAGGAACTGGCCAGCCGTCTGGATCTCGCGCTTCCCATGCAGCGGCACAGCTTCGTTTTCCAGTTCATGAAAGGCCGTTTTTCTTCCTATGAGGAAGCTGTCTCCGTTGGAAACGCCCTGAACCTCGAAGTACAGAAGCCCTATTATGCCGTCATTCTCTGCAACAACCCCGATAAGGATGAACATCCGCTGGAGCTTACCCATCCTCCGTTCTCCTCCCTTTCCGGAATATCCGGCTGCGGTGTGGAGCTGGTTGCCCTGAAAGCGCTGCTCTATCTGGTCTTTGCAGACGATGCTGCCACCCTTCCTGCCGTGGCGGAAATGCTCCGGAAAGAAATGGAAAGCGATAATGAGCGTTGCATTACGGCGATTTCCGCAGTACATCGGGACTATACGGAAGCCCCTTCCGCCTACCTGGAAGCTGCCTCCGCCTATGACAACCGTTTCGTGATGGGCACAAACCATGTGCTCAGCTATGAATCGATCTCCTCCAATGTGGAGGGCATTTTGCCGAAAGCAGAAAAAATCACCAATTCCATCAGCCAGGCCCTGGCCCTGGGAAATCATGCACTTCTCAACGACCGGCTGGATGAACTGCTTTCCTTCCTGAAGAATACCAGCATGTCTCCTTTTGCCTTCCGCATGATCTACAATCATGTGATTGATACGCTGGCCAGGAATCATGCCGTCGCCCTGGCCAACGGCAAGACGGCAAGGGAATTCACCGACATTTTCTCGCTTTCTTCCTGCCAGTCCATCGATGACCTGGACGAACTGCTCCGCAGTCTCTGCGACTCCCTTCTTTCCGTACCGGAGGAGACGGAAATGAGCGCGGAAGACGACATCGACCAGGTGGTACGCTACATCCAGGAAAACTACTGTGATCCGGAAATTTCCATGACGGCAATAGCCGAGTCCTTCGAAATGTCCACGCCCCGCCTCAGTTCTTCCTTTAAGGAAAAAATGGGGATGACTCCGCTTGACTATCTCACCCTGCTGCGTGCGGAGCGGGCAAAGGACCTGCTGGTCACCACGGAGCTGACCATCCGGGAGGTCTCTGCCGCAGTCGGTTATTATGATTCCGGGAGTTTCACCCGACGCTTCAAACAGCTCACCGGAGAAACGCCCCTTCAGTACCGGCGGAACCATTCCTGAAGACCATTTCCGAAGAAACGTGTTTCCCCCGGAAGGTATAAAGGTACGGATGGCCGGCACCTTTTCCCCTTTCGCTTTCCTTCCGGTGATGTTTATGACCCGTTTTTCCTGAATCCCATCTTTGCCAAAAGGAGCGTTTATGCTTACAGCGGACAGAATCAATATCCGGGATCCGTTTGTCCTTTACGACGGGGATCTTTACTATCTTTACGGCACCCGCGGAGAAACCTGCTGGGGGCCGGCTTCGGGATTTGACGTTTATACCAGCACAGACCTTGAACACTGGAACGGACCCGAAGCCTGTTTTGAAAATGATGGTACCTTCTGGGCAGACCGCAATTACTGGGCACCGGAAGTACATCGCTGGAAGGGGCGCTACTACCTCTTCGCAAGCTTTAAGACGGAAGGAGTCTGCCGGGGTACCGCCATTCTTGCTGCTGACAGTCCCAAAGGGCCTTTCCAGCCATGGTCCGCGGGAAAAACGGTCACCCCTCCCGACTGGGAGTGTCTGGACGGAACCTTCTATGCAGACAGGGACGGCCGTCCCTATATGGTTTTCTGTCATGAATGGGTGCAGGTCGGAGACGGTGAAGTCTGGGCCCTCCCCCTCACCGACGATTTGCGTCAGGCTGCAGGGGAACCCGTGCTGCTGTTCCGCGCCTCGGAAGCAGACTGGGTCAAGCCGGTTCATCATTCCTCCGGTATTACCGGTTATGTGACGGATGGTCCTTTCCTTTGGACGGATGCAGGAGGCAGGCTTCTCTGTCTCTGGTCTTCCTTTTCCGAGGGCGGCTACACGCAGGGCCTTGCCGTCTCCGGGAACGGAACCATCCTGAGTCATTTTTCCCAGCTTCCTCCCCTGTTTACCGGAGACGGCGGACATGGCATGCTTTTTCATAACAGGGAAGGAAAACTGCTCCTCGCGCTGCATTCTCCCAACAGCCACCTGCAGGAACGACCCAGGTTTTATGAGATACCGAATTTGCCGTGATCACGGAAAGATGTTACATCTCTCTATTTTTTATTGAAGAGATGTGACAACTATGTTACAATTCCATTATCACATCATGTACAATGCAGTGATTCCGGCATCTCTCATCGGTTAATGACGGTTTCCTGCCTGCAAAGCACTGTTTTTCCGTGAATCCGGCCCGGGCAGAGAAGGCCCGTGCTGTTCCCGGCAGTTCATCCGGATCCTGCGCATTTTCTGAAAACATCCGATCCGTGTGTTCATAGCGTATAAGAAAAGATGTGCTGTCATCGGCATCGCTATTCTGACTGCCGCATTTTTGTCCGTTATTGATTCCAGCAGCCAGCTGGTTAAAAAAAAGGAGAGAATGTATTATGAAGAAATGCCTGCTCGTAATCCTCGCCCTGTTACTCATGCTGACCTCGGTCGCTCTGGCAGAAAGCTTTCCCTTTTACGGACGCTGTGTAGGGGAAAAAGTCAATGTCCGCGTCAAACCCGACAGCAACTATCCCAGCTATGGACGTCTGATCCATGATGCCCCCGTCACCGTCACAGGAGAAGAAGGAAACACCTATTACTGCTCCACCGCCTTCGGAAACGGCTATATTCCCAAGCAGTATATTGAGCGTCTTGACAATATGGACTACGCTTCCTTCCGGCAGTACTGCAAGGACCATCCCAGTGTATACAGCACGACCAACAGAAATAAGGCATATAACAAGGCTTTGCTGAAAAAATACTATGCCGGGGAAATCACCGATAAGCAGCTCCTCAGCCGCTGGAAGGGAAAAGCGGTCTTCACCCGCGACAGCAAAGGCCTGCTTGTCCTGGAATCCGAATGAACTGCTTCAGCCTTCGCAATCCCTTTGCACTATCGTTAGTTCTGCATTGCTGTAATATATAAAGGGGGCATTCACTTGGACAACCTATCTCAAGCCGTCAAGGATACCGGTGGAAAATCCGAATATGTGATTGAGATGCTTCATATCACGAAAGAGTTTCCCGGGATCAAAGCCAATGACGATATTACCCTTCAGCTGCGCCGAGGAGAGATCCATGCTCTGCTTGGAGAAAACGGTGCCGGCAAATCCACCCTCATGAGCGTTCTTTTCGGACTGTACCAGCCGGAAAAGGGCATCATCAAGAAGGATGGTAAAGAAGTCAAGATCAACGACCCGAACGACGCCACCGCACTGCACATCGGCATGGTGCACCAGCATTTCAAGCTGATTGATGTTTTCACCGCACTCGACAATATCATCCTTGGTGCAGAAGATACCAAATACGGTTTCCTTTCCCGCAAGGCTGCCCGGGCAAAGATCGAAGCGCTCATTGACCGATATGGGCTCAAAGTCGATCTGGATGCCAAGATTGAGGATATCACCGTCGGCATGCAGCAGCGTGTGGAAATTCTCAAAATGCTCTATCGTGACAATGAAATTCTTATTTTCGATGAGCCAACTGCCGTGCTTACGCCCCAGGAAATCGAAGAGCTCATGGATATCATGCGCGGCCTGACCAAGGAAGGCAAAAGCATCCTTTTCATCTCTCACAAGCTCAACGAGATCATGGAGGTCTCCGATCGCGTTTCCGTTCTCCGGAAAGGCAAGTATATCGGCACCGTTAATACCTCCGAGACCTCCAAGGAAGAACTGAGCCGGATGATGGTCGGTCGTCCTGTCCAGCTGGTCGTCGAAAAGGGAGAAGCGCATCCCGGGAAGAAGATTCTGAGCGTGAATAATCTCTGTATTCCCTCTCATATCTATAAGCGGGATGCCGTGCACAACGTCAGTTTCGATGTGCGTGCCGGTGAAATCGTCTGCATTGCGGGTATTGACGGCAATGGACAGACAGACCTCGTATATGGCCTCACCGGTCTCGAAAAAGTCACCGGAGGCTCCATCGACCTGTGCGGAAAAGATATTACGCATGTTCCCGTCCTGAACCGCTCCCATGTCAGCCGCAAACTGGACGGCCATGATTTCGGTCTTTCCCATATTCCGGAAGACCGTCATAAACACGGACTTATCCTGGATTTCACCCTGGAACAGAATATGGTGTTGCAGCGCTTTGAAGAGCCTGCCTTCCAGAACCACGGCTTCATCCGTTTTGACGAAGAGCGCAAATATGCGGAGAAACTCATCGAACAATTCGACGTGCGAAGCGGTCAGGGCCCCATTACCATCGCGCGCAGCATGTCCGGCGGCAACCAGCAGAAGGCCATTGTTGCCAGAGAACTGGACCGCAATAAGCCGCTGATCATCGCTGTTCAGCCCACCCGCGGCCTGGATGTCGGCGCCATTGAGTATATTCATGGCCAGCTCATCGCCCAGCGGGATGCAGGAAAAGCGATCCTGCTTGTCTCCCTGGAACTGGATGAGGTAATGAACCTGTCTGACCGCATTCTCGTCATGTACGAGGGAGAACTGGTCGGCGAACTGGATCCCAAGAAAACTACCGTCGAAGAACTTGGTCTCTACATGGCCGGTGCTAAGCGGCAGAAAGGAGCCTTAGCATGAACAAATTCCTTGAGCGTGATGGAACCCGCACTGTGCTGGCTTCCGTCCTTTCCATCCTCATCGGCTTGCTCTTCGGATGTCTGCTCATCTTCTTTGTGGGCCTCTTCACTCCGAGCCTTGGCATCTCCAGCGTCTGGGAAGGCGTACGGCTCTGTGTAGCCGGACTGTTCTCCACCGGCCGCAATGCTGTCGGAAGTCTGACTTTCGGTTTCAACTCCACCTCTTTCGGCAACATGCTGTTCCGCGCCATGCCCCTGATTCTGACCGGTCTGTCTGTGGCCGTTGCTTATAAGACCGGCCTGTTCAACATCGGTGCCCCCGGCCAGTACCTGATGGGCACGGCCGCCTCCCTGTACGTTGCCCTCAGCCTTCCCAGTTCCGGCGCAATCGAACCTTTCCCGGTAGGGGTTCTGCCTCCTATCGTTGTCTGGTTTCTGGCTTTCCTTGCCGGCATGGCTGCCGGTGCACTCTGGGGTGCCGTCCCCGGCATGCTCAAATCCCTGCTCAATATCAATGAAGTGCTTGCTTGTATCATGACGAACTGGATCGCTGCCAATCTGGTGACCTGGTTCTTTGACGGCAGTGCACTGCGCAATACCTTTGAAAACACCAAATCCGGTTATATTTACAAGACGATCTACAACGGCGTTTCGACCCCGAAGATGCTGCTGGATAAGATCTTCCCGGGTTCTCAGATTAACGGAGGAATACTTATTGCGATTCTGATGGCCATCCTGGTCTACATTCTCATGAACAAGACCACTTTCGGCTATCAGCTCAAAGCCTGCGGCTCCAACCGTTATGCTGCCCGCTATGCAGGTATCAAGGACTCCAGGAACATCGTCCTTTCCATGGCCATAGCCGGTGCCCTTTCCGGAGCTGCCGGTGCTCTCTATTCCCTGTCCGGCAATACGGAATTCTTCTGGTCCACCTACCAGAGCCTTCCCGCCACAGGATTCAACGGAATACCTGTAGCGCTGCTTGCTTCCAGCAATCCCATCGGTGTCATTTTCACCGGTATGTTCATGTCCATGCTCAAAATCGCCGGTCAGCAGCTGACTAACCTTACCGCCTATAATGAATATATCACCGATGTCATCATTGCCGTTATTG
This sequence comes from uncultured Clostridia bacterium, assembly GCA_947167215.1. Taxonomy (GTDB): domain Bacteria; phylum Bacillota; class Clostridia; order Christensenellales; family Aristaeellaceae; genus Ventricola. Next base: position 6,853 of record CAMVHE010000081.1, read on the forward strand.
TGTACTTCAGCGCTTTCTCCCTCATCATCCGCATGGCAATCATCAACTTCCAGAAAAAGCGTGCAGAGAAGCAGAATAGTGCTTCATCGTCCACGGAAAAGGGGGTATCCGCATGAATTTGATTCTTTCCAATCTGACTTCCACCAGCATGGTTTTCCTGATCCGTCAGATGCTGCTCTATGCTGTCCCGCTGATGGTGGTTGCACTGGCCGGTGTTTTTGCAGAGCGGAGCGGTATCATCAACCTGGCCCTCGAAGGCATCATGATCTTTGGTGCGTTTATCGGCGTGCAGGTTGTCCGTGCCATTCAGACTGCAGGATGGTTTGATGCTGCCTATTCCAGCGGCAACTGGGTAGCGCTGCAGGGTTTTGCCCTGCTGGTCATGTTCATCGCTGCCCTCTGCGGTGCACTGTTCTCACTATTGCTGGCTTTTGCAGCAATTAACCTCCGGGCTGACCAGACGGTTGCCGGTACCGCCCTGAACCTCATGGCTCCGGCACTCGTGCTCTTCTTCATCCGTATTATTGCAAAGCAGAGCGTCCTTCAGCTGGTAAAAGGAGACAGCGCCGGCTGGTTCATGCTGAAAAAGTCCATGTTCGGATATTCCCGTACCCAGACCCCCGGATTCTTTTTCAACACCTTCATCAACCAGGTTTATCCGGCCACCTATTTCTGCATCCTGATCTTTATCATCATGTCTGTCATCCTTTACAAAACCCGGTTTGGTCTGCGTCTGCGGAGCTGCGGTGAAAACCCGCAGGCTTCCAACAGCCTTGGCATCAATGTTATCCATATGCGGTATATTGGTACTACCATTTCCGGTGCACTGGCAGGCATGGGCGGTTTCGTGTATGCCATGACCACAACCAACTGCAGTGCCAACGGTGATGTGGCAGGCTTCGGCTTCCTGGCACTTGCCGTTATGATTTTCGGCAACTGGAAGCCCCTGAACATTGCAGGTGCTGCCCTCCTCTTTGGTCTGTTTAAATGCGTGGCAGCCGGTTATACCAGCCTGTACGTGCTGAACAGTGCCGGACAGCAGTTCTATTTCCTGAAAGAGCTGGGAATCAGCGCGAACTTCTATCGCCTTTTCCCGTACCTCATCACCCTCATCGTTCTCTCCTTTACTTCCAAGACCAATCACGCACCGAAAGCGGAAGGCATCCCGTACGATAAGGGAAGCAGATAACCCAAAGCCTAAAAAAATCCGAAGAGATTTGATTCTCTTCGGATTTTTTTATATCGGTATATGATACAGCTGTTTATAAGCCTTCATTTCGCTTTCGGAGCAGTATACAAAATGATCCTTTTCAATTTCCCGCATGGAAGGTTTTTCCGTCCGGTAATCGTGATCCCGCTCCGGCACATAATCCGTACGCTTTCTGGTTCTCTCCGTCAGCGGATTCGGCTGAGGAATTGCGGAAAGAAGTGCCCTTGTATACGGATGCATCGGCTTGTCATAGAGGTCATCACTGGGGGCAACCTCCACGAGCTTTCCATAGTACATCACCCCGATGCGGTCGGAAAAATACTTCACCACACTCAGGTTATGCGCGATAAAGAGGATGGTCAGTCCCATCTCCTGCTTCAGGTCAGTGAGAAGGTTTATGGCCTGTGCCTGGATGTAAACGTCCAGGGCGGATACGGGTTCGTCTGCAATAATCATCTTGGGCTTGACAATCATCGCTCTCGCGATGCCGATCCTCTGCCGCTGTCCGCCGGAAAACTCATGCGGATATCGGGTAGCATGCTCTTCTGTCAGTCCGACCTTCCGGAGCATTTCCACCACTGCCTCATGGGTCCGTTCCCGGCTGACGCCGCGCAGGCGAAGCCCTTCCCCGATGATTTCCTCGATCGTCATCCTCGGATTCAGCGATTCGATCGGATCCTGGAAAATCATCGCCATGTTTTCCGCAATGTATTTGGACAGATCCCTCGTCATTTTTCCGGAAATCTCTCTGCCATTGAAATGAACGCTGCCGCTGGTCGGATCATACAGTCGGATAATAGTTCTTCCCGTGGTTGTCTTACCGCAGCCGCTTTCCCCTACCAGGCCGAAAGTCTCTGCATACTTCACGGAGAAAGAAACATCATCGACAGCCTTTACCACCATTTTCTTTTTGCCATGTCCGCTGACAAAAGTCTGGCACAGGTTTTCCACCTGAAGAATATAATCACTGTATGCCACGGGCTGCCGCCTCCTTCATCCTGGAGATTCGATGTTTCAGCGTTTTCGGCATTTCCACATGCGGCGCAGAAGGATGCAGCAGCCAGGTCGATGCCAGATGCGTATCACTGAGCCTGAAGGTAGGCGGCTCCTGCTCAAAGTCAATCTTTAAGGCATAGCGGTTGCGGACTGCAAAAGCGTCTCCTTTGGGCGGAGAGATCATATTCGGCGGGGTGCCCGGAATGGCTTCCAGCCGTTCTTTGGTTTCCAGGTCCGGCATGGAAGAAAGCAACGCCCAGGTATAAGGATGCGCCGGTTCAAAGAAGATTTCCTCTGCGGTACCGCTCTCCACAATCTTACCTGCATACATTACACAGATGCGGTCCGCCATCTGTGCCACCACGCCCAGGTCATGGGTAATGAAGATAACGGAGAGGTGGCGTTCTTCCTTGATCTGGTTGATCAGCTCGAGTATTTTGGCCTGCACGGTAACATCCAGAGCGGTGGTCGGCTCATCGCAGATCAGGATTTCCGGATCTCCTGCCAGAGCAATTGCAATAACAATCCTCTGGCGCATTCCGCCGGAAAACTGGAAAGGATACTGCTCAATACGGCGTTCCGGTTCCGGAATCCCCACGTCCCGCATCAACTGCAGGGCCTTCTCATGAGCTTCCTGCTTATTCATACCGCGGCGAACCAGCACTTCGGTAATCTGCTTACCGACCTTCATGATGGGATTCAGTGCTGAAAGCGGATCCTGAAAAACCAGTCCGATGCGATGTCCCCGGATTTTATGCATCTGCGCTTCATCGACTTTGGTCAGGTCCATGCCGTCATAAAGAATGGATCCTTCCTCAATGATCGCATTGCCAGGCAGAATCCCCATGATTGCCTTGGTGGAAACCGACTTGCCGCTGCCGCTTTCGCCAACAATCGCCACGGTTTCTCCACGATAAAGATCAAAGCTGACTCCCCGGACAGCCTGTACAATGCCCCCATATGCCCGGAAGGAGATTTTCAGATTCGAAACCTGAAGAATAGGTTCCATGCTTTACTCCTCCCCTCTCCGGCTGGGATCCATAGCGTCCCGCAGGCCATTCGATAACATATTAAACGCGATCATCAGCACGGAAATCAGTACCGCAGGAAAGAAGGTCTGATAAGGATACTGCAGAAGGACATTCTGTCCTACCGAAAGCAGAATTCCGATCGAAGGTTCCGGCGGCTTGATGCCAAGGCCAATGTATGCCAGAAAGCTTTCCGAGAAAATTGCACCCGGTACCGCAATCATGGCTCTGGTAATGAGCGGTCCAACCGTATTCGGAAGAATATGCCGGAAGATCAGCTTACGGTCGGGCACGCCCAGGGTTCTTGCTGCAAGCACATACTCTCTTCCCTTATAACGATAGAACTGCGCACGGGTCAGTCTTGCCGTGCCGATCCAGCCGGTTACCGTCAGTGCAAGAATAATGGAGAGCATTCCGCTTCCAAGAAGAATCATGAAAAGAATGGTTACAACAATGTATGGCAGGCCGTCCAGCACTTCTGCAAGATGGGTCAGGAACAGGTCCACCTTTCCGCCATAATAGCCTGCAATGGAACCATAGACAATTCCGATGATCAGGTTTGTAATAACGGAGATGAATGCGATCATCAGCGATATTCTGGTTCCTTTGAAAAGACGCGTCAGGATGTCCCTTCCCAGATAATCGGTTCCAAACCAATGATATTCATTTTCCGGGACATTGCAGTACTGATAATAGTCTACCTTGACATCCACCACATCCTGTCTTCCCGCCTTATATTCCCGGACAACCTCAATGATGCATCCTTCCGGAAAACGCTTGGGATCAGAGATGGAGGACTTTTTGCGGTTTGTCAGAACCCGGGTTCCATCCGCAATTCCGAGGTTCTCCAGCAGCGGGATTTTGGGCGGCAGGTTTTTCTGCCCCACGTTCTGCTCCGTATAGCTGTAGCCCGTCACATTCGGCACAATAATCGCAAGAAGGATGATGATAACGATCGTCCAGAGGGAAATCACGGAGATCTTGTTGGACATCAGGCGCCTTGCCGCATCCTTGTAAAACCCGATAGGCTCGGTTGTAAAGCGTTCGTCTGTCGTGGTATCCACGTTTGCCAGCTGAAATTTTTCAGCGGGAATGGAGGCTATTTCTTCCGGCAGATGATTTCTGTCTTCAATAATCATTTTCCGCCTCCGATCCTGATCCGCGGATCAATAATTCCATAGGAAACGTCCACGACAAAAATACTGACCAGCGAAATAAGCGAATAGAAAATAAGAAGGGCTACCGTCAGGAAATGATCTCCTGCAAGAATGGAATCCACCAGCAGTCCGCCCTCTCCCGGAACGGCAAAGATCTTCTCAATCACCAGGGAACCGCCCATGATACCGGTAATAAGCGGAATAATCGTGTTGGCAATGGGTACCAGCGAGTTCCGGAATGCATGGCGCCAAGTAGCTTCCTGCTGTGTCAGTCCTTTGGTTCTCGCCAGAAGCATGAATTCCGAAGACAGCGTTTCGATCAGTTCCCCACGTAAATACCGAGCAATGGTAGCAATGGGATTGAGGGACAGCGCAATAATCGGCAATACCATGGAACTGAATGCAACCCATACGTTGGGGGCCTGGGCATCATACAGTGTCGGGAAAACCGGCCAGGCATAGGTAAAACAGTACTGCAGCAGGGAAGCAAAGACAAAGGATGGGACAGAGATAAAGATGACGATCAGGAAAGATATCACATTATCTGCCCATTTGTTGCGCTTCAGCGCAGCCACCGTTCCCGCAATAATTCCCAGGGGAATTGATATCAGAAGGGAGAAGAAGTTAAGAACCATCGTAGGCGGAATACGTTCACGAATGATTTGAAACACATCCAGACCCGGACGGACTTTGACCGAGGTACCGAAATCTCCCCTGCTGACGATTCCGTGAATAAAATAATAATACTGTACGACCATCGGCTCATGCAGATGCATCCGGTCTTCCAGCTTGCGCTGAACTTCCGGGGAAACTTCCGGATTTTCAAAGATGCTCATGGGCATCAAACGAATCACCCAGAAAGACAGCGTCATGACCAGGAACAAGGTCAGCAGCATGGCTCCGATTCGTCCCAACGTATATTTAAACATCCAATTACCCTCTGTGCTCTATACTCACGGCAGATGTTTTCAGTGCCGTGGAATACTGACATACCCCGTCCTCCGGTGTCAGTATAAAATGCAAACACAGGTATACGCGCAAAGCGTACACCCGTGTTTGTGTTCACCATAAACGATGGTGCATGATGCGTTCCAATTAATTACTCGGCAATATCTGCAAAAGGCAGGCCCCAGCCAAATCCAGGCAGGTAAGTCTCGACCGGAATAATCAGCCGATCCGCAAACATTTCATAGGAAACTTCCTGCACTACCGGGATATGAACAACCTTCTCCAGGTAGATTTCCTCAAGTTTCTTAGTTTCATCCAGCATACGAGTGTAGTCAGCCTTTACTTCCTCACTGTCGCAGACAGCATACTGAGCCTCGAACTCCTCATCAAAGTAGTTGTTCGGATGGCTGCCGTAGGTGGACAGATAGTAGTAGAAGCAGGTGTACGGATAGGTACGGCTGGCGCTGCGGGTCCAGTCATTGGGAGAAAGATCCCATTCATCGGTTCCCTTCTTGAATTCGGTGGTGGAGATGCCGGAATAGGTCTTGGACTCAAGCTTGATCTTGCCTTCGAAAATCTTGGGCAGCTCTTCCTGCAGATATTCCGCAGTAGCCTTCCATGCTGACTCAGAAGGATCATAGCCGATGATCAGCGTGATCACGGTGTCTTCCGGCAGTCCGCACTCTTCATATGCTTTGGCCAGATATTCGCGGGCCAGTTCCGGATTGTATCCGGCAGGACCCCACTCCTCAACCATGGCGGTTACAGCCTGGCCCTGCTCAGACTCGCGATAGGTCAGTCCGCTCTCGGAGAACATGCCAGCTTGTCCATTGACGTAGGTTCCGGCAGGCTCCTGATAGCCAAACAGATCACCAGCAATGACTTCGCGGTTCATGGCATGATAGAGTGCCTTGCGGTAATTGAGAGAAGCGGTAATCGGATTCAGCGGGTTCTTGCAGTTGACGTCAATATGGAAAACAGTAGCGGAAGAATATTCCACCGTACGGGGATCATCGATGTAGGTTTCAATGGTGTTGGAGTCCGGAGAGAGATAATCAAGGCCATCCCGTTCCCAGAGCTCAACGCGTGCATTCATCTCGGGGATGATGCGGACTTCGACGCGGTCATAATGGAAGAGTTCCGGCAGCCAGTAGTTCTCATTGCGAACATAGGTCTGAATGGAACCATAGACCCAGGATTCCATCTTATAGGGGCCGCTGCTCATCCACATGTCTGCAGAAGAACCATAGGTGGAACTGGTGCGGTCTTCGTTCATGCCAGCCTCGTAGAGCGGCTCATAGATAAGCACCGTTGCACGGGTGGTGAAATGAGAGCAGATATTGGTCTGGGAAACCTCACCCGTCGTGGTGATTTCGATCGTGTAGTCATCAATTTTCTTGATGCCTACATCGTCCCAGGAAACCGGAGCTTCAGAAGTCTGCTTGCTGTATTCCTTTGCATTCAGGATGGTAATATCCTGATCGGAAATGAAGTCAGCCATCTGGTTCGTCAGAACGGGATCCAGGCCGGTCTTGAAGGAATAGATCACGGTATCGGCGTTAATGGGATCTCCGTTTGCCCAGCATGCTTCGGGGCGGAGCGGAATACGCCAGGTCACCGCATCAACCTGCTGCGGAAGATCCGCGGCAATTTCGCCGATGTAATGATAGTTCTTGCCATCCTCATCGGGAACCGCCCGATAAAGCGTTGCTCCGCAATAGGTGGAGGGAGTATTGACGCTGCTCTGAACCGAGTTCTGTCCGTTCAATGTGGGACAATCTTCCGTCAGATAGGTCCTGAAGACTTTTTCAGCGCTGGCAGAAGCCACTAAGGTCATAACCAGCATCATGGCGAGCGCGATGGTTAGTAATCTCTTCATCCTTGTTTTCCTCCTTGAGTTGTTCACATTACAAAAGCAGTCAGAATGGAAAGCACAATCAGAATACCAGCAGTTACCAACAGGAACTTGGCATCCTCATGTCCGCCCATCTGCTTGCGAAATGCCGCATAGTCTTCCGTCTCCTCCCGACCGCTGCGTGCCTGACCGAGAAACAATCTTTTCAGCATCCTCGTCCCCCATAACAGCGAAGCAAACATCCGAAGATTGGAAAGCATTCTGATCAATCCGACAACCAGGAAACCGGAACCGAAAGCAAAGAAAAAATCGGAGATCGGAACAGTGCTTAACAAGCCCGCCCGAACTTCAAGAAGAAACAAAAGCAAGCCTGCGATGGCAGCAAAAATGAAAGGCATCCTGTCCAAGCGTCTTCTCATCACTCCGCACCTTTTTCCTCACGAAAAAAGCAATCCTGCATTTTCTCCTTAACCTTCCTTCTTTTTACAAGGGTAATTGTATCAAACAACCTCGATTTTTGCAATTCATTTATCAGATTAATGCGTGTTCATTTTGTCTTTTTCTTTTGCAGGCCTTTTTCTGTTGTTTAACGGACAATTATCCTTTCATCATTTTTTATTCCGTCCTTGAGGATTTGTAATTTTTACAAGCATCGATGTGCTTGTATAGGAAATTCCCCCGAATACAGAATGTACTCAGGGGAACCGGAATATTCGATTATTATTTTGCCACTTCCACGGCACGAGTTTCCCGGATCACATTGACTTTGATCTGGCCCGGATATTCCATCTCGTTTTCGATACGTTTGGCAATCTCCCGTGCCAATACGATGGTTCCTTCGTCGTTGACATCCTCCGGCTTGACCATGATACGGACTTCGCGTCCGGACTGAATTGCGAAGGACTTTTCAACGCCCTGGAAGCTGGAGGCGATCTCTTCCAGTTTTTCCAGACGATGGATGTAGTTCTCGATGGATTCGCGGCGTGCGCCGGGTCTTGCAGCAGAGATAGCATCCGCTGCCTGTACCAGAACCGCTTCAATGGTCGAAGGTTCGACATCATTGTGATGCGCGGCAATACAGTGGATGACCTCCGGAGATTCATGATAGCGTTTGCACAGCTCTACGCCCAGTTCCACGTGCGTACCTTCCTGCTCATGGTCCACCGCTTTTCCAATATCATGAAGCAGTCCTGCACGTTTTGCAAGCTGTACATTTGCACCAAGTTCCGCTGCCATCAGTCCTGCCAGGTGACAGACCTCAATGGAATGCTTGAGAACATTCTGGCCATAGCTGGTACGATAACGCATTCTGCCAAGCAGCTTGACCAGTTCGGGATGAATTCCGTGAATATTGGTTTCGAAAATCGCCTGTTCACCAGTTTCCCGGATCGTATTGTCCACATCTTTTCTGGCTTTCTCTACCATTTCCTCGATGCGGGCCGGATGGATGCGTCCATCGGCAATCAGACGTTCCAGTGCCTGACGGGCAATTTCACGGCGAACGGGATCAAAAGCGGAAATAACCACCGCTTCCGGAGTATCATCAATAATCAGATCCACACCGGTAGCAGTTTCCAGTGTCCGGATATTGCGGCCTTCCCGTCCAATGATACGGCCTTTCATATCCTCATTGGGCAGGTTGACAACGGATACCGTCGTTTCTGCCACATGGTCTGAAGCACATCTCTGAATGGCAAGGGAAACGATATTCCTTGCTTTCTTGTCTGCCTCATCCTTGGCCTGCTGTTCGATTTCCCGAACCATGGCCCCCGCATCATGGTAGGCTTCCTTCTGTACGCGTTCAATAATGATTTCCTTCGCTTCGAACTGCGTAAGTCCGGCAACCCTTTCCAGTTCAGCCTGCAGTTTTGCTTCCTTCTC
>CAMVHE010000082.1 GCA_947167215.1 uncultured Clostridia bacterium
CTTGCCGCTGTTACCGAAGCAATCAGACTGCTCTTTCCCACATTGGGGAATCCAATCAGGCCCACATCGGCAATGGACTTCAGCTCCAGCTCGAATTCGCAGATTTCCGTCTTCTGTCCGGGGTTGGCAAAATTAGGCGCCTGTCTTGTGGGTGATGCAAAATGGGCATTGCCCCAACCGCCATTGCCGCCCTGGAGCAGAACCTTTTCCTGTCCTGCTTCATGCATGTCGCAGGCAACGCGCTTCCCGCTTTCGGAAATCTGGCGTACTACCGTACCAACGGGGACCTTCACGACAAGGTTCTTGCCGCTCCTGCCTTTTTTCAGCTGTGCGCTTCCATTCTCCCCGTTCTCTGCCGTATACTTTCTTTTAAAGCGGAAATCCATCAGCGTATGCATGTTGGGATCAGCAAGCAATACAATACTTCCGCCGTTGCCGCCGTCTCCGCCGTCAGGGCCGCCGTTCTGTACAAACTTTTCCCGATGGAAGGAAACCGCACCATTTCCCCCGTTACCCGCTTTTGCAGTGATTTTTACCTGGTCAACAAACATGTTATTTCCTTCCGAATAATAATGTAGAATCACCGAGTTTCTCCGGTGAATGCAGATTATACCCTGCCCCATAAGAATTCGTCAAGATTTTTAAAATTTTTTTAAAAAAAAGCTTGCTTTTTGTTTTGAATGGTGTTAATATATTCAACCGGCACATCCTTGTTCTGTATGCAAGATTACAGAACCAGAGTCCAAAAGGAGGTGAAAGGAATGAACAAGTACGAAGTCATCTACATCATTGATGGTGAAGTTGATGAAGCCGGCCGGAAGGAACTGATTGAGAAGTTCAACGGTATCATTACTGCGAACAACGGTGAAGTTGTCAAGGTTGATGAGTGGGGCAAGCGTCGTTTCGCATATGCGATTGACTACAAGACGGAAGGTTATTACGTCTATGTGCAGTTCAATGGAGATGCCGAACTGCCGAAGGAGCTCTCTCGTAACATGGGCAACAGTGAGCAGATCATCCGTTCTCAGATTGTACGACTTATCGACAAGAAGCACAGTGTCAAGCCGCGTCCTGTACGCGCTGCCGCACCTGTTGAGGTTGCACCCGTTGTAGAAGAAGCCGAACCGGCAGTGGAAGCTGTCGAGGAAGCCCCTGCTGCTGAAGCACCTGTTGTCGAGGGTTAATTACCGACAAACTGTAGAACAAGATGAATTGATGGTGAATTTGAATGAATAAGGTAATGTTAATTGGCAACTTGACTCGTGATCCAGAGGTTCGCGCCACCCAAACGGGTGTAAACGTCTGTAACTTCAGTATCGCGGTAAACCGTCGCAAAAGAGCAGACGGTGTGCAGGAAACAGACTTTTTCAACATAGTCGCCTGGCGTCAGCTGGCCGACCTGTGCGGAAAATATCTTTCCAAAGGTCGTAAAGTTGCAGTGGTTGGTTCTATTCAGACCCGTACTTATGAAGCAAATGACGGAACCCGTCGGAATGCTTTTGATATCGTAGCAGATGAAGTCGAGTTTCTGACTCCTGCCGGTTCTGCTTCGAGCAGTGCGAGCGAATACCATCCTCCCGTTGCTTCCTCGACACAATCTCCTGCCCCTGCCATTGAAACCGCGCCAACCTATTCCGCTTCTGTTTCTGAAGTTACCCAGGTTGACGATGACGATTTGCCCTTCTGATTTGCCAGATGAATAGTCAGTTGATCTAGCCGGAAAGGAGAAATCAATGTCTGAGGATCGTCAGGCACGCCGTCCGCGTGGCCGCAAGCCGCATCGGAAAGTGTGTGCGTTCTGTGTCGATAAGATTGAGTATATCGACTATAAAGAGTTTCGCGATGCAAATTCCCGTATGCGCCGTAACATCAACGAGCGTGGCAAGATTCTGCCCCGCCGCATGACCGGCACTTGCGCAAAGCATCAGCGTCAGCTGTCCGAGGCCATCAAGCGCGCTCGTGCCATCGCGCTTCTGCCCTACAGCGCAGACTAATAAAAAAAAGAAAGCGAGAAATCGCTTTCTTTTTTTATGTCTTTAAATCAGAGTTTCTGCATCCTTCGTAACCGAGAGTTCTTCGACAGTGCTGACAGCACTTCTCTTGAACATCATCGGAACGCGCTGCGGTCCAACCTCGATGGTAAGCACATCATCCTTGATATTGGAAATCGTTCCGTAAATACCACCGATTGTGCAGATACGATCACCGGGCTTCAGATTGGCCAGCATGTTCTGTGCTTCTTTTTCTTTCTTGCGCTGCGGGCGGATCAAGATGAAATAGAAAACCACAAAGATCAGAATCATGGGAGCCAGCTGTACCGCATAATAAACGAATGCAGCACCGCCCGTGGGGGCTTCAGCAGCTGCAGCTGCGTCTGTTGCCACTTCTGCAGTTTCCGCAAGAGCCAGCGGAAGAAGATTGAACAGTTGGGACATTTTAAATCATCCTTTCGTTTTCAAACGTACTTACTCATTATACGTTTTCTTTGCGCAAAACGCAACAAGCTTTTCCAAAATCGTTCAGGAAACCACAGCAGGTGTTTTTCTTCCTCTGATTCTTCCGTGTTTTGTCCCGACTTTCCCGACGTCCTGCTTTCCTTTTGCCTTTCCCGTCCGCTTTCTTTCGGAACAGTTCCATCCCTGGCCAATTCCCGGTTCTGTCTCAGAGAATATTGAAAGCACCAGCCATTCTGCGATATACTGTCACAAAGGTTAATCATTTTCAGAAAGGTGGTAAATTATGCAGTATCAGGACATCGCTCCCCTTTCAAAACGAATCATCGGGAACATCCGGAAAGCCGTCGTCGGTCAGGAGCATGTTTTCGAAATGCTTCTTACTGCACTCTTTACCGGAGGGCATATTCTGCTGGAAGACGTACCGGGAACCGGAAAAACGACGCTGGCCCGTTCCCTTGCTCTTTCAATTTCCGGCAAGTTCTCACGAATCCAGTTTACTCCGGACCTCCTGCCCAGCGACATCCTCGGAATGACGGTTTTCCGTCAGCAAAGCAGCACCTTCGAATTCCTGCCGGGTCCTGTTTTCTGCAATATCTGCCTGGCGGACGAGATTAACCGGGCAACTCCCAGAACGCAGTCTGCTCTCCTTGAGTGCATGCAGGAAAAGCAGGTCACCGAAGGCAATAAAACCTATCCTCTCGCATCCCCTTTTCTCGTCATTGCAACCCAGAACCCCGTGGAATCGCAAGGGGTTTTCCCATTGCCCGAGGCCCAGCTGGACCGTTTTCTCCTGTGTCTTTCCCTGGGGTATCCTGATCACCATGCATCCATTCAGATGATGCAGCGCTTTGTTCATGCATCCGTTTTCCCCGACATTGCTCCTGTTGTCACCAAAGAGGAGATAGCAGAAGTTCTTCCGCTTGTCCGGCAGTGTTACGTATCCGAGGATATCATGGATTATATCGTGACGCTCTGTGAAACCCTTCGAAATCATTCGGACGTGCTGCTCGGTCCTTCTCCGAGGGCGGCGCTGGCACTGATGCACACCACCCAGAGCCTGGCCGCTATCAGCGGAAGGGATTTCGTGATTCCGGACGACGTGAAAACCTGCGCATTTCCGGTCTTCATGCACCGGCTCGTCCTCCGGGAAAGCCTTTCCAGGAAAGATTCGATGCTATGGATGACGGATGTGCTGAAAAAAGTCCCCTCGCCTACCGAGGTCCGGCCATGAATGTTCTGATTCTTCTCCTTCTTCTCTTTTTTCTCATCGTGCTGTACGGGGCTTTGCTCCGGGTGGTAGCCCTGCCCCGGATCACCCTGACGAGGACCTTCTCCGGAGATACCTTCCGCCAGGGAGAGGACGGCGAACTGCTGGAAACCATTTCCAATCACAGCATGTTATTCATTCCCTGGGCCCGGGTAGAAACGCTGGTCCCCAGTTCCATCCGCTTTTCCCGCTCCAAAGGGCTGGATCTTAACGGAGACCGTCACATCCAGAGCCTCTTCACCATTCTGCCCCGCCAGCAGATCCGGAGAAGATACCCTGTCCGATTTGAACGCCGCGGAATCTACTCTCTTCCCTCCTCCGCCCTTACGCTGGGAGACGTTACCGGAATGATGCAGATCACTGCCGAAAAACACGTATCTGCAAGGGCCATTGTGTTCCCCTTCATTCTCCCGGAAGAACGTCTTCCGCTCCCCATCGTCCGGACCCTTGGCAAGCTGATTCTTTCCCGGCAGTTTTCCCCGGACCCTTTCCTGATGCGGAGCATCCGGGCCTATGTGCCCGGCGACGACATCCGTTCCATTCACTGGCCCGCTAGTGCCCGTACTTCTGAACTGCAGGTGCGTCTTCTGGATACCACTGCCTCCCTTCACCTTCTGGTGATCCTGAATGCGCAGCCTTCCTCTCATCAATGGGGCCATCTCATGCCCGATGAGGTAAATGTTCTGGAAAAAGACATTTCTCTTGCAGCCTCCCTCTGTGCATATGCACTTTCCCATGGTCTCAAAGCCGGGTTCGGCGCAAATCTGAAGACCCCCGAGAAGGAATCCGGACCGCTCTTCCTTCCGGAAACCGGTTCCGGAAGGCTGGAAACGCTTCTGACCCATTTTGCCTGGCTTTCCACCGATGTATCCCTCCAGATGGAAACCTGGCTTTCAAGGCAGAAAATTCCCTCCGGTCTGGACATCATTCTGATCACACGTTTCCGAACCCCCGGTATGAACGCGCAGATCCGAATGCTGGAAAAGAAAGGATGTACCGTGCTTGTACACGATCCGGGAGGTGACACCTTGTGATGTCTTTCATTCTTTGGCGCAGCACGCTGCTTCTTTATTCCGCTTTTCTGCCCCTCTATCTGTGGATTTCTTCTTTTTTTCAGATGACAAATCCAGGCATTCTCGTTCCTATTCTTGTTTCCATGATGCTTCTTGCATTTGTGGCAGGAAAGCGGCACCGAAAAGCATGGATCCTTCTGCATACGGCGGCCGTCATTGCCTTCAGCTGGATTTTTTCCTTTCCGCTCTGTCTTCTGTATTCCCTGTCTCTGACCATCCTCTTTCTGACCGGCCTTTCCCGTTTCAGCCGGGACGGTCACGGACAGATGCCTTCAGCCGTCAAAATTACAGGATTCGGCCTTTATGCAGTTACCGAAATGTCCCGCAATCTGCATGCATTCTTTCCCTTTTCCCCGGAAGCATTCCGTATTCCGTTTCTTGTTTCTTTTTTCATCTTCCTGGTCACCGTACTTTCCGATACAAACCAGGACCTGCTGAAAAACGAAATACGATTTGACCGTGCTGTTCCTTCCAGTGTTTTCCGCATCAATCAGCTGCTGATCCTGCTGCTGGTGCTTGCCGTCCTCATTCTCAGCTCCTTTCCTGCTCTGCAAAACGCCATTTCCCAGCTATGGCGCTGGCTGGTGCTCGGAATGCTGCTGGTACTCCGCTTTCTCTCTTCCCTTTTGCCCGCCATGGCTTCAGACAGCAGTTCCGCGGGCGGAGCGAATTCCTTCGGGCTGATGGAAGCAGCAGAGGAAAGCACCGAGAACCCTCTGCTCACCTATCTTTTATCGGCCATCAGCGGCATCCTGCTGACGGTGTTCCTGGCCTATGGGCTGTATCGCCTGATAAAAATCCTGGCATTCCATGTCAAGCGTTTTTTTATTCACATTCAGGCCCTCTTCCAGAATGCCTCGGAAGATTATATTGATGAATATCTGGATCTGTCTCCCGTCTCCTCCGATGCAGGGTTCCTGAACCGTCTCCGGATCCGGCATATCCGGCCAAAGGATGCCCGGGAAGCAATAAGGCTTGCCTATGCCCGCATCCTGAAACGCCATCCTGAGTGGGCACCCGGTGCAACCGCCAGGGAAACCCTGCAGACGGAAGCCGCCGAACTGTATGAGCGTGCCAGATACAGCAGTCATGCGGTCTCCGATGCAGAGGCCGATGCATTTTATTCACTGACAAAAAAATGAAATGCGGTTTTCCGGCCTGTTTGACGCGCATTCAGGCCGGATTATTTCGTCTGGTTTTCGACTTTTTTGCATTTTTTCGATATTCTTCTTGCATTCTGTTTCAAAAAAGCCTATAATGCATCTATTCAAATATGAATGGAGGATTTCATCATGAAGAAATGGTTCACTCTTCTTTTGGTCGTTGTTCTGGTCCTGCCCGTGTTGGCGCTGGCCGACACCGTCAAAATCGGCGTTTTCGAGCCTTCTTCCGGTGACAATGGTGCTGGCGGAAAGCAGGAAGTGCTTGGCATTCAGTATGCGAAAGAGCTGAGGCCAACGGTCACCATCGGCGGTGTGGAATATGATGTAGAGCTGGTGGAAGTTGACAATCAGTCCGATTCTTCCAAGGCTGTCACTGCCGCTCAGGAACTCGCTTCCAATGGCGTCAGCCTTGTACTGGGTTCCTATGGTTCCGGTGCTTCCATGGCTGGCGGCGACGTCTTTGCCGAAGCACAGATCCCTGCCATCGGCCTTTCCTGCACCAATCCCAATGTGACCCTTCTGTGCGATTATTACTGGCGCATCTGCTTCCTGGATCCCTTCCAGGGCAGCGTCATGGCCAACTTTGCCAAGAGCCTCGGCACCTCCAAGGCTTACGTTCTCACCATGCTGGGTGAAGACTACGGCAACGGCCTCGGATACTATTTCACCACTGCTTTCGAAGCGCTGGGCGGCACCGTCATCGCGGAAACCTTCCCCGAAGGCAACAGTGATTTCACAGCCTACATCAATAAAGCAGTTGCAGAAGGATGCGATGTCGTATTCGCTCCCTGCGCCACCACCTATGCTTCCCTGATCATTGACCAGGCTGCTTCCGCCAGCGTCACCTTCCCGCTGCTGGCCGGCGATACCTGGGAGTCCTCCGTTATCCTCGAAGCTGCTGCCGGAAAGAACATCGACGTTTATGTTTCCACCTTCTTCGATGAGAACGATGACGCTGCCTATGCCAAAGAGTTCGTTACCGGCTTCAAGGCATGGCTGAATGCAAATGCAGACAAGAAGACCAACAACGGCGGCAACGACATCGTCGCAGCTGTGTCTGCCCTTGGATTTGACGGCTACAACGTCGCCCTGGCCGCTCTGGAAGCTGCTGGCTCCACCGATCCGCAGGCCATCGCAGAAGCACTTCCTTCTGTCGTTTATGAAACTGCTGTCACCGGTTCCATCTCCTTTGACGAAAATGGCGATGCTGTCAAGGATTCCGCTTTCGTAAAGAAGGCCAACACTGAAACCGTTTCCTTCGATTTCGTGAAGACCCAGACGGTTGCCGGACTCGAGTAATCGCATCATTACGATTCATCGCGAACCCGCGTCCTGTACGCGGGTTCGCTTTGTTTCATCTTCCCTCAAAAAAATACTCCGTACGGAGGACATGACATGTTTAAAATGCTCCTTCCCTATCTGCTTGCCGGTATTTCCGTCGGCGGACAATACGCTCTGATTGCTGTAGGTTATACCATGGTCTATGGTATCCTTCGCCTTATTAACTTTGCTCACGGTGATATCTTCACCGCTGCAGGCTTTTTCTTTGTGTATATCTCGGCTTCCCTCCCCCTTCCTGTCACCATCCCCATTGTCATTCTCCTGACGGTACTGCTGGGTGTTGTGCTCGAAAGGGTTGCCTATAAGCCGCTTCGGTCTGCACCGCGCATGTCAGTCATGATCAGCGCCATCGGTGCATCCTACCTGATGCAGAATCTCATGTGGTACGTCACCGGCGGTCTTGCAAAGCAATATCCCGAAATTCCTTTCCTGAGCAAACAGATCTGGATCGGGAGTGCTTCCACGAAGATGGTGACCCTTTTCACTCCGATTCTTACCATTATCCTTGTCATTGCACTGGTCATGCTCATCCAGCATACCAAAATCGGCATGGCCATGCGGGCCGTTTCCCACGACTTTGAAACCAGCCAGCTGATGGGAATCCGGATCAATTCGGTCATCTCGACCACCTTCATCATCGGTTCCGCACTGGCTGCAGTGGGTTCCATGCTGTTCTTTACCAATTACTCCACCGTAACCCCAACGGTAGGCGCCATGCCCGGCCTCAAGGCCTTCGTTGCCGCCGTCTTTGGAGGCATCGGCTCCATCCCTGGCGCAGTGATCGGTGCCTTTATCATCGGCATCTGTGAGAACCTCATCAAGGCGGCCGGATATACTGCTTTCTCGGATGCGTTTACCTTTGTCCTTCTGATCATCGTGTTGCTCTTCCGTCCGACCGGTCTGTTCGGCGAAAAAGCTGCCGAAAAAGTGTGAGGTGCAGCATGAAAAAGACTTCCAACGCAAAAAAGGTTATCAGTGTGCTTGTTGTCTTCCTGGTTTACTTTCTGGCATGGCTTGCCGAGAAAAAACTGGGCACCAGTTCCATGCTGGTTTCAGTCCTCAAGAAAGGCGCCGTGTATGCACTGATTGCCGTATCCATGAACCTGCTTAACGGTTTCACCGGCCTCTTTTCACTCGGCCAGGCCGGATTCATGCTGGTTGGTGCCTATGTGTATGCAATCTTTACCATTCCTGCAGCCAAGCACGCAGCGGTATACCAGTATTATAACGGCGGTATTGTCCATATTCAGCTGCCCCTGCCCGTTGCGATGATTCTCGCCGGCCTTGTAGCTGCTGTGCTGGCCGCTCTTGTTGGTCTGCCGGTCCTTCGGCTCAAATCGGATTATCTGGCCATCGCCACCCTGGGATTCGCGGAAATTATCCGTGCCATTGTACAGTGGGAAGGCCTTGGCCCCATCACCAACGGTTCCAACCTTCTTAAAACCTATCCGACTTTTGCCGCAACCAAAATCGCCGGAACTACCGTTCTCTTTCCCTTCCTTATCTCCGGGCTGTGTATCGGCATCATACTCCTGCTGATCAATTCCACGTATGGCCGTGCTTTCAAGGCAATCCGTGATGATGAAGTTGCCGCGGAAGCCATGGGCATCAATCTGTTCCTTCACAAGGAAATCGCCTTTATTATCAGCTGTTTCTTTGCAGGCATCGGCGGAGCTCTCCTGGCGATGTTCCAGGGAACGGTTCAGGCAAATTCCTTCAAAGTTGCCATGACCTATGATATTCTGCTCATGGTCGTTATCGGCGGCCTTGGGTCAATTTCCGGCAGCGTCATCGCTTCCTTCCTGTATATTGCCTGCAGTGAATGGTGGCTGCGTTTTCTCGATAACCAGACCGTTATCAACGGCGTACAGCTGCCCCTCCTGCGTTCCGGTTTCCGCATGGTCGTCTTTTCTGCCGTCATCATGGTCGTCGTACTCTTCTTCCGGCAGGGCATCATGGGAGATCGTGAACTGTGGAATCTGCAAAGGCCTCGAAAGGAGGTAAAGGGATGAGCAAGAATGTACTGCGCCTTGAACATATCACCATGCAATTCGGTGGTGTTGTCGCCATCAATGACCTGTGCATGGAGATCAACCAGGGCGAAATTGTTGCCCTCATCGGTCCCAACGGCGCCGGAAAGACCACTGCATTCAACTGCATCACGGGCGTCTACGAACCAACCAACGGCCTCGTATATTTCGAGGACCAGCTCATTGCCGCCAATCATCCCAGCGGCCGCATGAAAGCCAGCTATGCCGGCAAGGATGCGGAGCTCTACCAGGGAAAGCATGTACAGCATACTCCGGACTATATCACCCGTCTCGGAATTGCCCGCACATTCCAGAACATCCGCCTTTTCAAAAGTCAGACCGCCTTTGAAAATGTTCTCATTGCTACCCATCTGCGCAGAACCAGCAATGTTTTCACCGCAACTTTCCGTCTGAACTGGAAGGAAGAGCAGCAGAACCGCAAACGTGCCATGGAACTGCTCGATATCGTCGGTCTTGCCGACGTTGCAGGCGAAAAGGCCACCAGCCTCCCCTACGGCAAGCAGCGGCGACTGGAGATTGCACGTGCACTGGCCACTCAGCCGCGCCTGTTATTGCTGGACGAACCGGCCGCGGGCATGAATCCGCAGGAAACCATCGAGCTCGGGCAGTTTATACAGAAGATCAAAAATGACTTTGGTCTCACCGTGTTTGTCATTGAGCATCACATGGACCTGGTCATGAGCATTTCCGACCGCATCTACTGTATCGAATTCGGAAAGCAGATTGCGGAGGGCACTCCTTTCGAAATTCAGAACAATCAGGCAGTTATCGATGCCTACCTTGGAGGAGGCGAAGAGGAATGAGTTTACTTTATATCGACGACCTCCGGGTAAACTACGGTGGCATTGAGGCCCTCAAAGGCATCTCCCTCTCCGTAGAAAAGGGCGAAATTGTAACCCTGATCGGAGCCAATGGTGCAGGCAAATCCACCACACTCCGTACCATTTCCGGTCTCATTTCTGCAAAAACCGGAACGATCACCTATGATGGAAGCGTCATCAGCGGTCAGAGTCCGCAAAAGATTGTTTCTGAAGGAATCTGCATGGTTCCGGAAGGACGCAGAGTTTTTCCGAATCTCACCGTTCTTGAAAACCTGCGGATCGGTGCATATCTCCGCAACGATGAAATTCAGCCTGACATCGATCATGTATATCAGCTCTTTCCTCGCCTCAAGGAGCGATCCTGGCAGCTTGCCGGAACCCTCTCCGGCGGTGAACAGCAGATGCTTGCCGTAGGACGTGCCCTGATGATGCGCCCGAAGCTCCTCATGATGGATGAGCCTTCTCTGGGACTTGCCCCCCTTGTCATCCGTGACATCTTCAGAATAATACAGACACTCCATGATGAAGGAATTACCATCCTGCTGGTCGAGCAGAATGCCAATGCAGCCCTTCGCATCGCAGACTCTGCCTACGTTCTCGAAACAGGACGCATCGGCATGCATGGGACCGGTGAAGCTCTTCTGAATGATCCCCGTGTCAAGGAAGCTTATCTTGGCAAATCCAAATCCAAATGATTACAAAAGGAGTTCCTTCTTATTCGGGAACTCCTTTCTCTTTTATAACTGCCCACGGCGGAAACGGCTTTCCTTCAGGACTGCAGTACTGAAGAAACACACAGAATTGTCGTTTTCGTAGATTCCTTTCCCGGAAATATTAAAACTGAGTAACATACCGGAAGCAGCGGTAATTGTTCCGTCCTGACTTCCGGACGGTTTCAGGCGTTTCTTCTGGAAACGCAGAAACCGGCAGAGTATCTGACTTTATAACCTCCTGCAGACGACCGGAAAAGCCTGTTCTACACCGGTTCCGTTCCTTTCATTCCGGCATTTGAATCGCATGAACTCGTCTATCTGAGCTTGCTTCCCCGGCTTTCTTGTGATAAACTATTCTCAACATTTAATAGTCTGAAAGGAGCTAATGATTCATGAAGAAGATTCTTGTCTGTCTGCTTCTCTTCTGTTTGGCTGCATCCTGTGCGCTTGCCGATGGGACGTGGACCTGCCCCACTTGCGGCTCACAGAATACCGGCAATTTCTGTGGCAACGATGGTACCAAGCGACCGGTAGACATCGTCTGTCCGAAATGCGGTGTCGTCCTTCCTATCGACGCGGGCTACAAATTCTGCCCGGAATGTGGACAGAGTCTTACCTCTTCGGCGCAGACGGCGACCATTCCTCAGCCAACCGCTACCCCGGTTCCCGTCCAGCAGAATTCCATTGTCGTATCTTCCAGAGTATCCACGGATAAGGGCCACGTCACCGTCACCTGGACGGATGCGGACAATGCGCCCCCCTACACGGTTTCTTACCGCTATATAGATTCGAATTCCTCTGTATTTCAGACAAAATGGCGTCTGGGGGAAACTTCCACCAATTCTTTTGTAATCGATTGGCTGATCCCCGGAAAGCAATATGAAATCTATGTTGAAAACAACCGCGGTATGCAGGGTACTGCTACCATCCTTGCTCCCGCTCTCGGTACTTTCTCCGATGGCCTTCTGACTACGAAGTCCATTCGCGTAACCATCTCTCCCCGCTATAAGGCATCCGAGTCTGTCGAAAACAAAAATGCTTCCAAGCTCTCCCGTCTCGAAGCACAGGACATTGTCGCTGGCATGGGTACTGCTCAATATGGCTTCCAGTATCGCTTTGATTATCCCGCCTTGGCCAAGTCCCGTCATTACGACACCATGCTTGCAATCTACGCACCTAATGGTTATGCAGATACCATCTATATCGGAAATACCGAATACCGTCGTTATGACAGTTCCGGCGGTTACATCTACTGGTATTTCCTGGGTTCATCCTTCTTTGAATCCCTCTATGATGCATGCAGTGAAATTCCCACCGGAAAATACACCATTGAAGCTTACTGGGATGGCATGCTCTGCAATACCTCTTCCTTCACCGTCTATTGATCCTCTCTTCGTTACCTTTCAGGAGAGTTTCTCTCGAAAGATAACCATCAGCATTGAATCCAGAGTCCCGCGGACATGTTTCAGGCATGTCCGCTTTTCTTTTCCTCCAATTCAAAACTGATTAAAAAAGACGTTCCCTTCTCCGGGAACGTCTTTGGGTATTCTTCTGTATTGGGATTTCGTCAGCGCAGCTGTTTTGCTTTACAGGACACTTACTCTTTCCTGTCGGTTCTCCAGTGGAAGATATAATACAGGACTTCCAGAAGCATGCATGTCATCCATCCCACCGGATAGCCGAAACCGACAAGGAAAGGTGTATTCGCTACGAACCGGGTTACCACAAACAGATAGATCTGTCTTACTGCCACAAAACAGAGCAGCATGATAACCATAGGACCTTTGGCATCCCCTCGCCCGCGCAGTGCGCCTGCCAGGACATGATTGACGCAGTTGCACATCAGAAAGAAGACATTGGCGTGCAGAAAGAGCGCACCGTATTCAATCACGGATGCATCGGAGGTAAACAGCCTCACTGCAGGCTCTGCAAATACGAACAGGCCAAGCGCAATAAAGAAAGTCACCAGCAGCGATAATCCGATGGTTGTCAGGGTTCCCTGATGCGCACGCTTCTCCTTGCCGGCCCCCATATTCTGCCCGACAAAAGTGGTGGCCGCCATGGCCATGCTCTGCATGGGCAGCATGATGAACGAGTCCAGTTTGTTATAGCAGCTCCAGCCGGCCATAACGCTGGAACCAAAGAAATTAACATAGGACTGCACAAAAACATTCGAGAATGCGGTGATAACAGACTGAATACCTGCAGGCAGACCTACAGAAAAGATCTTTCCCAGTATACCCCGGTCAATGCCAAGGTCATGCCAGGTCAGACGATAAATATCCTTTGACCTTGTCAGCAGTATCAGTGTCAGAACGGCTGAAATCATCTGAGACAGAATGGTTGCATAGGCAACTCCGGCGATGCCCGCCTTCACTACCAGCACAAAAAACAGATCCAGTATGATATTCAGAATGCTTGTCAGGATCAGAAAGAAAAGCGGTCGATTCGTATCGCCAACTGCCCGGAGAATGCCGCTGCCCATATTGTAGATCAGAAGGCCGGAAATACCGGCAAAATAGATGGACAGATACGTGATGGCATCCTGCATAACGTCTTCCGGGGTTGCCATCAGCTGAAGCATCGGCCTGACCCCTGCCATTCCGATGATGGTAAAAAGGATACAGAAAAGAAACGTCATTGCCATCGTGGTTTCCACGGTGGCATGCAGCCGTTTCAGGTTCTTCGCTCCAAAATGATTGGCAATAACCACTCCTGCCCCGACTGAAAAGCCATTGAAAAAGAAAACCAGCATATTCACAATCATGGTTGTGGAGCCAACAGCGGCAAGCGCCTGTTTGCTGACAAAATTGCCGACCACAATCACATCCACCGTGTTATACAGCATCTGGAAAATGTTTCCAAACATCAGCGGAAGAGAAAACATCAGTACCTGTTTAACGATGCTCCCGCTGGTCATATCTTTCGCAGTACTTTTCCTGGAAATTCCCCTTTTCATTTCTCCGGTTCTCCTCAGAAGTTTCGGCTGCGGTCATAATGGCGGAAGAACTCCTGATAGAATTCCTCATAGCGATCTTCTTCAATGGCCTTCCGGATACGATCCATCAGCCGGATCAGATACCGCAGATTATGAATGGTCGCAAGCCTTGCTCCCGTAATTTCTCCTGCTTTCAGCAGATGCCGGATATAGGCCCTGGAATAGTTGCGGCAGGCTTCGCAGTCGCAGCCTTCTTCGATGGGACCGAAGTCTCTGGCATAGGATGCATTGCGGATCACCAGACGTCCGGTATCCGTAAAGCAGGTGCCGTTTCTGGCAATTCTTGTCGCAAGGACGCAATCGAACATATCTACGCCGCGATAAACGCCTTCCACCAGGCAGTCCGGACTGCCGACACCCATCAGGTATCTGGGTTTTTCCGTTGGCATGTAGGGCATGATCTCGTCGAGGATTTCATACATCATGGGTTTCGGTTCGCCTACGGAGAGGCCGCCGATGCCATATCCCGGAAAATCCATATCCGCGAGCGTCTTGGCGCTTTCCACACGGAGGTCCTTAAAGAATGCCCCCTGCACGATACCGAAAACACCCTGGTCTTCCCTTGTATGATAGGCTTTGCACCGTTCCGCCCACCGATGGGTTCGCTCCATGGCGTCCTTTGCTTCCTGATGGGTACAGGGATAAGCGGTGCAGACATCAAAAGCCATCGCAATATCACTGCCTAATGCTTCCTGAATCTGCATGCTGGTTTCCGGCCCCATAAACATCCGGCTGCCATCAAGATGGCTCTGAAAGTAAACCCCTTCTTCCTTGATCTTCCGAAGGCTGGAAAGAGAGAAAACCTGGAATCCGCCGGAATCGGTCAGAATGGGCTTCTGCCAGTTCATAAACCGGTGCAGGCCACCTGCTTCACGGATCAGCTCCTCCCCCGGACGCAGGTGAAGATGATAGGTATTGGACAGAATAATCTGGGCCTCTATTTCATTCAGCTCACGGGACGTCATGGCCTTAACGGTCGCCTGGGTTCCCACCGGCATAAAAATGGGGGTCTGAATATCCCCGTGAGTCGTATGCACTATACCTCTTCGTGCATGGGTCTTTGCATCTCGATGAACGAGATCAAACGTAATCGGTTTTGCCATTTGTATTTTTCACTCCTAGCCAGTGCCGTACATGCCCTGGTATATTGGGACAAAGACGCATCCACGCGTCCGTCCGCGCAGTAGTGTATCATGTTTTCCTTTGGAGAACAAGATTGCTCTATTTGCCAAAGATAGCGGAATGTGTCATAATACCCGTATCTATTTCATTCAGGAGGCCTATCTTGAAAACCTGCAAACTTCCTCATTCTCACGGGGATAATCCTCTCAAAATTGAAGAACGTATACCGGGTGTCGAAGCTTTCTCGCAAGTTTCCGACATTTTCAAGGAAATCTCTGACAGCAGCCGCATCCGTATATTCTGGCTCCTTTGTCACTGTGAAGAATGCGTTACTAATATTTCCGCCATGGTCGGAATGAGTCCCCCTGCGGTTTCCCACCATTTAGCCAGACTCAAAAAAAGCGGTCTCATCGAAGCAAGAAGGTCCGGGAAAGAAGTGTATTATAAAGCTTCTGAAGATAAAGCTGCCCAGCTTCTCCATCATATGATTGAGGATATGGTCGAAATTGCATGTCCGGAAGAAACCCCCGTGTATCTTACCTTTCCTCCGGAGGAAGGATGACAGCGTTCCCTTATCATCCGCTGGCTTTCTCTTCCGCTGGTTTTTAGGTTTCCGTATGACCCCGCTTTGTTTCTGCGAAAAATGGTCTCATCTTTTTATAATTCTATAAAAACAAGCCTGAATCTTTGGCAAATCCGGGACAGATTCCTTTTTTCCCTGCCGACGGTTCACGGCTTTTTGAAAATCCTTCGTTCTGATTTTCCGAATTCCCGCACCGCCTTTTCTACTTTCTGCCCTTCGATTATCCGCTCTTCCTTTTTACAGATAGAAAACTCCCCCTTCTGAATTCAGGAGGGGAGTTCACT
>CAMVHE010000083.1 GCA_947167215.1 uncultured Clostridia bacterium
AATTCCAGATTACTCCGCTTCAGTTCCGTCAGAAAGGAAACTCACACCGCGAGCACAAGATTCTGATATAAAAAAATCCGAGCATCTGCTCGGATTTAATATCTCAGCTGGCTTGGATCCTTGAGGGTAGTAACTTTGCCGCTTCCAACAATGCCCTTCGCTTTTCGAATTGCTTCCTGATGTCCGTTGTCTACTACATCAGAGCCGTGCGTCTTGGAATTGAGGAAGTGGATACAGAACTGTCCCTCAAAGTTATTGCTGTGGATCTCCTGGAATCCATGCGGCTGTGCATAGATGGAACAGAGGAATTTGTATCCATGCTCCGTTTCCAGAAGTGCAGGATGTCTTGCCGCGCCAATTTTCTCCGGTTTGGACACCTTATACATCTTGCAGAGTTTCTGCGTATCGGAAGCCGTCAGCGGTTCGACGTCCAGATGATAGCTGGCAGACTGGATGAAAATATCCATGGTAATGTTGTTCGTCAGATCCGTCAGCTTGCAGATACGTCCTTTGGAGAAGCCGATCCTTCCGAATACACCGTTTTCCTTTGCATTGAACCAGTCAAGGTTATAAATCTTACCGCTGGTTCTCGCTGCAGAACTGGAGGATGTGCTGGAACTTCCGGAGCTGCGTCCTGCGTATACTTCCCTCATCTTTGTCAGCGTCTGTGTTCCCGCCACACCATCTGCTGTAAGTCCGTATTTCTGCTGAAATGCCTTGATGGCTGAGATCGTTTTGTCTCCGGCATTGCCCGTCACCTCACCGGAATAGATTCCGAGGGCGCCCAGCATGGTCTGTACTTCACGGACCGTGCTCGTGCTCATGCTCTGATTCTTCGTATCCGTCGACGCAGTGGAAGAAGAAGAAGAGCGGAGACTTGAGGAATACACTTCCCGCATTTTTGCAAGCGTCTGTGTTCCTGCCACACCGTCTGCGGTCAGCCCATACTTCTGCTGGAATGCCTTGATGGCACTTACCGTCTTACCTCCGGCATTGCCGGTCACTTCACCGGAATAGATACCAAGAGCGCCAAGGATGGTCTGAACTTCGCGGACCGTGGCCTCGTCCATACTCTTTCCCGCATCCGCGGAGACCGTTGTTCCCTTCAGCTGGGCATTGTAAACCTCGCGCATTTTGGAAAGCGTCTCCCGTCCGGCATTTCCGTCGACCGTAAGACCATATTTCTGCTGGAATGCCTTGATGGCTGCAATGGTTTTATTTCCGGCATTTCCGGTAATCTCTCCCTGATACAGTCCCATATCATTCAGCATCACCTGAACTTCCATGATGGTGTCGGTGGACATTCCGGAGAGATTGCTGCCTGTCTGTGCGGTCTGCGCATTGGTCAGGGAAGCATAGACCTCCCTCATCTTTGCCAGGGTTTTGTTTCCGGGAACGCCATCGGCTGTCAGGCCGTATTGCGTCTGAAAGCTCTGAATCGCCGCCTTGGTCTTATTTCCCAGATTGCCGGTAATTTCTCCGTTATAAAGGCCAAGTGCCTTCAGAATGGTCTGGGCTTCTTCTACTGCAGCCACTTCAGCTTCAGCGGAAGAGGACGTCGTTCCGGTCGAGGAGGCAAAGAGACTGTTGTATACTTCCTGCATCTTCGACAGGGTCTGGTTTCCGGCCACACCGTCTTCCGTCAGTCCGTATTTCCTCTGGAAGCTCTTGATGGCACTGATGGTCTTCTCTCCCGCGTTGCCGGTAATCTCCCCGGTATACAAGTTCATGTCCTTGAGCATGGTCTGTACCATGCGGACGGTATCTGCAGACATACTGCCGGAAGAGGTTTCCGTACTTACCGCAGAAGCTGCTGTCTGCTGGTAAACCTCCCGCATGCGAGCCAGCGTTTTCGCACCAGCTACGCCATCTGCGGACAGGCCATACCACTGCTGAAAGGTTCGGATCGCTTCCGTTGTCTTATTTCCGGCATTCCCCGTAATCTCACCATTGTACAAACCCAGTTCTTTCAGCATGGTCTGAACTTCCCGAATGGTGCCTTCCGTCATGGTGCCTGCGGAAGCAGTTCCCGCAGTTCCTGATTGCAGGGAACTATATGCATTCCGCATGGCTTCCAGCGTGCTGGTTCCCACAATGCCGTCTGCGGTCAGGCCGTTCTGCTGCTGGAATGCCTTGATGGCTGCCTGGGTCTTGGCGCCGGCATTGCCGGTGATATCTCCGCTGTAAAGCCCCAGCTCTTTAAGAATGGCCTGCGCTTCCTGGATAATCGCAGCATTCTGGGTGCTGCTGTCTGCAGTGGAAACCGATGCCCCCGAAACAGCAGCCTGATAAACTTCATAAAGCTTCGAAAGCGTTTTCTGGCCAACGACGCCATCTACTGTCAATCCATACTGTTTCTGGAAAGCCCGAATGGCTGCCTGGGTCTTTTCTCCGGCATTGCCTGTTACATCGCCGCTATAAATACCAAGTTCTTTCAGAATGGTCTGTGCTTCCCGGATGACATCTGCTTCTGCATTGTTCTGTTCCTCTCCCGAGGCAGAAACGGAAGAAGCACCCTGATAGACTTCATACAGCTTGGACAGCGTTTTCTGTCCCACAATACCGTCTACAGTCAAGCCATACTGCTGCTGGAAAGCACGAATGGCCGCCTGGGTTTTTTCTCCGGCATTGCCTGTAATATCGCCATTATACAATCCAAGTTCCTTCAGGATCGCCTGGGCGGTCATAATACTGTCGGTATCCGTTTCCGCTGCGGCCGTATTGGAAGAAGCTGCTCCCTGATAGACTTCATACAGTTTCGCCAGGGTATTGCTGCCTGCAACCCCATCCTCTGTAAGGCCATACTGCCTCTGGAAGCTTCGGATTGCCGCCTGGGTCTTCTCCCCGGCGTTTCCGGTAATGTCTCCGTTATAATAGCCGAGCGCTTTCAGGATGGTCTGTGCTTCCCTCACGCTGTCTGCATCCTGAGCCGTTCCTGTGGAAATGCTGCCGGTACCGTTAACCGCTGCCTGATAAACTTCATACAGCTTCGCAAGGGTTGCCGCGCCAGGAACACCGTCCGCTGTGAGACCGTATTGCGCCTGAAAGTCAGAAATTGCCGCAACTGTTTTTGCCCCTGCATTTCCTGTAATGTCACCGTTATATCGTCCAAGTGCTTTCAGGATGGTCTGTGCTTCAGCAATACTCTGTGCTTCCGGGGAGAGACCGCTTACACTGATCATAGGGGGATTTCCGCCGTCGGCAACCCCGCCCAGGGCAGCACGCTCCGAGGCATATCTCATGCCTGCAGCCGTTCTAGGTACATTTCCGTTGCTGACACCATATATCCGCAGTGCATCTTCCAGGCTCATGGGCTGCACATAGACTGTCTCTCCTTCACTCTGTGCAATCCATCCCGTCTGAAGCTCTCCTTCTACCGTACGGTAACGGATCTGTATAAAAGTAACGCCGCTGTTTTCGAGACTTCCAAAGACATAAACCAATCGGTCACTCTGAAGATTGTCAAAGACAGGGCTCTCCACGGTAGCCTCTGTATGGACCTTGATCCGCGCTCTTGTAAGACCATATACATTCTGATAATCGGCCAGTGCCAACCCTTCAAGCACAATGCCTGCCATCAGGACCAACAAAGCAAAGATTATCTTTACGCTGCCTTTCTTGCGCATAACAATACCTTCTTTCCATCCTGGTATTCGACTTGGATTTTTCTGATTTGACAACTTATCATAAACGAAGAAAAGACCGCACACAAGCGGTCTTTCAAAGATTTATTAAAGCTGTAACATATCCTTATTTTTTCTTACATTTCTGAACAATTGAGAATTTCTCTGTTTGCTGCATTATCTACTTCCCGATTGCCGTTTTCTCCGTTTTCCATTCCAGAAAAATTAACAACTTCATTACAGAGCTTATTAACTGCAATCCTGCTGCTGTTAATGCTTTTTATGTCTTCCCTGCACTCGCTGCAGCTTTCTTCATGGCATTTCAGAAAAGGATTCATCTTTTACAGCATTCTCGTCCCATCCGAGTTTCCGAAGCGTAGTAACAAATGCCTCAGGAAGAGGTGCAGTAAACAGCATGCGTTCCTTCGTACGCGGATGGTCCAATTCCAGAGAATAAGAATGAAGCATCAGGCGCGGAATCCGTACTGCCGTCTGAATATTTGACGCATAAATGACATCCCCCAGAACCGGATGACCGATGGACTTCATATGCACCCGGATCTGATGGGTTCTTCCGGTCAGAAGATGCACATCCAGATAATCTGCACCATTCAGAGAGGCCAGCACGCTCCATTCCGTGATTGCAGGTCTGCCGTCCTGGGAAACCGCCATTTTCTTGCGATTGTTTTTGTCCCTGTCTATCGGAGCCTCGATACGCCCTTTCTCTTCTTTCATATGACCCAAAACAACCACCCGGTAATGCTTTTCCATGGTGCGGTTCTTGAACTGATCGCTGAGAGAAAGATGTGCCATATCGTTTTTGGCAATCACAATCGCTCCGGACGTATCCTTATCCAGACGATGTACGATTCCGGGGCGCATTTCTCCGCCTATCCCGGA
Source organism: uncultured Clostridia bacterium (assembly GCA_947167215.1). GTDB lineage: Bacteria > Bacillota > Clostridia > Christensenellales > Aristaeellaceae > Ventricola. The sequence goes on from CAMVHE010000083.1 coordinate 4,524, forward strand.
GAGGTCCCGGATATGGTACATGATTGCATTGACCAGCGTTCCTTCATAATTTCCGGCTGCGGGATGCACTACCATGCCGCATGCCTTGTTCATTACCGCAATGTCCCCATCCTGATAAAGGATATCGATGGGAAGATTCTGTGGTACAATCCCCACATCTTCCGCTTCTGCTACTTCCACTGTAAGAATGTCCCCGGGCAGAACAAGTTCCGAAGGTTTCGAGGCCATGCGTTCGTTGACATGTACTTTTCCCTCCCGGATGAGCCCTGCCGCCCTGGAGCGGGAAAAATCGGTATGCTCTCTCAGAAAAAGATCCAGCCGGACCGGTTCAATATCATTGGGAATCGTTATCGTCATTGTTTACCTCTTTTTCAGGACAGAAAGGATCAGCAGAAAAGCGCCAATCACTACAAAAACATCGGCAAGATTGAAGACCGCAAGGCGAAAAGGAAGAAAATCCAGATAATCTGTAACAGATCCATAACAGAAACGGTCGAGAAGATTCCCCACACCTCCTGCAGCAAGAACTGCTCCACGCAATCCCATCCGGAAGGAATAGCGTCCCAGATAGATCAGGAGAAAAAAAAGCAGCGGAATCGTGGATAAACTGATCATCTGAATGAGAAAGGGGTGATCCGCCAGAAGGCTGAAAGATACTCCTGTGTTTTCAACATGAATGATACGGAACAAAGGCGGAAAGACTCCCAGCACCTGGCCTACTGGAACCATCCTGACCCTGTATTTGATGCATTGATCACAGAATGCCCCCAGAAGAACAATGCTCAGATAACAGACCCATTTTGCGCTTTTTTTCATCTTCTCACCCGTCCAACGTGTTATATGGAAAAAGCAGGAGGTTTCCTCCTGCTCATGATTCTTACAGCAAATTCTTAAGGTCATCCATGGACTGGTTCTGACGATCCAGTGCCCGCTTCACCTGATTATAATAATCGGAAGTCTGGCGCTTGAGGTTTGCAAGGCGATCTGAAAGATCCGTGATTTCCTTCTGTGCATTGGTCCGGATTTCCACCGCATCTTCATTTGCCTTCTTAACGATCTCCGCCGCACGGCTGTCAGCATCACGGAGGATCTCCTCATATGCACCCTTGGCTTTTGTAAGAACAAGCTCAAAGCTTTCGGTAGAATACCGGCTATCCTCCGCAGGCATCACCGGAGCAGCGGGAGCGCTCGCCACCGCAGAAGCCTTCGCCTCGGCAGCACGGAGTTCATCCTGCAAAGTTCCAATCTGTTTTTTGAGCTCTGCAGTCTCTGCTTCACGGTTCTCCATTTCCTCCAGAATCTCATCGAGGAAATCATCCACCTCGTTACGATTGTAGCCGCTACCATTCTGTACAACGGTAAATACTTTGTTGACAATTGTGTCAAGCGTGAGTGCCATAGAGCTTTCTCCTTTCATGATTTACTGATATCGAAAAAATGTTACACCAATTCTCTGTTTCCGGGTAAGACCGTCCACGGAACGAAGGGATACCCGACCCTTGCCGCTGAAGGAAAGCATTGCGCCTTCCTCGACGGAATGATCAATTTTCAGGCACGGGAAATAATTGAGTTTGATTTTTCCAGCCCGAATTGCATTCTGAGCATCATTTCTTGACAATTCGAATGCTTCGGCGATCACTGCATCCAAACGCATGGAAGAAAGAATCCCCCGTACGTAGATTCCCTTCGGTGACGGAATCGGAAAAGCTTCGGATCGAAGCCGCCAGTCAAGATGCACACGTCCCGCCTGTTGCAGTGATTCCATTACGTGCATATGCATCTGTTCACTGGTGAACAGGAAAATCCGGTCATTAACAATAATAATATCCCCAAGGGAGTCTCTTGTCAAGCCTAAACCCATAAACGCACCAAGAAGATCTCGGTGCGTCAAACCTCCGTATCGGGAGTCATAGGCGCTTGTCAGACATACCAGGGGATAGGAATCTTTTTCCGGCTCGTCCCCCGGCAGATAAAAGCATCCGATGCACCGTTCTGCTTCCGAATAGCCGCCGTAAGAACTGAAAGCAACATCTACATGCTTTGCAATGACAGAGGCTTCCTGCTGTTCAGCAGGATCCAGAAAACGTGTGAACCGCTGAATTCCGCGTTTGGAAGCAACATTTGCAGCATTCTCAAGTACTTTGGCATCCATGGATTATCTGGTGTAGCGCGACGCGCCGGTTCGTGTGGAAGGTTCAATCAGTTCCACATTCTCAGGAGCAAGCAGATAGCACAGATGAGCAACTTTGACCATCCGGCCTGATAAAGCAAATGCTGCACCGCTGAGAAGATCCACCACCCGTCCGCAATCCTTGGGATCAACATTTTCAAGATTCAGCAGGACACTCTCACCATCCAGCAGGTAACGGATGATTTCCCGGCACTCCTCAATCTGATGTACGACCACGATATGTTCACAATGCCGGCTCTTGGGTGCCATTTTTCCCGAAATATCAATTACATTGCTGTTGGTATTCCCTTTGGGAGTCCGAGAGGCACGCGGAGGCGGAGCAACCACTTCCTCCACCTCATCCTCGTCCTCTTCCTCGTCATCCTCATCCGAGTCCGAAGATGAACGATTGGAAAACCTGGACAGAATCCCGTTGAAAAAATTTCCGGACCGCCTGGGCCTTTCCTCTTCCTCTTCTTCCGAATCCTCGTACTCCACTTCTTCGGAATCCTCATCCTCCCGGGATCCCGCTTCATCATCAATGAAGCCGAGTGTTCTAAAAAGACTATCAAAAACGCTCATGCGTCCAGTTCCCCCCGTAATGTTTCATTTATCTGATATGCCTTGCGCCAAAGATGGCTGACCCTATCCGCACATGCGTAGCTCCAGCCTGTGCGGCAAGTAGATAATCCCCCGACATCCCCATGGACAGTTCCCGGATTTCTGTGCCTGCTATGGCCTCCTCCTGCAACTGCTCATAGAGTCTGCGCATCTTGCTGAACATTGGCATTAAAATGCTGTCATCCCTGGTATCCGGCATGACAGCCATTAATCCTTCCAGTCTGAGTCCCGGAAGTCTAGCAATGTCGTGCGCAAAAGGCATCAGCTCCTCCACCGGAACTCCGCCTTTCTGCACTTCTCCAGCTATACTCACTTCAATAAGCACAGGCATCACCAGATGATGCTGCTGTGCACGTTTGTCTATTTCCTGCGCAAGTGTCATTCGATCCAGAGACTGGATCATGGAAACTTTGTCTATTATATATTTAACTTTATTGATTTGCAACCGTCCAATGAAATCTATTTCGAAACTTGCATTCAACTTTGGCAGTTTCTCCACAATTTCCTGAGCACGATTTTCACCCAAATGACAAATGCCACAGGAAAGAACTTCGTTGACGCGCTCTGCCTCCACGAATTTGCTGACCGCAATAATCTCCGGCGACCTGCCCCAGGAGGAAGATGCATCCGCCAGTTTTTGGCGGATGCTGTCGATGCGCGCGGACAATTCTGTGTTCATGGTGTTCTTTTCTCCCTTAAAAGAGCATGACACTGGTTCCGTTGACCAGTGGAGACCCCGAAACCGTAGGCCTCACAAAAGCTGTGTTTGAATCAGGATAGGAAAGAACCGTTACCGGAATAAAAACCTGTTGTCCATGATCCAGCACGACAACCCCGATCATATTATCCAGCGAATAAAGAGCGTTTGTCGGAACATGATAACCGGAAACGTAATCCCCGACAGTGGCGGCGCAGGTTCGGATATTCAGTACCGGAGCAACGTTCTGTGCAACCCGCATCCGGAGCAGAAGATCTCCGCCGATACGCGAAAAGCTTTCCACCATACCGCTCACCACATAGTCCCCGTAACCTTCCAGGTGGATCTGGTAAGTTTCGCCAACGACAGGGTTCCAGTCTCTGTCCTGGCAAAGGAACAGTGCGTACCACTCATCCTCAAGGACCGTCCGGAAAATAGGGGTATTGCCTCGGGAAACGGTCGACTGTTCCGGCAGAATTCCCCGGATGACAGAACGAACTTCCTCCGGCGTTTTACTGTTGTAATTTCCGGCGTTGAGCATATTCTCATAACCGTCTGTATAAAAGCTGACCAGGCATTCCTCGTTCGCGGTATACGTTGTCGTCCAGCTTTCGATCTTTTTCATCTGATCATTTTCGATCTTATACAGCTCATTGAGGTTCTGATCATCCGGGTACTTGGTCTTCAGATAATTCTTGCGGACAGTAAGTGCACTGGTGAGCTGACGCTCGAGTCCGGTCAGACTGCCTTCCCCTTTTCCCTGAACAAGCTGACGAACCTGACCGGCAAGACCCGCAATTTCGTTGTTCTCACTGTCAAGAGCAGCATCGACATAGGCAGAGAAAACCTGATTTTCATGATAATTCTGAATCTGTTCCCGATAGGTATTCAGCCTGTTGATTTCCGTCTGATTGTAGCCGGAGGAATAGACTTTGCAGATAACCTCCGAGCGCCTTAAATGGCTTCCCTCCTCGGCAACAAAGTCAATGCTGGTATTGCTCTCTGCTTCATACAGCGTTTCATTTCTGGCAATCACCAGTGTGCCGGAATACGTATTCCCGAGGGTGCTTTCCGTAGCTCTGGCCATGGAAGAAGAAGGCATGTTGTTCCGCAGAAGCACCACTGCAATTACTCCGACCGCCAGCAGTATCGCAATCACGGGAATAAGGCGAAGAAGAGAGGAGGTATTTCTCTTCTTTTTTTTCTTCTTGGTTGCCATATCAATCGGCCTCGGAATCCATGTTTATCGCTTCATCAAGTCTTCTAGCCACAAATAAGGTGCATGCTTCTCCGCTCAGGGTAATACGTTCTTCATCAAGAACATCAAAGCCGGCCACATCCCTCAGATATCCCCGCTTTCCCGCCGGAATCAGGGTGATCAGCATGCTTCCGGTGGAAAGAACCCGCCGTGTCTCCCGCAGGAAGGAACGGATATCCTGGTCCGCTATGGCATTGCCCTTGGGAAGAATCAGAAGAACTGCTGCCTCCTGACTTGCATCCGGAAGGCCGGAACGGCCCGCAGATTCCCTCAGAATACGTACTCCCTTGATCTTTTCAGCAGACTTTCCATCTGCCGGATCGGTCAGGGTGATGTTTTTGGCTCCCTGACGCTTCATCGCATCCATCAGATTATTGCTGACAATCCTGGGAACGTAGACATTCTTTGCCCGTACATTTGCCTGACAGGCAATGATTTCCGCCAAATCCCGGCGCAGCGGATCGGTTGTCCTGTCCTTGGCACTGCGGGACAGACGCCACAGGAAGAAAGCTCCGTCTTGGCGGTTGTCAATCCACAGTTCCACATCCGGCCTTTCGCGGCTCACCAGCAGATTCGTCTGATCGCAGATCATCTTTTCGATCATTGCCACTACACGCATATCTGCGGAGGTTGGCTGCCCGTTCTCTGCGGTCACAAGCCGGAAGTGCTTTCCGGAAAGCTGCTCGAAAGGAAAGCGGTCCATCCACGCATCCGCAGAAAGAAATCGTCTTGCCGCCGCAGTGGTATCCTTTTCGCGCTTCAGCTGGGCAAGAAGCAGATAGTCCCTCTGTAAAAAGGGAAAATCCGGGTCTTTCAGATAGCGATAGATGACGGCACCTGAAAGAATCTTATCGACCGAAACGCCGCCTTCTTTCCGAAGCATTCCTGCAACGGTGTCTTCCATCCCCGGAATACAGGTGGAAAAAAACTGTTTTTTCATCGGTTCTCCCCTTATTGAATTCTCCTCCGGGAATGCCTTGCTTTCCTGGTGAAACCATATTGTTCCCGGACGTCATTAAAAAGCATTTTAAAATAGGCATCCCCGTAATTATACATTCTTCCCTGGCGTATCAGGTGGCGCAATGTCGTTACCGAAACCCAGCGGACCTGGCTCACTTCTTCCGCCTGAAGGATAAAATCCGATTCCTTACGTTCGGTACTTACTGCATAGATATGACAAAAAGAGTTGCTTCTGCGAACCGAGGTCAGGAGCCGCAATTGTTCGGTCGGAATATCCAGTCCCAGTTCTTCCCTCAGTTCCCGCTTTGCCGCAGTCAGGGCATCTTCCCCTTTAACGGCAGACCCTCCTGTCACCGCCCAGATCTCCGGCATCCACTGTACCCCGGGCGCACGTTTCTGGATCAGCAGTTCGCCATGGGAATTCATCGGCCAGATATGTACCACTGTATGATAAAGCCCCGAGGGTACCGCCTCTCCGCGGATCATGGTTCTCCCGACGGGCTGCCCTTCTGCATCCAGCAGGTCCCATTCCTCCGTCAATGGAGTCCCCTTGATCGGCTCATCCACGGACGAGATCCTCCATCATTGCTTCGATCTGTCCCTTGTTTTCTTCACTCATCGCAGAGCGCAGCGTCACCTGATTCTCGAGGACCGTCATGTTTTTCATCGTTTCCAGCAATCCGCGCATGAGTTTCGCCGCCATGGGAGCCCAGGTTCCGTTTTCGATGAGAGCAACCCTGCGTCCCTGCACGCCCTTTGCAGCCATGCTGCGCAGGAACTGCTCCATGGCCGGTGCAAAGCCACCGTCGTAGGTATTGGCTGCAAGAACGATATGTTTTCTGCGGAATGCCTCTGCTACTGCATAGGACTTGTGAATGCGGTTCAGATCAAGAAGCGTCGTCTCAATCCCCATCTTTTCAAGACAGGATGCGGAATAAGAAGCAGCCTCAGCCGTATGACCGTGGAAGGAAGCATAGGCAATCAGTACGCCATCGTCTTCCGGCGTATAGGTGGACCAGGCCTGATAAAGATTCAGGGCACGGGAAAGCGCCTCTCCGCGGAGCACCGGTCCATGAAGCGGATATACCGTTTCAATCGGCAGTGCGGCGGCTTTTTTCATAAGTCCCTGTACCTGCGGGCCATATTTTCCGACAATATTGCAATAGTAACGACGCGCTTCGTCCGTAAACGGAGAAGAGGGATCCGCATCCCCAAAGCGTCCGAATGCATCCGCTGCAAAAAGCGCGTTCTGCGGAGTAGCAAAGGAAACCATGACTTCCGGCCAGTGCACCATGGGCGCAAAGATGAAACGAAGCGTGGTTTCACCCAGGCAGAGCGTTCCGTCATTGACTACCGTCATGCGCTTTGTATCCCGGAGTGCACCGCCCGTAAACTGGTCAAGGAATACAAAGGTCTTGGCATTTCCCACAAGCGTAACATCCGGATAGGTGTGAACCAGAGCAGTGACACTGCCGGAATGGTCCGGCTCCATATGGGAGATCACCAGGTAATCCAGGGTACGTCCATTGAGCACCGTTGCCAGTTCTTCCAGCCATGGCCCCGTTGCACGTGCATCCACGGTATCCATGAGGGCACACTTTTCATCCAGGATCACCCGCGTATTGTATGTAACTCCCTCGGGCACCGGATACTGCCCTTCAAAAAGGTCGATCTGTTCATCAAACATGATAATGTCTCGAATTTCACTGTTCATGGCAAACTCCTCCTTATACAATCCTTCCTTCCAGCAGGAAGGCGGTCATGGTCTTTTCAAAAGTATTGAGGTCGGTCAGCTGATTGACCCGTACACGCAGACGCGATGCATCCCGCATGCCATGGACATAGCTGACGGCATGCCTGCGCATTTCGCGTATGGCAACGTCTTCCCCTTTCATGCTGCAGAGCCTCCTGGCATGTTCCTGCAGCACGGCAGCCTTTTCTTCGCCGGAAACGACCCGGGCAGTTTTCCCTTCAAGTGCCAGCGAAATCTCTTCAAAAAGAAACGGGTTGCCCTCGGCTGCCCTGCCCACTGCTATGCCGTCACATCCGGTTTCAGCGCGCATCCTCAAAGCATCCTCCCCGCTGGCAATATCTCCATTCCCAATCACAGGGATCGTTACTCTTTCCTTGAGTTTCCGGATGGCTTCCCAGTCTGCCTGTCCTGCATAAAACTGGTTTCGGCTTCTGGCATGGAGCATCAGAAAGGAAGCACCGGCCTTTTCCAGCATGGGGCCCAGCGTAAGATAGGCGTTGTCATCGGAAAAGCCCTTGCGCATCTTCACCGTAACAGGAACATGGCTTCCCTCAACAAGTGCCCGGACACAGTCAGCGGCCAGTTCCGGATGATCCAGCAGTGCGCTTCCTTCCCCGTTCCCAACCACTTTGGGCACCGGGCATCCCATATTAAAATCCAGGAACAAATATCTGGAGTCACGGGTCAGCTGTTCAGCAGCCTCCCGTAAAACCTCCGGTTCATGCCCGAACAGCTGGAGCGAGACTCTGCCATCTTCACTGGGATCCACCTTTAACAGATCATTCTGGGCCTTCACCCTGCCGTGTGCCATCAGAAAACCTTTTGCACTGACCATTTCCGAAACTGCAAGGACAGCTCCATACCGCAGACAGAGCATACGAAAAGGCATGTCTGTAACCCCTGCCATCGGGGCAAGGATCGCTCCATGCTCCAGGTCCTTCAATTGGAATGTGCTCATTGCGTCAGTTGCTCCAATAGCTGCAGATTTGAGATTTTCCATCTTCCCCCTGTGCGCACCATGGTAACCCGATAGCGGCATGGTGTCCAGGCAGGCGGAGACAGGCGGGCTTCTCCGCCTTCCGCCAATGCCGCTGCGCGGCTGCTGCTCCGTATCGTACCATCAATGGCAGGGATGCGCTCTTCAATCTCTGCCCTGGCCACCGTATCCCAGGGCCAGCACCATACGGAAAGCAGACGGATCTCATGGCGATAACCGCGGATTTCATAATCCTTATAAGGGGAAACCGCAGAGAGTCCAACCTGCAGTGCGGCATCCTGGAAAAGGAATTCATCCCGGAAATACTTTGAGAGTTCTTCTTCTCCCTCGCCGGACATGATCACCGCAGCGCGGGCGTCCAGGCCTTCATCAACCATCACATAGATATTGGCAATGTTCATGGCCAGATAAAAGGACATTACCAGCAGAGCGACAACCAGGGTGACAATCGCCACACGGGAGGCGATGAATTCCAGAAAGCGCCGGATATATTTCACGTTTCTGTACCTCCCGTCCGAATTTTATCAGAAAATTGCATCCACAAATGCATCTGCATCAAAAGCCTGCAGGTCTTCAATGCCTTCTCCGACACCGATATAGGTAACAGGCAGAGAAAGCTCATTGCGGATCGCCACCACAATGCCGCCCTTGGCCGTTCCATCCAGCTTGGTCAGCACAATGCCGCTGACATCGCAAACTTCTGCAAATTCCTTTGCCTGCTGGAGGCCATTCTGGCCAGTGGTCGCATCAATAACCAGATAGGTCCTGACGTCCGCTTCCTCATAGTTTTTCGTAATAATCCTGGAAATTTTTCCCAGCTCATCCATGAGGTTCTTCTTGTTGTGAAGACGTCCGGCAGTATCCACAATCAGCAGGTCCGCTTCCTGTGCCTTGGCCTTCTGGATGCCGTCATAGACAACCGCAGCAGGATCAGCGCCTTCCGCATGTCTTACCAGCGGTACTCCGGCACGGTCCGCCCAGATTTCGAGCTGATCTGCCGCTGCAGCGCGGAACGTATCCGCCGCCGCAAGCACCACAGAATGGCGTGCTGCCTTGAAGCGCATGGCAAGTTTGCCGATGGTGGTGGTCTTTCCAACGCCGTTTACTCCGACGAGAAGCATGACCATGGGCCATTTGAGCGGGTCCCTCGGCTGCCGCATCATATTCTTCAGGATATCCTTCAGAATCGTCCGTGCCTTGCGGGCATCCTTGATACGCTCTTCTTCCACTCTGCGCTTGAGTTCTTCGATCACCTTGTCCGAAGTTCTCACGCCCATGTCGCTCATGATGAGGATATCAACGAGATCTTCATAGAAATCGTCGTCAATCTCCTCCGTCGCCTCGACCAGGTCATCAACCTTTCCGGCGACATTGTTCCGGGTCTTGGAAAGACCTTTGAAGAGACGTGCAAACAGACCTTTTTTCTCTTCGGGCGTTTCCTGCTGTTCATCTTCAATCGGCGGTAAAACCGGCTCTGCCGGTTTCTGTACCGCTTCCTGATTATTCTCTTTCTTTTTTCCAAATCCAAAAAGTCCCATAAACTCTCCTTTATCCCGCAAGGGCATCATCGGAAATATCTTTAAGCTCCACGCTGAGAATCTTCGAAACACCTTTCTCTTCCATGGCAACGCCATACAGGCAGTCGCATCGTTCCATGGTGCCTTTGCGGTGTGAAACAATGACAAACTGGGTGTCCTTCGAGAAATCCTTCAGATATTCGGCAAAGGTAGAAATATTGCCGTCATCCAGGGCAGCTTCAATTTCATCCAGGAAACAGAATGGCGTCGGCTTCAGACGGAGCATCGCAAACAGGATGGCAATCGCCGTCAATGCACGCTCACCACCGGACAGCAGCGTCAGCATCTGCAGCTTCTTTCCCGGCGGCTGTGCAACGATATCAATACCGCAGTTCAGAGGATCAGACGGATCCTGAAGCCGGAGTTCGGCCTTTCCTCCATCAAAGAGCCTTGTAAAGGTCTCTGACAGATATGTCTGCAGCAGCGTAAAATTGGCCATAAACTGCACCTGCATCTGCTTTTCAAGCGAAGAAATGATCTCCGTAAGATCGTCTTCTGCCTTCAGCAGATCATTGCGCTGCGTCGTCAGACCATCGTAACGGTCCTTCGTATTGCGGTAATCTTCGACTGCGGTTACATTCACAGGTCCGAGTGCACGGATCTCCGTGCGGATTTCCACAATCCTGCGGTCTGCCTTTACCAAATCGAAGGGATCCAGCAGATACTCCTTTGCCCCGGCATAAGTAAGCTCATATTCTTCCCATATGCGCTGCCGCTGGGTTTCAAGTTCGTTTTCGAGCCGGTTTACCGTGAGTTCTGTTCGGTGTTTCTTTTCACCCGCAACATTAACGCTCTCTCTGAGTGCGTCAATCTCACGGGTCATACGGCTCATGTTTTCCTGTACCTGTCCCCGCTCCTGCTGAAGGTCTGTCAGAGCCTTTTCTGCCTCCACCAGTTGACCTGCAACCTCTTCCCGTTCCCGGGTCTGCTTCTGCAGCTGCTCCATACTTCTTTGGTGGGTCAGCGTCAGGTTGCGGACATTTTCCTCAAGAGCATCAATCTCTCTTGCGATGTTCTCCTGCTCCTGAAGGAGGCGCTTTGCATCTCTGCTGAGATTCTCGCCCTCACTGCGCATTGCCTGGAGTGCAAGACGCTTTTCCGCTATTTCATCCCGCAGCGTATCCCTCTGTTTCCGTTTATTATAGAGGTCATCGCTATAGATCTGGGTCTGCCTGTTCATCTCCTCGGTGGACTGGGTATCCCCCTCCTGAGAGGCCTGCGTGCCTGCCAGCTGGGTCTCCACTTCCCGCAGGTTGCTGTCGATTACTTCAAGTATCGCCAGGCGCAGGAGACCGGC
>CAMVHE010000084.1 GCA_947167215.1 uncultured Clostridia bacterium
TACCTTATGCCCTGCAGTTTTCTGCTTTCATCTTCTGAAAGTGAGGTTCTTTCCCGTGAATAATGTTTTTGCCTCTTTAGGCATTTCGGATGCTGTTTTCCAAAAAGGCGAACAGGTTCTTTCTTCTCTTCGGTCCCGTTTTGACGCCATTGATGCAACCGCCGAATACAATGCATGCAAGGTCCTGCATGCCATGCAGAAAAACCGGGTGAATGCCACCTGCTTTGCTGCCACTACCGGATACGGTTACAATGACTTCGGACGGGATACGCTGGAAGCCGTCTATGCGGATACCTTCCATACGGAAGCAGCCCTTGTACGTCCCCAGATCACCTGCGGTACCCATGCCCTCGCCATCGCGCTCTCTGCAAACCTCCTGCCGGGAGATGAGCTTCTTTCCCCGGTCGGCCGCCCATATGACACGCTTGAAGAAGTCATCGGCCTGCGGGAGAGCCCCTGCTCCCTTGCGGAATACGGTGTTACCTACCGTGAAGTTTCCCTGCTCCCGGACGGCGGCATTGACTACGATCACATCCGCGAAGCCATCGGTGAAAAGACAAAACTCATTACCATCCAGCGTTCCAAGGGCTATGCCATGCGTCCCACCCTCTCCGTCCGGCAGATCGGTGAACTCATCTCCTTCTGCAAGCAGATCAAGCCAGATGTTCTCTGCATGGTCGATAACTGCTACGGTGAATTTACCGAGCGCATGGAGCCCAGCGATGTGGGCGCTGACATGATTGTCGGCTCGCTCATCAAGAACCCCGGCGGCGGTCTTGCTCCCATCGGCGGCTACATCTGCGGCACCAGGACCTGCGTAGACCGGTGCGCATACCGCCTTTCCGCACCCGGACTCGGTCAGGAGGTCGGCGCCAACCTGGGCATTTTGCCCGCCTTCTATCAGGGCTTCTTCCTCGCGCCCACCGTTACCGCTTCTGCACTGAAAGGTGCCATCTTCCTGGCAGGCCTGTATGAATCGCTGGGATACCGGGTTCTGCCCGGCGCCGCCGAGGAACGCCATGATATCATCCAGGCGGTGGAACTGGGAAGTGAGGAAGGCATGGTAGCCTTCTGCAAGGGCATCCAGGCTGCAGCGCCCGTCGACAGCTATGTGGATCCCATTCCGTGGGCCATGCCCGGATATGACAGCGAGGTCATCATGGCAGCCGGCGCCTTTGTCCAGGGTTCCTCCATCGAGCTGTCGGCAGATGGACCCATCCGTCCGCCCTATGCGGTCTATTTCCAGGGCGGACTCACCTTTGTCCACGCCAAGCTTGGTGTACTCATGAGCCTGCAGAAGATGGTGGATGCGGGTCTGGTTCAGCTGTAAAAAACAGTGGATTCTCCGGTTTCGGAAGAATCCACTGTTTTTTATGCCTTTTCCTCGTGATAGGACGAGCCCGTTTCCAGGTCTTTCCAGACGAATACACCGTTTTCAAAAATCATATAGCTGTGGCAACTGCCTTCCTTGGGAATGGAAACGGATCCAGGATTGAAGTAGCGCAGATGGTCTCCAAACGATTTCCAGGCCGACACGTGGGTATGCCCGTGCAGCAGGATATCTCCCGGCATCATGGGCGGCAGAGCCTCCTGATGATAGACGTGGCCATGCGTGGCAAACACCATGGAATCCGCTGCCGGCAGCAGGAAGTAATCTGCCATGATCGGAAAGCGCAGCACCATCTGGTCCACTTCGCTGTCGCAGTTGCCCCGCACGCAGTAAATGGGCGCCGAGAAGGCGTTCAGCAGAGCAATTACCGCCTTCGGGTCATATTCCCTAGGCAGATCATTGCGCGGACCGTGATAGAGAATGTCCCCCAGCAGCAGGAGCCGGTCTGCCGCCTCGCCCTGAAAGGCTTCCGCCATGACCCGGGCATAAAAGGCAGATCCGTGAATATCCGAGGCAATCATGAGTTTCATGGAAAGGTTCCTTTCTACACACCGGCCTTGCGGTTTTCCTTGAGCACGCCCTTTCGGTAGGCTTCAATCAGCGCCATGAGGTCGTCGATCTTCTGCTGCAGGACACGTCCCTCGTCCGTATCGGCAATCAGCACCCGCTTCGGCATCATGTAGACCAGGGACTGCTTGGAATGGATGTCCTGTTCATCGGAAATTGCCGCCGCACGGGATACAAAAGGCTGATGGGCAACCAGATTCACCTCGTGGGAGGTAAAGATCAGCGTATAGCCGGCGATGCCTGTCACCGGCTGGTATGCCCGGGACATGCCGCCGTCAATGACAATCAGGCGTCCCCCTGCCTTTACCGGGCTCTCCCCTTTTCCCACCTTTACCGGCACATGTCCGTTGACAATAAAGCCGGTTTCGGAAAGCCCGAACTCCTGAAGGATGCGGATGGCGGTGGTTTCATCATCCTGCAGATTATAATATGCATTCTTGTTCTCCCGGTGCGTCTCCGGATCCGGGACAAAATACCGCTCAAAGGTTGTCATCTTATCCTTTCCGAAGAGCGGGGATGCGGGTCCGCATCCTAGATACCACAGGAAATCCTGGCCATTCTGCCGTTCCTGAGATCCTGCTTTGGAGAAGAATCCCTGGCGTGCCACACGGTCTGCCTCATCAATGCCCCGTTTGCCGCAGAGGTTGTATTCATCGCCCACCGGCATGGGGGCAAAGGTTCCGTCCTCCTGCATGGGAATGCATCCGTGATAGAGCAGATTGCCGTTGCAGCACAGGTACATGCCGCCCGCACTGTAGAGGAACTGCACATGGCGCTGCAGCTTTTCGGAATGCTCGAATTCCATGACCAGCCGGTCCATGACCTCCCGTTCCGTCGCATTCAGCGCATAGGGGTCCTGTGGGTCAATGGTCGGAAATGTACCGGGGGACATGGCATAGCTTTTCCCGTCGATCTCCACCATATGCTTTTCAAAGTCGATCCGGTGCAGCAGCCGGCGGTGGTCCATATGGTATTCCGGATGCCTTGCTATGAGCTGTCCCTCCAGCTTGAAGAGCAGGATAGCCGCTGCCTTGTGCATTCTGGCAACTTCCATCTCGTCTTCCTGCACGTCCTCCCCGTTGTTTTTGGGCAGGAAATGCTCGCAGGGATCGTTTCCATAGCACGCCTGGGCAAGTCCCAGCAGCGGGCGCAGGGAGATGCCGTAGCCGATTTCCAGCGTTTCCAGGTTGCTGTATTTGAGCGAGGTCACGATGATCTGGGCAATGCAGGCCTCAGACAGCGCCGCAGCGCCCATCCAGACAATGTCATGGTTGCCCCACTGCACATCCACCTGATGGTAGTCCTCGAGGGCGTCCATGATCAGGTCTGCCCGCGGGCCCCGGTCAAAAATATCCCCGATGATATGCAGGCGGTCGATGGCCAGGTTCTGGATCATCCGGCTGAGGGCGATAATCACGGTATCCGCCAGGCCGGTATCCAGAATCGACTGCATGATTTCCCGGTGATAGCCTTCCTTGTCGGGCGTACCGTCCGCCAGCAGCATTTCCTCCACCATCATGGAGAGCTCCTTCGGCATGGCCTCCCGGACGCGCTTGCGGGTGTATTTCACCGAGCAGAGCCGGCAGACCTGTATCAGGCGGTAAATGATCAGCCGGTACCATTCCTCGTTCACTTCACCCTTTTTCTTGAGCTGCGCCAGCTTCTCACTGGGATAATAGATGAGCGTCGCCAGAAGATCCTGTTCATGCTGCGGGAGCACATTCTCGTAGAGATCATGGATCTTCCGCTTGATCACGCCGCTGGCATTGTGAAGCATGTGCAGAAATGCCCCATGCTCCCCGTGGAGGTCCGAAAGGAAATGTTCCGTGCCCTTGGGCAGCTTCATGATTGCCCGCAGATGGGCGACTTCCGAGCTGGCTGCCCGGATCGTCCCGTATTCCCGGCGCAGCAGTTCAAGATACCGGAGCTTCATCTCTTCCTGGTTCTGTTCCGTCTTTTCCATGGCTTTCTCCTTACCGCACGTTTGCACCCACATAGAAAGTCTGTGGGATCGCCTCATAGACATCCTCTGAAATCACTTCCCGGGCGGTTTCCCGTCCCAGGGCATCCGTCATCACGCGTTCGGTCACCACGCGGGAGCCGTCCCTGGCCGCATTGCGCTCCACCTGTTCGTCCTGGTAGACGGCATGGGTTCCCTCCCGGTCCAGCACGTATACGGGCTCTGCCGGGGCGGGGATCACTTCTGTCGTACTCTCCACGGAAACGGTCGTGGCAAGTGCCTCCCCGATGATCTCGAGGTGGGCAAAGGTCTCCTGCCCGGCTTCATAGGTCCGTACCAGCAGGTAAAGCGGGGTATCCCCGGGGTTGTGGAGCACCACATCCAGGGTATCCGAAACTGCCGCTTCCCTTCCTGCAGGCGCATAGGAAACCGGCGTCAGTGCCGCATGCCGCTCCGTTACCGGCACGTCCGCCAGCAGCGCTGTTTCATAGAGCAGCGTGGCTGCCATGCATACCCCGCCGCCCACGCCCCGGGCAGAAAGCCCGTACGCTTCCTCATTCGCTGTCAGGTATCCGGCATCGGCCGTTCTTCTTCCCACCACAGCGTTGAAGGAAAGGGATTCCCCGGGGGCAATGGTCCTTCCTCCAAGCTGGGAAACGGCCAGTACCGCATTGGCTGCCGCATCCCGGTCCGTCCCCAGGGACAGATCGAGCTGGGCCCGCAGAACAATCGCATTTTCCAGCACCGACCGGTAGACCTCCGGCTCCTTCACCTCCGGTTCCGCCTTCATGCTCAGGCTGCTGCAGCGGGCCGCCGCGGCGCAGAGCGCCTCCCGGACCGGTCCGGTTTCCAGCTGGTACCCCACCTGTTCGTCCGTGAAGGAAAAGGGCGTGCTGGTCCCCGGAGTAAAGCGCACGGTGCCGTCCACCGGCTCCCGGTCGATGAGCGTGGCAAGGCCCCGGACAAACTCCGAAACAGCCTCCCCATCATAGGTGTAAACCGGCTCCGCGCTCAGCGTGCCTGCATTTCCCGAAAGCATGGTCAGGAACCTTGCAAAGCGTCCTCCGTCCCTGCCGTATTCCCAGAGCGGAGTCAGGGTTGCCTCCGCATCCACCGCCAGGGAAATCTGCTCCGCGTTCAGGGTATAGGTCTCCTGCCCCCAGATCACCTCCGCATGCCAGTCCCGGATCACGCTGCCGGTCTTTTCCTGAAGCCTGCGGATTCCCTCCTCCCAGTTGATCCCTCCGAAGGGCTCCCCCATCACAAAGGTTCCCGGCAGGAAAGTCTGGTCATACGGTGCAGTCACATGATAGACATACAGGATCATGCCGGAGACGGCCAGAGCCAGAAGAAGAATGCACAGCGAAATCACCGTAACCAGGCTGACGCGGGACTTTCTGCCCCTGCGCTTTTTCGGCTTTTTCTTCTTCGGCGGATTCTTCGGCGGTTCCTTCGGCGGAATGAACCCTGCAGTTGTCATGGTTGGCATGATGTTTAATCCTCAAACGTCCTTTCCGAAAAGGGTTGGTAATAGGTATGGTTGGGCAGAAGCGGTTCGCCGGCCTCATGGAAAAGCTCCTCCGCCGTCACGAACAGGAACCCCTGCTCCGTTTTTGTCCGGATAATGTTTTCCGCATAGTCCGGGCAGTTGGGATTGACGTCGTGCATCAGCACCACTTCCCATTCATGGATGGAATTGCGGGTCTTCTCCGCAATCCTTGCTGTCTGGTCATTGCCGGAATCCTTGGCGCTCAGGGACCAGTGGAGAATCGGCACCCCGATGCCGTTGTCCATATAGAGCTTTTCATAGCCTCCCGGCGCCCGGATCATCGTAGTGCCGACCCCGATCTCCCGGCAGAGCTCCGCATCGGTCTTTTCCTTTTCCGCCAGCGAATCCACAAAATAGATGTCATACTGGTGCGTATACGTGTGGTTCTGCACGGAATATCCGGCATCGTGCTCCCGGTTCAGCATATCCAGATTGCTGTGAATCCTGCGCCCGATGATGAAAAACGTGGCGGACTGCCCGTAGCGCCGCAGTGCATCCAGGACGCCGCGGGTGGATATGTTCGCCGGGCCGTCATCAAAGGTCAGCGCCGCCATGCGGAACATGGACATATCCAGCTCCTCCCGCATGACTTCCTTCATGTATGGGCGCAGCTCCGACAGGTAGACATGCACATGCAGCAGATTCTTCGTTCCCGGGTAGAGCGTGTCCGCCCGGTAGGTCAGCCTCAGCCGGCTCGGCCCGATGGTGAATTCCGCCTGCTGCAACGCTTCCCGGCTCGTCAGGCGCTGAAGCGTCTCCTCCGGGGCTTCCATGGCAGGATAGGCTTCGGAAAGCTGCGTACGCACCGCTTCTCCCAGCAGCGCATACAGCTCCGGGCTGTCCTCGAAAATATCGGAAAGCATGAGCCGCTGCCCGCTTTCCAGGTTATAGGTATAGGTTTCATATTCCACGGCCTGGAGCTGGCGCTCCGCCATCAGCTCGGACAGCACCAGGAAGCTCAGGATGCGCCTTCCCGCCCGGGAGATCACAGCCCCGGTCTCCAGCACCGGCCGTGCCTTCTCATATCTTGTAGGGATTTCCGGCACCAGCCTGTCCCGCAGGGCTGCTACCCTGCCGGAAATGACCTCTTCCACCCCGGCATTTGCCAGATGGGGCAGCGTCGTACGGATCCAGGCCCCTCTCCGGGTTACTTCCTTTTTCGTAACCTGGGTAAAGGAAATGGCCTCCGGGAAAGCTTCGAGGATTTCCCCCTCCGCCAGGGCCGGAAGCGGTGCTGCCGGAACCGGTTCGGTTTCCGGAAGATTCCCCGTCTCCTCCTCCGGCAGTGCTTCCGCGGAAGAGGCCGCTTCCTGCGGGGTGCTCTCCGGGGTTTCCGCCGACGGCGCCGGAGAAGGCTCCTCCGTCGGGACGGGGGTATCCGTCACGGAAGACGTGCTTCCGGTTTCCGTTTCCGACGCCGGGACCGGCGTCGGCACATATTCTGCCCTGACATGGAGTTCTGCCTGCGCGGTCCCCTGCAGGCACAGCAGGAGGACCAGCAGCAACAACAGGGTCTTACAGTTTTTCATGCATCCGGCAAAGACGGTCCAGGAGCCGTCCCGCATCCTCCTCCCCGTTCTGCCAGCGCGGCCATTCCTGCCCGATGGAAACGTCCTTCACGCCCGGGCCATGGAAATCGCTGCCGGAAGTAATCAGCAGGCGGTTCTCTGCTGCAATGCGCTGCAGCAGCGCCACATGCTGGTTTCCCGTGGACGGATGGTAGATTTCCACTCCGTCCAGGCCGGAGGACACCCATTCCTCCATTACGGAAATCAGTGCCGTATCACTCATTTTCAGCTGCATGGGATGGGCCAGCACCGCCAGCCCGCCGGCCTCATGGATCAGCCGAATGCCGTCCGTCACCCGGACCTCGGGCTTGGGAACATATCCGCATTTCCCGGGCACCAGGTACTTCGTAAACGCATCCTGGACGCTGCTGGCATAACCTGCCTCCACCAGGGCCCTTGCCACATGGGGCCTTCCAATGACCCCGCGGGCCATTTCATGGACCACGTCAAAGGAAATGCTGCAGCCGGCTTCCTGCAGCTGGCTTACCATCCGGAGGGCGCGGTCGTTCCGTTCCTGCCGCCGTCTTGCACAGAAGGCCAGCAGTCCTTCATGGCGGATATCCACGCCGTATCCCAGCACATGGACTTCCCGTCCTGCGCCGCAGGAGAGCTCCACGCCGGGAATCAGCTGCATGCCGCAGGATTCCGCCACCTCCTCCGCCTCCGGAACGCCGCCTACGCTGTCATGGTCGGTAATGGCCATGAGCGTCATGCCGGCCCCCTGAGCCGCCCGGACCAGTTCTCCCGGCGTCAGGGTTCCATCCGATGCGGTGGAATGCAAATGCAGGTCTGCTTTCATGTTGCCTGTCCTTCCTGTTCCGGCTCCGCTTTTTCGCCTTTCAGGAATTCCTCGAATTCCCTGCGGTCAATGGTTTCCTTCTCCATCAGCAGGTCTGCCAGGCCCTCGAGCTCCCCGCGGTGCTGCCGCAGGATATCCGTCGCACGGGCAAAGGCATCGTTCATCTTGCGCTGGACCTCCCGGTCAATGCGCGCGGCAATCTCCTCGCTGTAATTCCGGCTGGGATTGCTGTGCTCCATTGCCACGAACACCTGATCATGCTGGGCACTCAGGAAGATGGGGCCCATATCGTCGCTCATGCCGTACTGCGTCACCATGCGGCGGCAGATTTCGGTGGCACGCTGCAGGTCGGAAGAGGCACCGGTGCTGACTTCTCCCAGCACCAGCTGTTCGGCGGCATAGCCGCCCATGGCCATGGCCACAAAGTCCAGGAGCTGCTCCCGGGTGGTGAAATCGCTTTCCCGCTCGGGCAGAAGCAGCGTATGGCCGCCGCTGCCGCCCCGCGGCATGATGGTGACCAGATGGACTTCATCGCAGCCTTCCAACAGTTCGCCGACGATGGCATGCCCCGCCTCATGGATGGCCACCAGGTGCTTGTCCTCATCGCTCAGGATATGGCTCTTCTTCTCCGGTCCCATCTGGACCCGCTCGATGGCGTCATTGATCTGCCGGGCGGTGATATGGTCCCCTCCGGCACGGGCGCACAGGATGGCTGCCTCGTTCATGATATTTTCAAGGTCCGCACCGGCACAGTAAGGCGTGCGCTTGGCCACATTGGCCAGGTCCACATCCGCTGCCAGCGGCTTGTCCTTGCTGTGCACCCGCAGAATGGCCTCCCTGCCCCGCACATCCGGATATCCCACCGTGATCTGCCGGTCAAAGCGGCCCGGGCGCAGCAGGGCCGGGTCCAGAATGTCCTTCCGGTTGGTGGCTGCCAGCACAATGACGCCCTCATTGGGCGCAAAGCCGTCCATTTCCACCAGCAGCTGGTTCAGGGTCTGCTCCCGCTCGTCGTGGCCGCCGCCCATGCCGGCGCCGCGGCGCCGGCCCACCGCATCAATCTCATCGATGAACACGATGCACGGCGCGTTGCGCTTGGCGTTTTCAAACAGTTCCCGGACACGGCTGGCGCCGACGCCCACGAACATCTCCACGAAGTCGGAACCGGAAATGGACAGGAAAGGCACCTTGGCTTCTCCGGCCACGGCTTTCGCCATGAGGGTCTTGCCGGTGCCCGGAGGGCCCACCAACAGCACGCCCTTGGGAATACGCGCGCCCACGGCGGAGAACCGGCGGGGGTTCCGCAGGAAATCCACCAGCTCGGCCATCTCTTCCTTTTCCTCCACCGCACCGGCCACGTCCGCAAAGGTGATGCCCGATGCCCTGCCGTCATAGACCCGCAGGGAAGAATGGTTGAGGCCCGGGAAACGGCTTCCGCCCTGCTGACGCATGATAAAGAACCAGAACAGCACCAGGCTGCCGGTCATCAGCAGGTAGGGCAGAATGCTCAACAGGATGGCGCGGCCGGATCCGGAGAAGTAGACCAGGTCAAAGCCCAGGTCAAGCTCCGAGATCTGGGAGATGTCCACCCCTTCCCGCCGTGCTACCACCTGCCGGCAGGCTTCCACAAAGTTGTCGGCAATGATACTGCTGTAATCGTAATTGGAAGAGGAAAAGCTCCTTCTGGCAATGGAGCTGTCCCGCAGCAGCACGTAGACCTTGTTGCTGTCAATGCCCACTGCGGCCACTTTATCCTCGTCAATGGCTTTGTATACACCGGTGACATCAATCTGCGTTCCCCGTCTTCCGACCAGCATGGTGGAGGAAAGCATCTGCAGTGCGATCAGCGCCACCAGGATCACGGCCAGGGAAACGGCAAATCCCCGGTTCTGATGATTGTTCAAGGTACTCCTCCTCGGGCATCAGGCCTTCTCGTAGATTTCCGGTTTCAGCACGCCGATTTCCGGCAGGTTGCGGTAGCGCTCGTCATAGTCGAGGCCGTAACCCACCACGAATTCGTCCGGCACCACAAAGCCGCTGTAATCCACATGCAGCGGGGTGCGGCGGCGTTCCGGCTTGTCCAGCAGCGTGGCAATGCGCAGGGATGCAACGCCCCGGGTCATGAGGTTCTTCCGCAGGAAGGACAGCGTCATGCCCGAGTCCACAATATCCTCGACGATCAGGATGTTCTTGCCGTCGACGGGTTTGTCCAGGTCCTTTAGGATCCGGACGACACCGGAGGACTTGGTGGAGCTTCCATAGCTCGAGATGGCCATGAAGTCGAGGCTTACCGGAAGATCAATGGCCCGAAGCAGGTCCACGAAAAAGAAGACGGCTCCCTTCAGAATGCACACTGCCACCAGTTCCTGTCCCTTGTAGTCCCGGGTGATGGCGGCACCCATTTCCCGAACCCGCTTCTGAATCTGGTCCTCCGTCAGCAGCAGCTGGTCCTGTAAATCCTGATACATGCTCTTATCCATTTTGTCCTCCTTGATGTCTTGCGAGTGTAAATAGTTTCTGTCCCTCGGAAAAAAACAGGCACATTCCCGGCCCTTCGCTCCTCAGGCGCTCGGACGGGCGGAAGCCGCAGAGCCAGAGCACCTCTCCGTCTGCATCCCGCAGCACGGGGATCCGCTCCCGGACCGCCCTGGGAAGGCCCGCATTCTCTAGCAGTTTGTCACAGGATCGGGGCGTCGTGCTCCCGAAGGGAATCATGCGGTCCCCTTTCCGCAGCGTGGTGACCCGCAGCCCGGGAATCTGACCCTCCGGGATCCGCTGCGCACCGATGCCGTCCCCGCTGCCCTCTGCAAAGGAAAAACGGCCGAAGGGGGTATCTGTCCCCTCCCCCAGCGGGATGTCGATTCCCTGCACCTCCCGGGTGAAGGCCGCGGCATACGGGGTCAGGGTGAACAGCCCGCCTTCCAGCTGCTGCCGGTTCCGTCCTCCATCCCGCAGGGCCTGCAGCATCTGCTGCATCCGCTCCCTGCTCTGGGAAGGAATCCCCGCCTGGCGGATCAGGGCCGCCAGCATGCGGCCGGCCACCGCCTCCGGTACCTTCAGAAACCGTGCCGGAATGGCAGCGCCGCGGTACAGCGCCACCGCGCTCTCCATGGGCTCCCGGAGGACTTCCGCAAAATAGCGTTCGTCCCGGCTGGCCGCCTCTCCCACATGGCAGAGGGCACGCCCTGCCCCGGGAAAGGCTTCCTCCATCTGCGGCAGGAGCACCTTCCGGACCAGGTTCCTTTTATAGCGGGTATCCTGGTTGGTGGCATCTTCCCGCCACGGCTGCCCTTTTGCACGCAGGTATTCCCGGAGGTCTCCGGGACTCACCTGCAGCAGCGGCCGGAGAAGACGGTCCCTGCGCATCTGCATGCCGCAGATGCCGGCAATGTCTGCACCGCGAAGCAGGTGCATCAGCACCGTCTCGGCCTGGTCCTCCGCATGATGAGCCAGGACAATGAAATCCGCATGAATTTCCCGTGCAGTTTCCTCGAAAAAGGCATAACGGATTTTTCTGCCCGCCTCTTCCTCTCCCATATGGTGTTCCCGGGCATAGCGGGGAACATCCGCCGTGAGCGTATGGCAGGGGACCTGAAGCCGCCTGCAGAGGGCGCCCACGAACCGGCAGTCCTCCGCTGCATCCTCACCCCGGATTCCATGGTTGACATGGACACAGGAAATCTTCAGGGGATAGATGGGAGACAGCTCCGACAGCAGAAGCAGAAGCGCAACGGAATCCGCTCCTCCGCTGACAGCGGCCAGCAGATGGCTGTTTCCGGGTACACCGCATTCCGACCGCAGCGCCCTTTCGATATGTTTCACGAGATCCATGGCAACTCTCCTTTTGTGACTATGCTATTCTACATTGTATGCACAAATTTTACAAGTCATTTCCCCCGCGGTGACGGTTTTCTCCCCTGCTTTTCTCCGGACCCGGGGACTGTTTTTTCCTGTTTCTGCTTTCTTTTCCCGAAAATGCAGTCTGCCTGCCCCGCCAGATGCCTCCGGGAGAGCCTTCGGCTGCAGCACAGCGCCGGCAGCACACAAATAATCCCCTTGAAAGCCCGGCGCGGCCAGGCTTTCAAGGGGATCAATGAAGTTTTTTCGAAAAGGTGGTCAGTGACCGCTGATATAGATGTTCGTTACATTCTGTGCGCCGTTGGCTCCGACATGGCGGCTGTAATCTGCGCAGAGACGGTTCAGTCCCTCGATCAGCTTATAGGTTGCGATCAAGGGCCCGATAATAACGAAGGATCCCAGAATGTCCCAGAGGAGAATATTTCCGCCGTTGGTATCGCAGAACACATTTCTTTGCGCAGAATTGACGGCGATTCTTTCACCGGCGCAATACATCCAGACAAACTCATAGATTCCCAGGGTAATAATATCAAAAAGGATTCTTCCAGTATTCCCCGTGTGTTCTTTCCGTCCCCCTGGCAGACGATATTCATATCGTTTGCGTACTAATGCAGAAAAACAGCGAATAAATGCCCAGGGTAAGAATGGAAAAAACAACATATTTCAGTAAGGAACGGTCCTCTTTCATAATGTGGTACTCCTTTTCAGAATGTGAATTAGGGAGGCAAAGCGTTTCCTCTTCCTTTCTGTGTCCGCAAAGCAGCATTTCTCTCCTTCCGGAATCCTCCTCCTTCAAGCCGCAGGGAAAGCAGCTGCTTTTCCCGGAAGAACGCATATCCTGCCCGTTTCAGTCCCGGTGCCCGGGAAGCTTAAAAATAACATGCGTGGTATATAGCTTCATTCTGCAGATTGCAAGAGGTGTTTTTCCTCGTCCCTGAATCATCAGGAGGACGCTCTGCTGTCCCTTTTTCCATTCTGATTCTCCTCCTCCCTGACGCTTTGGGAATCGGAAGCTTCAGAAACAGCCCGCCCTGTTCCTCCGGCAGTTCCTGTCTCCTTCCTCTGCGACGGATCCCCCCTGTGTGCATTGTCCCCGGATTTATGGTATACTACGCTATATCCAATCCACCTGCTCCCTCCGGGGAGCACCGGAGGTTTTCATGACACAGAAAAAAAGCGCCGCCAAAGGCGGAACGCATTCGATTTTCAAGCCCCGCACCAGGGAGCGGAATTTTGCCATCAGCGTGGCCGCCACGGTCATTCATATGTGCATCATTCTTCTGCTCTGCGGATCCCTGGCGCTGGCGGGCATCATTATCGGCATTGCCAAGGCCTATGTGGATACCGCGCCGACCCTGGACCTGGCAGCGCTGGATTCCCAGGACCAGACTTCCTTCATCTACGATGCGGAGGGAAACCTCATCACCGACTACAAAGGAACGGAAGACCGGATCATGGTCTCCATCAACGAGATCCCGAAAATGCTGCGGGATGCCTTTGTAGCCGTGGAGGACGTCCGCTTCTACCAGCATAACGGCGTGGATGTGCGCAGAATCGTGGGCGCCTTCATCAGCAATTTCACCTCGAATACCACCCAGGGCGGTTCCACCATCACCCAGCAGCTCATCAAGCAGACCCTGCTTTCCAACGAACAGAGCTACAAGCGGAAGCTGCAGGAGGCCTATCTCGCCATCCAGCTGGAAAACCGGTATACCAAGGATCAGATTCTCGAAAGCTACCTGAACACCATTTTCCTCGGCGGAAGCTATTACGGCGTACGGGTGGCCGCCTACGGCTATTTCGGGAAATCCCTCAGCCAGCTGACCCTCCGGGAGTGCGCCATGCTGGCCGGCCTGACCCGTTCCCCCAACTATTACAACCCGCGCTCCAATTTCTATACGCGCAATACCGAGGGCAGCAACACCCCCGCCATTACCAACAACCGCACGGACTACGTCCTTCGCCAGATGCGGGAAAACGGCATGATCACGGAGCAGGAATACCTTTCCGCACTCCGCACCGAAACCGCCCATGTCCTCGAAAAATCCCCCGCTTCCAATGACATGTACCCCTATGCCCACTACGTGGAATACGCCATTTCCGACATCGTGGATACCTTCCTGGCGCTGAACGGTCTCGAGAACACCTCCGTCAACCGTTACGCCATGGAAAACAAGCTGCGTACCGGCGGCTACAGCGTATACCTCTGCCTCGACACGGATATCCAGACCATTGTAGAAGATACCCTGGCCTCCTGGTCCAGCTATCCCCGCATGCGGGACCCTGCAGACAGCGTCTACCAGGCCCGGAATGCAGACGGCACCTACACAGAGATTGAGCAGCCTCAGGCCGCCGCCTGTGTATTTGACTACCGGACCGGGGAAATCAAGGCCATTGTCGGCGGACGCTACCGGCCCACTGCGCGGAAAACCCTGAACCGGGCCAGCGATATGACCATGCCGGTCGGCTCCGCCATCAAGCCCCTGTCGGTCTACGGTCCTGCCATTGACATGGGTGCCAGTCCCGCTTCCATTGCCTACAACATGCCCGTACCCATCTCCGGATGGCGGGACGCCAGCGGGAAGGATTCCTGGCCCCAGAATTACGGCGGAGGCAGCTATTCCGGTCCCCAGAGCTTCCGCAGCGCCCTACGCAATTCCTACAACACCTCGGCTGCCAGCATACTCATGACCTATGTGGGCGTGGCCAATTCCGTGAACTACCTGCATCTCCTGGGCATTCCGGACCGGAACATCAATGCGGACCCCTTCGGTCTGGCACTGGGCTCCTCCGGCATTACCCCCATCCAGATGGCCGTGGCCTTCGGAACCATCGCCAACAAGGGCGTTTACCAGCGTCCCCTTACCTTCTCCCGGATTCTTGACCGCAACGGGAACGTGGTGGTGGATATGCACCAGCAACAGGAACGGCATCAGGCCTTCAAGAGTTCCACCGCCTATCTTCTGGTGGATATGCTGAAGGATGCCGTCAGCAGCGGCACCGGAAGCAAGGCCAAGATTTCCGGCCAGGTGGTAGCCGGCAAGACGGGAACCAACTCGGATGCCAAGGGCGTCACCTTCTCCGGCATGACCGGCTGGTACTCCGCTGCCCTCTGGATCGGCCATGACAACTACAAGGCCCTGACTTCCAAAGCCACCGGCGGCAATACCGCCGCTCCCCTGTGGCAGTCCTTCATGGAGAAGATCCACAGGAGCAAGGGGCTTTCCTCCCGGGACATCATCGACGGCTCCCCTGCCGATTACGGGCTTATCCGTGTAACCACCTGCGGGGTCAGCGGCCAGCTGGCCACGGAGGCCTGCTACAACGACGTGAACGGATACAAGACCGTTACCGATTACTGGCTACAGGACAGCGTCCCCACGTCCTACTGCAGCATGCACCGTTCCGCGGCCGTCTGCATGGACAGCATGCTGCTGGCGAACGATTACTGTCCTGAATCCTCCGTGGAGGTCCAGGGCGTGGTCGTCATTCCCGGCGGGCATCCGCTCTACAATTACATTGACACCTACGGCCCCACCATCCGGCAGTACCTGGGCGAATTTGCCACCCTCAAGAGCTCGGATGACATTGCCGGCAACATCTGCACCTATCATAACGCCTATACCCAATCGAGCGAGGCTTCGGAGCTGCTGAATCTGGAAAACGAGGCTTATCAGCTGACCCTTACCGCCTATCAGCTGGTGGGTTCCTCCACCACGGTCAGCAATGAGACCCGCCGGCAGATCAATACCGCCATCTCCGCGGTGCAGACGCTGCTGTCCATCTCCCCCATCGATTACCAGTCCCTGCAGATTGCCACGGATAACCTGTATGCCCAGCTGCAGTATGCGGGACTTCTGTAAGATGGCCCTGCTTCTCCGCACCCTCCCGGGAAAGGCTCCTTTCCCGGTTTTTTCTTCTGCCGGACTTTCCCGTTGCCTTTCCCGCACCGGAACAGAAAGCCCCGGCAATCCCTGTTTTCCGAAAGGAAGTATAGTCAACTACCCACCACTTAAGCCAAAAGGCTAGAAGTGGGGGCTTGAAACAGAG
>CAMVHE010000085.1 GCA_947167215.1 uncultured Clostridia bacterium
CAAGGTAACGTCAGTCGTAACTTCCACTGTGGAAGTTACTCCGAGAATTTACTTTTCATACTTTTGTAACACATATAAATATTGGAAGATCAAAAATGCCTTGACATGACGGAATAGCCGTGATAAACTTCCTTTCGTTTGAAGTAGAGGCTTGCCCGCCCCTCACCTAGTGTGGCTTTGCTGCCGGGTTGCTGGCATTTTTCAGTCATGGATATGTAGCGGCGGGTGAGAACCCGCCGCTTTTTTATCGGCAAGTCAAACCATTATGGGAGGTGCATGGATATCGCAGTCGATCTGATGATCAATGAGGAGATTCGCGACAGAGAAGTCCGTCTCATTGATGAGAACGGTGAGCAGCTGGGCGTTATGCTGACATCAAAAGCGCTGGAACTGGCAGAAGAAAGAGGATATGATCTTGCCAAGATTCAGCCCGGAGCAAAACCTCCGGTTTGTAAGCTGCTTGATTATGATAAGTACCGCTACGAACAGTCGCGGCGCGAGCGCGAAAATCGCAAGAATCAGCGGGTCGTGGACATCAAAGAAGTACAGTTGTCTGCAACAATCGAGGAAAACGATGTTTTAACCAAAGCAAAACAGGCAATTCGTTTTCTCGAAGATGGCGACAAGGTCAAGGTGTCCATTCGTTTCCGTGGCCGCCAGATTACACACAGTGAGATCGGAACACAGGTGATGCAGAACTTTGCAGACCGGTGCAAGGATGTCAGTGTGGTTGAACGTCGTCCTTTAATGGATGGACGTCATATGATCATGGTCCTTGCTCCTAAAGCTGCAAAAGCATCTTTTGCAGAAAAGAAAGCAGCGCGGGAGAGGAATGCTTCAAAAGAAGCACAGGAATAACCATATCGCAGGCGGTAAGCTGCCTGTCAAACGAGGAAGGAGGATCCACCTATATGCCTAAACAGAAAACGCATCGTGGTGCTGCTAAGCGCTTCTCTTTTACCAAGACTGGTATCGTTAAGCATAAGCAGATGAACGCCAATCATCAGGTTCGCCTGAAGACAACCAAACGTACCCGTCATCTGAGAGCTGATGGTATTGTAGACAATAACGAAGAGGCAAAGACGATTCATAAGCTTCTGCCTTACAAATAAGCCCTGAGGCTGGCAAGGAGGAATTAAAGCATGGCACGCATTAAAAGAGCTGTGACCGCTCAGAAGAAAAAGCGGAAAGTGATGAAGCTGGCAAAGGGTTACTGGGGTGCTAAATCCAAGCAGTACAGAGCTGCAACGGAACAGGTTCGCCGTTCCCTTCGTTATGCTTACAAAGGACGTAAGCTTCGCAAGCGCGATTTCCGTCGTCTGTGGATTACCCGTATCAATGCAGCAACCAGACTGAATGGCATGAGTTACTCTACATTCATTAATGGTCTGAAGAAACTGAACATCGATGTGAATCGTAAGATGCTTGCAGATCTTGCAGTGAATGATGCAGAAGGTTTTGCCAAGCTCGTTGAGATGGCTAAGAATGCATAAGTTAAAGCCGGTGCTGTACAGCACCGGCTTTTTCAGAAGGGAGTCGCTTTTGCGGGGTGCACTATTTGATCTTGATGGAACCCTGGTGAATACTCTTTCAGACCTGGCATATGCCATGAACAGATCTCTTCGTATTCACGGACTGGTTCCTTATGAAACCGATGCGTACAGATATATGGTAGGTAACGGAATTGACATTCTAACGCACAGAGCAGTAGGAGAACACAAAGAACTGTTTGATGAGGTAAAGCATACATATGCCAGTTATTACTCTGAACACTGGCATGACAGGTCTGAACCCTATCCGGGAATTATGGAATTGCTGAATTATCTGAAAAAACAGAACATGAAACTGTGCGTGTTCTCAAATAAACCGCATCTGGATACATGCCACGTGATCAGGCATTATTTTGGTGATGATTTATTTGATGAGATTCAGGGGCAAACAGCACGGATACCCATCAAGCCAGACCCTGCGGGTGCGATTGAGCTTGCAGAAAGGCTTGGCGTTTCTCCAGAAGAGATGCTGTATTTTGGAGATTCAGGTGTAGATATGCAATGTGCAAAAAATGCGGGCATGAAAGCAGTCGGTGTGCTGTGGGGTTTCCGTGAACGGCAAGAACTGATGGACAATGGTGCAGATTTGCTGATAGAAAAACCACAGGATATGATTACGCTGCTGTCAGGTAAAGAGTAAATGCGACGAAATATTTCCACGTCGTAACAATTTTGTGTTAAAACATGGACAAATAAGTCACACCCTTATACAATGTTAGTTGAAGAAAGTTCAAAACGACGGGAGTGAAGGATGTTGATACGGAAAGTCAGACAACTCCTGCTGTTTCTGATCATCACTATGCTGTTATGCAATCATGCATGGGCAAAGACGCAAAATGGCAGTCTCTGCTATGGCGATCAGGGTGATGAAGTACTTCAGCTTCAAACGGCATTGAAAAGTCTGGGATACAATATCGGGACAGCGGATGGAACGTATGGTGCATATACAGAAAATGCGGTACGGAAATTCCAGAGAAAGCATGGTTTAAAATCTGATGGAATAGCCGGAGAATCAACATGTGCCTTAATCTATGAGCTGGCAGGACAAAACAGTGGAGCCACAACAAAGGAAACAAACGATGCATCAAAAGACGCAACAGCTAGCAGTAGCAGTTTTTTTGGCGGCGATTATTCGACGATCAGGTCAGACAGCAGTGAAGCAAGAATCAGGCTGTTACAGACGGCTTTGAATGCATTGGGATACTCCTGTGGGATTGCTGATGGTGAATATGGAGATCTGACCAGGTCTGCAGTGATTGCTTTTCAGAAAGCACAGAAAATCCAGGCGGATGGTATTGCAGGAAAAACAACACTGAAAAAACTGGAGAGCGCTCGAAAGAATGGTGTGGTAGCTTCTGCATCTGTTGCTGCAGCAACAAGTGCACAGCAGTCAACAGAACAGAGTATTACCGCGTCTGTAACAACTCTGCGCAAAGGAATGCGAGGGGAAGAAGTTAAGGCACTGCAGAAGGCACTGAAGACACTGGGTTATTACAAGGGAACTCTGGACGGACAATATGGCGATGGGACCGTCAGCGCAGTAAAACAGTTCCAAAAAAGTCAGAAACTGACAGCAGACGGTGTGGCAGGTGCGCTAACACAGGAGATGTTGAAACGTGTTTCAGCCCCTGATGTCCAGGCTTCCGGAAAAACATCCGATACACCGAATGCAACAGCCAGTGTTTCCGTTGGAAAAGTTAAATTGTTGCACTGGTTCAATGAGATTAAACCATCGGTTAAAACGGGTCAGACGATTCTGGTTGTGGATCCGTCTACTGGTATCAGCTGGAATCTGAAGCTGTATTCTCTGGGAAGACATGCAGATTGTGAACCACTCACCCAGGAAGATACTGCAAACATGGTGAAGGCGTTCGGTGGTGTCAATACGTGGAATCAGAAAGCAGTTTATGTCAAATTGCCCAGTGGAACCTGGACACTGGCGTCCACACACGATATGCCGCACATGAGTGGGTCTATCAAAGATAATGGATTCAACGGACATTTGTGTGTGCACTTTCTCAGGGATATGGAAGAGTGCAAGCAGAATGACCCGAATTATGGCGTGGCAAATCAGGAAACCTTACGTGCTGCATGGAAACAGATGACCGGGGAGACAATCAACTGAATAACTTACGAGATGATTCGGCGGAAACATGAAAAAACGGATCAGATCGGATTACCAGACTCTCTGTCTTGCGCAGGGAGTCTTTTTGCTATGATCCGATACTCAGGGGCTGGAAGCGAAGATGCAAGGTTTACCCTGCTGCTGGTTTCCGGAAGACAACAGAAAAAATGCATCATACCTGATGCACAGGGTATGATGCACGCTGGAATAAACACAAACCGAGGTTATGGCAGGTCAAAGGAAAACGAACCACCCAGTTGATCATCAAGGAAGTATTGCACAGAATAGGAACCGGCAGGAAATGCGTTCTGGTAGTTCTCTATGTCACGGAAGAGACTGGTGATTTCAATATGCCAGAGATCATGATTCATGTATTCCGGGGCATATAAGTATCCGCTTACGAGAGAATAACATGCGCCATCAGGTGTAGTTATTGAGACTGCCAGATTGCATTGAATGTTTTCAGAGACATTGTATCGATTTTCTACCTGCAGATAAATCTTCTTGGATGAATCAGAAAGCATGATGCGATTCAATTCAGCAGCCAAAGGTAGAGCATCGGTGTCCTGTGGTGTTTCAGACGCGGGTAAAACAGCAATCCCCATGGAATCGGTTGTAAATTCATGATCCTGTACTTCACCGTTCAATGGAATGCTTATAACGGCAGGCGTTACCGTAAAAAGATCGGGGTCTTCCATTAACTCTTTTGAAATCCAGAAAGCATATTCACGTCCGGGAACAAGGAGCAGGTCCAGGGATGAGTTTCCTGGTTCGCTTTCTTGGACAACATAGTAGGGATTATGAGTATCAATCCAGTAGATATAGCTGATGCCGTCCTGATCTTCTGTATCCAAGTCCCAGGAGAGAAGAACAAGGTTGGCCTCGAGTTGGCATTGGATATCCGAATACCAGAATTCTGAATTTGCAACCTGTCCGGAATCATCCTGAGAAAAAGCCTGATATATAGTGTAATTGGAAACGGCCAGTCCGCGTCCGTTCCCTTCTCCCAGTGCAGCATATACCAGACCCACAAGATTCCCGTTCTGGTTGTACAGTATGGTTCCTGGAATCAGTGAATCTTCACAGGTGAGGGATAGAAGGCCTGTATCATTGTCTATGAAATTCACGCGCTGAGTATTCCCGGTATGAGTATTCCCCTGACTGTCTATGCCCCAGTATGTACAATTATCAAAATTAAGAGTGTCAGCCAAAATGAGTGGCTCGGAAGAGGCTGGCTGTTCCAGTTCGAACAGAGAAAGGCTTCCATCGCTGACAGTACCTATGTACTGGGCAGGGATGGATTCTTCTTTATTGACTGCAGTCAGTGTTTCAGGATGATCGGGTAAAACAGCGGTCGTAAGAAGCAGGGAATCACTGGAAAAAAGAACAGCAGGACCAATACAGACATCTTCCTGGTATAAAAGGTAAAAGGAAGAAATGGGTGCAGGTTCAACAGCACAGACCGTCAGCTGTATGGCAACAAACAGAAGGACAAATAACAGACACCGTTTGAACATGAGAGCACTCCTTTATTGGTTCATCGTGAATAAACCCCGGTGAGGATTTCTTGTATATAAGCACCCTGGAATGGAAGAACCGGATCCCTGCGTGCAAGTTCTGCAGCCAGTTCATTGTCATAGGGGACAGAGAGAATAGTGAACAGAAACGGATCAGCCTCATGCCCGGCCCAATCAAGCATGAAAGCATGTGCACGAGGCACTCCCATACTATTTCCAACGGAACCGGTATTAATGATATATCCGGAACTCAATGTCCGGATGAACGGTCGGTGACTGTCAGCAAAGATTACCCCCTGGAAAGAACCGTTTTCAGAGTGAAATGTGTCTTCCAGCTCAGCTGATGGACTGCTCACTTTCAGAAGAGGGGTGACCGGTCTTCCATGGAACAGACGAAAGCGGAAGGAACCCAGCGTCAGTTCAAGCTCCCTGGGAAGCTGACTCAGCCATTGCATCCGTTCTTCACCCAACTGATTCCAGTAGTATACATCAGCAGGATACTCTTTGTTACCTATGCCATAGTCCCAGTTTCCACCGATACAGTGGTGACAGTGCGAACGGACCCAGTCGCAGGTTTCTCTGCTTTGCGGACCTTTCCCTACGGCATCACCCAGAAACCAGACGTCATCGGGCGAGAGTCGGGCAATGGTTTTTTCCATAGCCAGGGTAGCGGGAAGATTCCCGTGAAGATCAGCAAGAAAAATCAGACGCATGATGATTCCTCAGGATAAGAGAAGGTCTGTTCTGTACACTGTTCCAAAACCGTGAGGTACTGAGCAGCTTCTGCCTTTGCGTTTTCAAGATTATGTTCCCGGTAGTTTCCGCATTCTCTGGGCAGGGTTCCGGGAATTTCGCCCTCAAACTGAGCTATGAAGCGAAAGGTGTTTTGCAGCAGGTCCAATAAATCCGGCTTCGATACTGTATCCCGCATAATAAGATAAAAACCGGTTCTGCAGCCCATGGGGCCAAAGTAGATAACCTGGTCCTGAAAAGAGGAAGACCGGAGGAAGGTCGCCCCCAGATGTTCCAGAGTATGAAGTCCTGCCTGATCCAGGTATTCTCCCTGATTTGGATACTTCATGCGAAGGTCGTACGTGATGATATCACCGTCCTGACGTGAAACATAGAGGCCCGGACGGAGAATGTCATGATTGATGGTAAAGGAAGCAATTTTCTTAAGCATGGTAATCTCCTTTGGTCAGACAGTCGCACGGGGTTCATGGAAACGTTCGTATACCATATGCATAACATGAAAGTAGCATGGGAACAGAAAGCAATCTGCGAGCACCCATGCAGCCGGGTTGGCAAGACATGCACCGTTGAAAGCAAGCGATGGCACGAGAAGCAGAGCAACAAGCATCCGGGCGATCATTTCAAAAACCCCGGCAAGCATTGCTATTCTTGTGAAGCCCATGCCCTGAATGGTCAGACGAAGTATATTGACAAAAAGCAAGGGGATATAGAACAATCCGTTCAAGCGGAGATAATGGCAGGCGAGTTTCATGACTTCCGGGTCTTTTTGTGGATTGACAAACAGGCTTAAAAGACGGGAATCCAGAAGAAAGATGGCAGCAAGTGCCAGAAGGCAGTAGATAATGCCAATCAGAGAAGCACACTTGACCCCCTGGGATATCCGGTTCAGCTTGCGAGCGCCCATGTTCTGACCGGCGTAGGTGGCCATGGTTGTTGCCAGAGCATCGAAAATGCAGCAGAAAAAGACACTGATCTTACTGCCGGCAGCAACCGCAGCTACGGGTATAACACCAAGACTGTTGACAGACCACTGAACCATGACCGATCCGACGGCAGTGATTGCATATTGCAGGCCCATGGGAAGCCCGATTCCAGCCAGAGAACAGACCAATGGCATTCGGAGAATACGATCCTGAGCAGACAGGTGAAGAATGGGGAACCGCTTTTTCATGATTACAACGCAGCCGATGCCGGATACTATCTGAGACAGAACCGTAGCAACGGCTGCCCCTGCAACCCCCATTCTTGCATACAGGATCAGGACAAGGTCCAGTACGATATTGACGAGAGAGGCAAGCACCAGAAAGATGACAGGAGTTTTACTGTCACCAAGTGCACGCAGGATTCCACTGGACAGGTTATACAGAATAGTTGCCGGAATACCCAAAAAAACGATTCGGATATAAGCAACGGACTGAGGCAGAATCTGCGGCGGGGTGTCCATCAGACGGAGCATGGTAGGACAGAATAATGCGGAGAAAATGGCCATGAGCACGCTGATAAAACCAGCCAGATAGACAGAGTTTGCGACGGTTTGCCGCAGAAGCTTATAATCACCGGCACCGAAAGCCTGAGCTACCGGAATGGAAAACCCGGCGCAGAATCCCTGACAGAAACCAAGAACAAGAAAGTTAATGGAGCCTGTGTCTCCTACTGCAGCGAGACTTTCACTCCCGAGATAGCGGCCAACAATGGCAGTATCAACAAAACTGTACAGTTGCTGGAACAGAAAGCCAAAAAGCAGTGGTGTAGTAAAACCAAGGATCAGCTTCATAGGGGAACCGGAAGTCAGTTCTTTAACGCGGGTATGATTCATTGCTTGCCTCGATATACTTTGAAGAGATTATGGCATTGCTGCCATGGCTGTGATTTATAGCACATCAGGCAATGAGGCGCAAGCGAGAAAAACTGGTTGTAATCACATCCAATTACAGCAAATGATCTGAATAAAAGACCCCTGCACTGTGGCAGGGGTCCGTTATCAGACAGATGTATCAGAAGAAGAAGTTTCGCTATGCCGCCTGTGGCGTGTGACAGCATCTTCATTGTCTTCCGGAAGCGGATCTTCTGAAGATGTTACAGGAGGCTCGGAATCCATGTCCT
This sequence comes from uncultured Clostridia bacterium, assembly GCA_947167215.1. GTDB lineage: Bacteria > Bacillota > Clostridia > Christensenellales > Aristaeellaceae > Ventricola. The sequence goes on from CAMVHE010000085.1 coordinate 8,049, forward strand.
CATCGAAATGACCTGGCTGGTTATAGTCCCTTGTTCCACCGCGCTCCAGTGTATCAAGAGCAACTTCAGACTTGGCCTTGATCGAAGCTCTGCGGAGAAGAGCAACGATGACAAGCAACAGGAATACTGCAAAGATTGCAGCAAAGACATAGATTGCATATTTGAGAATCTGATCGATCAGGTTCAGGTTCTCAGGCAGATCTGCCTCAGTCGGCAGCTCGTCCAATACTGGAACCGGTGGTGTGACAATCGGTGCTTCCGTTGGGACCGGTGTGGGTTCCGTGAAGCCGATATAAATGATATTACTGTCGAAACTGACGGAGTCACCCAACTGGTTACGGCATTGTGCTACGAACTGATATTGTCCGGCCATGGAAACATCCACATCACGGGTAAACTCCCTTGTTTCTCCTGCAAGGATGCTTGGGAATGTATAGAGAGTTACACCGGAAGCAGAAACGACAACATTACTGACATCCAGACTGGAATTATTGGAGACATACACCTTGAAGCGGACTGTTCCAGGCAGCTGATAAACGACTTCCCGGTCAGACTCGGCACGCACGTCGAGGTGGACAACCTGATCTGCGGTAACGGCGGTTATGGTAATTCTGTCAGAAGTTGTTTCGATATCAGGCCCGCCATCTTCGGTTGCGGTAACGGTAAACTGGTAATCCGTGGTTTCGACAATCTCGATTTCCTTCTCGAGAATGATAGAGTGTCCAGCCGGAGCTGTTTCTCCACTGAATAGTTCACCAAGTGTGGGATCTGTTACGCGGATGTTGATATAGTCCTTTTTTCCACTGTTGCCGAGCCGGAGAGTGAACTTTACCTTATCGCCAGGCAGACCACCTTTTTTGTCAGTAGTCAGGTTGGCTTTCAGATTGATTTCACCGTACTTGATTTCAGCAGGTTCCTTGGAAATGGTCTGCGTCTGTCCGTTTGCGGTGTAAGCGATTGTGGCCTGGCTTGTCAGGTCCTGCGTTCCCATGGTAACCTTGAAAGTGTAGGAAGCTTTTTCTCCCGCAGGAACCCTGTCTATGACTCCTTCTTTGGTGGCTATGGATTTGTTTTCGGTAATTACGACATTTGTGACATCAACCGTTCCGGTATTCAGAACATCGTAGGTAATATTGACGTCATGACCTTTGCCAGCGGTCGTGGGCGAAATTGTACGGTTGACTTCAACGGAAGCGACCCCTCCGGTGTAGCTGATTTCTTTGGAGAAGTTTCGAGAACGCTGTACAGCTTCGCCTGCTTCATTCAGCAGAGAATAACGGATCCGGAATGAAATCTTTCCGGCTTCCAGCATGCTCTGGGTCACCTGCAGAGGACCACTCCAGGACTTGGAAGCGCCTGCTTCAAGAACAGGTTCACCGAATTCCTCAACCTGATCTCCGTTGCTGTAATAAAGTGTGACAGGCCCGGGAAGGGCGGTGTCTCCGGCATTGGAAATCCGGATTGAAACGGTGATTTCTTCAGGTTCTGTAAAGTTGCTATTGCTCAGCTGCATGGCAACTTTTAGAGGATTTGATTCCTCAGCCTGTGCAAAAGAGAAGACAGCCAGAATCAGACAAAAGAGGGCTATCAGAACAGGCAACAGTTTAGTTTTCATATTCTTCCGGGCAGATAGCCCGACCTCCTTCCCCTTCCCAGATCAAGGGAAGGACAAGATGAAATTTATACAGCATATTGTACATGGAATAAGGAACTCTTGTCAAGTTTAGAGCGACTCAGAAGACAGTAATATCATAGTCTCTTCATGCTGATCCGAAAAAGAAGTCAGGAAATTTGGGACGTTTTGTGATCTGGACCAATGAACAGCCAACTGTTTCAATCAGGTTGAAGACGGTGATGGATATGAATTCCTGCAGTCTAAAAAAGAATACCGAATAACGGCATTCCTTTTAGTCTGCAGGATTCAGGAGCCAAGATAAGCTTTCCGTACAGAATCGTTATGTAACAGATCTTCGGCATTGCCCGTCATGGAAATCATGCCTGTTTCGAGAACGTAAGCACGGTCCGCAACAGACAGGGCCATCTGGGCGTTTTGTTCTACGAGAAGAATGGTAACGCCACTGGCGTGCAGTTCCGTAATGATATCAAAAATCTGTTCCACAAGAATAGGCGCGAGCCCCATGGAGGGCTCATCAAGCATGAGAAGGCGAGGCTTTGACATCAGTGCACGGGCCATGGCCAGCATCTGCTGTTCACCGCCGGAAAGAGTACCGGCGATCTGCTTCTCACGCTCTTTGAGGCGAGGAAAACGCTGGAACATTTCGTCCAGAGAGCTCCCGATTTCATTGGTGTTTCGGGTATATCCTCCCATTTCCAGGTTTTCACGGACTGTCATCTGCTGAAAAATACGGCGGCCTTCAGGACACAGAGAGAGACCTGCCGGTACGATCCGGGAAGCCCCTAGCCCCTGAATATTATGTCCATCAAACATAATGCTTCCGCTTCTGGGCTTCAGAAGGCCTGCAATGGTATTCAGGGTTGTGGATTTCCCTGCTCCGTTGGCACCGATCAGAGTGACGATTTCATCCGGATAGACCTCAAGAGAGATTCCCTTAATTGCATGAATGGCACCGTAGTATACATGGACATCGTTTACTGCAAGCATGGGCGACGGTTCAGCCATGTTATCCTTCCTTTCGCTTACCAAGGTACGCCTCAATGACAACAGGGTTTGCCTGTATATCATCAGCTGTTCCCTTGGCAATCACCTTACCAAAGTTCAGGACGCAGATGCCTTCACAGACACCCATGACCAGACTCATGTCGTGTTCAATGAGCAGAACTGCAATATGGAACTGATCCCGTATTTTCGCAATATTCTCCATCAGCTCTTCTGTTTCGTGCGGATTCATACCAGCTGCCGGTTCATCGAGCAGCAGAAGGCATGGGTTTGTAGCGAGTGCCCGGACAATTTCCAGACGGCGCTGGGCACCGTAGGGCAGGCTTCCGGCCCGTACATCAGCGAGATCCTGCATATCAAAAATAGAGAGAAGCTCCAGAGCCTGCCGGTGTTGTCTGGCTTCCTGTTTCCAATATCTCGGAAGGCGAAGAATCCCGGTCAGCATATCATACTTGATCTGATTGTGAAGACCAATCCGCACGTTTTCTTCTACGGTCATCTGATTGAACAGACGAATATTCTGGAAGGTCCGGGCAATGCCCAGATGTGCAGCCTGAACAATGTTCAGACCTTTTGTATCATGTCCGTTGATCAGAATGGTACCCTGGGTTGGTTCATACACTTTGGTTAACAGATTAAAGACTGTTGTCTTGCCTGCACCGTTAGGTCCGATGAGTCCTGCAATCTCAGTTCTGCCAATAATGAGGTTAAAGTCATCAACGGCCTTAAGACCGCCGAACTCGATACCAAGATGCCGGGTTTCCAGAACAGGCTGCACATTCAGATCCCGTTCAGGCACAATGGACTGAGAAGGATAGGGGACCATTTTTGTACCGGCACGGCGTTTTATGGGTTCGCTCATGAGAGTTCCTCCTTCCGGTTTCCCTTAAACCTGATCAAGAAGGAACGAATCCAGTTTTTGATCAGCGAGTTATTGGTAACCAGCATGACAACAATCAGGACTATGGCATAGACCAGCATGCGGTAGCTTTGGAGAAAACGCAGCTTTTCCGGCAGAATGGTGAGTGCGGTTGCAGACAGAATGGCGCCAAGAGTGTTTCCGATACCGCCAAGAACGACAAAAACCAGAACATTGATGGATTCATTGAAACTGAATTTGGTGGGAACAAGGGTTGCCATATTCAGTCCGTACAAGGCGCCGGCCATACCGGCGAGTACTGCGGCTGTTACGAAAGCCATCATTTTATACTTGGTAACAGGAACACCCATGGATTCTGCGGCAATGCGATTATCACGGACAGCCATGATGGCACGCCCTGCTCTCGAGTTTACCAGGTTGAGGATAATGACCAGTGAAAACAGAATCAGCAGAAAGCCTGCAGTAAAGGTAGAAATAATCTTTACGGAAACAGCACCGTTGGGACCATTCAGCAAGCGGATTCCTTCGATTTCATTATTGATAAAGCCCCAGTTCAGATGCCTGCCATCTACAGAGATATAAATGCAGTTGAGTACGTTTTTGATAATCTCACCAAAGGCAAGAGTAACGATGGCAAGATAGTCACCTCTGAGCCTCAGGACCGGAATTCCTATGATAACACCCATAATTCCGGCTGCCAGCCCGCCGGCAATGATGGCAATGAGAAGACGAAGGGATTCGTTTTCAAACTGAAAACCGTTCAGCAGCCAGCCGGAGATCACGATACCGGTGAACGCCCCGATCGACATGAAGCCTGCATGCCCAAGACAGAGCTCGCCGGAAATACCTACGACCAGATTCAGGGAAATGGCCATGACGATCCAGCAACAGATAGGAATCAGCTGGCCTTTGAGCGAACGGGAGATCATCTTGTGACCGACCATATAGGAGAGGACCAGATATGCAACAATAACCAGTGCGAAGGTAACAGTATTATAAATGAGCTTATTTCGTTTGGATTTCATAATGTCACCTCACACTTTTTCGCGCATGGGTTTGCCCAGCAGACCTGTCGGGCGCACCAGAAGCACGATGATCAGAACAGCAAAGACAATAGCATCACCAAGCTCAGTGGAGATATAAGCCTTGCCGAGAATTTCGATGATACCCAGCAGAATTCCGCCCAGCATGGCGCCCGGGATGGATCCAATGCCGCCGAAAACAGCTGCAGTGAAGGCTTTGATGCCAGGCATGGAACCGGTTGTGGGCATGAGCATGGGATACGAGGAACAGAGAAGAAGCCCGGCAATTGCGGCAAGACAGGAACCGATGGCGAAAGTCAGGGAAATGGTGGTGTTTACATGAATACCCATCAGTTCAGCAGCGCCGCGGTCTTCCGAGACACAGCGCATGGCCTTGCCAAGCTTGGTTTTTGAGGTAAAAAGGGTAAGGCTTACCATGATGATCATGTTGGCAACAATGGTAACAATGGTTGCACCACGGATGGAAAGCTGACCTGAAAACAGACTGATGGAATCCAGCCCGATCAGACTGGGGAAAACCTTGGGGTTTGCACCCCAGATCAGCAGGGCGAGATTCTGAAGCAGGTAGCTCATACCAATGGCGGTGATCAGCACAGCAAGCGATGTGGCCTGACGCAATGGCTTGTACGCGAGCTTTTCAATAGTAATACCAAGGAGTGTGCATACAATCATTGCAACAAACAGGGCCAGCAGCGGGGGAAATCCCCAGTACTGTGCCGCGCAGAAAGCAATATATGCGCCGACCATAATGATGTCGCCATGTGCAAAGTTGAGCATTTTGGCAATGCCGTAAACCATGGTGTAGCCCAGCGCGATAATGGCATAGATACTGCCAAGGCTGATACCATTGACCAGGTTTGACAAGAAGATCATGAATTCTTCAGCCCCTCCCAAGAAAAATCAGATGGAACCGTACTTTGATAAAACCAGATGCTTTCCGGATGCAAGACCGTATCTGGCATGCACGGCATACCATGCATATGAACACAAATCCGGCTTTCTGTTTCTGCGCTTATGTTCGGTGAGATCTGGCAGGATCGTACCTGGTACCTGATATAGGAGTATCAGACACCGGAGCAGCAGGAAAATATCCGGATGGACAGATATGAAGGTATTTAATAAAAAGACCGAGTGCTTAGCCGAATCCAGCTTTATCTGAGCATTCTCATGCATATGCACCTTGACCGATTTTATTACATAACAGATCTGCAGTCAATGAAATGCTGGGATTCAGTCCTGGCTTCAGGCCTGTGAAACAGCGAGCGTCGTGGACCTGAGAACAAGAGAATAAAAAGGAAGAGCCCGGCTCCCCCATATATGGAACCGGACTCCATGATTTTTCGTGTGCTCAGCTGTCCAGACCGACATACACGCCATCTTTGATAATCATGGCAGTAGGCACTTTTTCCACTTCACCGTTGGCAGACCAAGTCATGACACCAGTCAGACCGGTGACCTGGATCTGCTGCATTGCTGCAATCAGAGCATCGCAGATTTCTTCGGGAGCAGAGTCACTGGTGACACCGGCTACCTTGGCAGCTTCGACCAGTGTGTAGACACAGTCATAAGCGTCTGCGGCAAACTGGTTCGGAGTCTCGCCGTAGAGTTCGTTGTACTTGGTCACGAAATTGACGGTCAGTTCGTCCTTGGCGTCTGCGACGAACGGGGTCAGCAGCATGACGCCCTCAGCCAGAGAGGTGTCGAAACCTTCCAGAGTCAGGATGCCATCCATGCCGTCCACACCGAAGAAGGTGGGTTTGTATCCGATCGCGTTGGCAGCAATCAGAATCTGGGAAGCCGGTGTGTAGTAGATCGGCAGGAACACCAGATCAGCGCCATTGTTCTGAGCATCCGCAACCTGAACAGAGAAGTCAGTGGTTTCATCTGTGAAGGTTGTTGTGGATACGATTTCCATTCCCAGTTCGTCTGCCCGGGCCTTGAAGGTCTGGTAGATACCGGTGGAATAGGCATCAGCATTGTTATAGATGATGGCGATCTTGGTTCCCAGATTACGCTCATGAATAACTGCTGCGGAAGCTGCACCCTGGTTGGGGTCTGTGAAGCAGAGCTGGTACATATTGTCCTTGCCTGCAGTGACATCTGTAGAGCTTGCAGAAGGCGTAAGCATGAATACGCGGTCTACATATGCCTGCTGGGAAACGGCAATACAGGGGGCTGTGGTTGTGCAGCCGACGATCATCTGAGCACCGTTATCCAGAATGTCGTTATAGGCATTGATGGATTTCTCGGCATCATGTGCGTCATCACCATTGATCAGTTCAACGGTAAAGCCATTGTCTGCAGCAGTCAGTTCTTCTGCAGCAAGAAGTGCTCCACGATAGGTTGCCAGACCATATACTGCAGCGGCACCGGTCTGAGGACCAATATGACCAATCTTGAGTGTGACATCCTCGGCACTGGCGAAAGCCAGAACGCTGGTGCACAGCACTACGGAAAGAACCAATGCAAGTAGTTTTTTCATCTTCATTCTCCTTGGAAGCCCTTTCCCGCTACAGCGCCTCAGGAGAAGTCCCGCGTTAGGAATTGGAGGTCGAAAGGGCACTTGGCACCCTTGATGCGACCCACAAA
>CAMVHE010000086.1 GCA_947167215.1 uncultured Clostridia bacterium
CGTGACAAGCTGGCGAGCCTTACCGCCCCCCTGGAAGAACTGGCAGCAGTGAGCTGAGAGAGGAGGTGCCCCATGACGGAAACGGAAGCGATAGCGTGGATTCATTCCCTGGGTAATACCAAAAGGGAATACCGGCTGAGGGACATGCGGGCACTGCTGGAACGACTATCCCACCCGGAATCTGGAATTCCCATGGTTCATGTGGCAGGTACCAATGGAAAAGGGTCCTGCTGTGCAAGTCTGGAACGAATTCTGCGTGCGTCCGGGTACAAAACGGGGCTTTATACTTCGCCCTATATCGAAACCTATCATGAACGCATTCGCGTGAACGGTCTTCCCATTTCGGGAAGATCGCTCACGCTTCTTGCTGAAAAGGTAAAAACGGCGGTGGAGGAACTGACAGCGGAAAACATCGCCGTGTCCACCTTTGAAGCCGGGACCGCCATTGCGATGTGTGCCTTTGCGGAAGCGCAGGTGGACGTGGCAGTGGTGGAAACCGGCCTGGGCGGCCGGCTGGATGCTACCAATGTGATTTCTCCCCGGGTGACGGTCATTATGCCCATCGGTCTTGATCATATGCATATTCTGGGAGAAAGCATTGCGGAGATTGCATGGGAGAAAGCCGGCATTCTGAAGCCCGGTGTTCCAGCCGTGTTCAGTCCGCAGGTGCCGGAGGCAGAACAGGTGCTGATGGATACAGCCCGGAAGCTTCAGGTGCCGGTGACCCATCCCGTAGTCCGGAATGTCCGGGATAGTCTGCGGGAAGTGACTTTTGACCTGATTCTTCCGGACCGGGTCCGGGAAAATCTTACGGTCGCGCTGGCAGGAAGACACCAGGCAGACAATGCGTCCGCTGCGGTGGCGGCAGCGCTGCTGCTGAAGGACCAGGGATTCCGGGTGACGGAGGAAGCCATCCGGGAAGGGCTGAGCAAAGTGGAATGGCCGGGAAGACTGGAGTGGTTCGGAAACATCCTGCTGGACGGAGGGCATAACGAGCCCGGTGTTGCTTCCCTGGAAGAGTACTGCAGAAAATTTCTGAAACCGGAAAAGACGGTGCTTCTGGTTGCCATGATGCGGGATAAGGCCATTGACAGAATTGTGGAACAGCTGTGCACGGTAGCAGACCGGATTGTCTGTACGGAGCCGGGGCTGCCCCGGGCTCTCCCTTCCGGGGAACTCTGTGACCGTTTTCTTCAGAAAGGAAGGAATGCGGTGGCCTGTCCGGATCCTGAAAAAGCACTGCGCCTGGCCGAGAACATGGCCGGAGACGGGCATGTGCTGGTAGCAGGCTCTCTTTATCTGGTTGGGGCGATACGGACGATCTGTCGGAGGAGAGAAAGATGACCTTTGAACATATCAGCGTAATGCTGGAGGAAACCGTGTCGCTGCTTCAAGTGAAACCCGGCGGCATTTATGTGGATGGCACGCTGGGCGGTGGAGGACACAGCAGACGGATTCTTCAGGAGCTTCAGGGGAGCGGACACCTGTACGGGATTGACCGGGATCCGGAAGCGCTTGTAGCGGCAGGAGAAAGGCTCTCTTTTGCCGACAACTTTACGGCAATCCGCGGCAACTTCCATGATGTGCGCGCCCTGCTGGAAGACCGGGGCGTCACGGCGGTGGACGGCATTCTCATTGACCTTGGCGTGAGTTCGCACCAGCTGGATACGGCAGAGCGGGGATTTTCCTATCATGCGGATGCTTCGCTGGATATGCGCATGGATCCGGAGCACGGCATGACGGCTGCAGAACTTGTGAACACTGCCAGTAAAGAAGAACTCACCAGGATTCTGCGGGATTACGGCGAGGAGAAGTGGGCGGCAAGAATCGCAGACATCATTCTGGAACATCGGAGCAGGTCGCCGATTAAGACGACCGGTGACCTAGTAGCCTGCGTGGATGCAGCAATCCCGCGGGCTGTGCGGCAGAAGGATGAAGGCCACAGCGCCCGAAGGACCTTTCAGGCACTGCGCATAGCAGTCAATGATGAGCTGGATCCGCTGGAAAAGACACTGATGGATATGGCGCAGATGCTGAAACCGGGAGGCAGGCTGGTGGCTCTGACTTTCCATTCTCTCGAAGACAGAATTGTGAAGCAGACCTTCCGGAAGATGGCAAGGCCCTGTATCTGTCCGCCCAAGGCACCGATCTGCGTATGCGGCAGGACACCTCAGGTGAGGCTTCTGGGAAACGGAACGAAAGCAGGTCCGGAAGAAGTGGAACGCAACCCGCGGTCCCGCAGTGCGATGCTTCGGGGATGCGAACGTCTGGATGCCGTTTGGAACTTATAGAGGATTAATATGGCAACATTGTATGTGGTGGCGACGCCGATCGGAAACCTGTCCGACCTTTCGCCCCGGGCAGTTGAAGTGCTGCAGCAGGCGGACCTGATTGCAGCCGAGGATACAAGGGTGACACGGGCACTGTGCAATCATTTCGGGATTGATACCCCCTGCGTATCCAATCATCGTCACAATGAGGATGCGAGGGCAGTGCCCCTGGTAACCAGGATGCTGGAAGAAAACCTGACCGTAGCGCTGGTGACGGATGCGGGAACGCCGGCAATATCGGATCCCGGCAGTTTTCTCGTGCATGAGGCGGCAGAGGCAGGAATACCGGTGATGGCAGTTCCCGGATGCAATGCCATGGCGGCCGCGCTGTCGGTCAGCGGCTTTGATACCCGCGAATTTGCATTTTACGGTTTCCTGCCCCGGAAAAACCGGGAACTGCATGACAAGCTGGCAGAGATTCTGCAGAGCGGCGTGCCCGTTGCAGTCGTGCATGAGTCCCCGCACCGGGTAGTGGACCTGGTGGAGACCATTGCGGACATGATGCCGGAATGCTATGTCAGTGCCAGCTGCGATCTGACCAAGCTCTATGAGAAGACCATCCGCGGCAGGGCCGGGGATGTGCTGGACGAGCTGAAAGCAAATCCCAAAACCGAAAAGGGAGAATACTGCCTGGTGCTGGACATGCATGAGGTACCGGGTCCGAAAAAGACGGAAACGGAACTTTCTCCGGAACTGCAGCTTCTGGCACTGATGCTGGAGGGAAAATCCATGGAAGTGGCTGCCGGCATCCTGGGGGATGAAGGCATGAAGCGCAATGCGCTGTATAAAGCCCAGCTGAATGTCAAGAAACTGCTTTCACAGGAAAACGAGGATTGAATATGGAAAGACGAACCAGGGAACAGGTGGTTCAGGACGGCTTCAGCTGGTCGGTTTCGGGAAGCGTTCCGGAGGCTGCGCCGGCAAGACCCCCGGTCCGGGAGGTTCGGCGCAGTGTGCTCGAACTGGCGGATAACGGTGACGGAACGCTGACGGTTCTGCGCTGCCTGGATCCGGATCTGGATGACTGCAATATCGCTTTTGAAGCAGGAAACCGGCAGGTATCCGTGATTGCACCGAGAGCATTTGAAAACTGCAGAAAGCTGCAGCGGCTGATTCTTCCGGAAGGACTGGTCAGCATTGGGGAAAAGGCGTTCAACGGATGCGCCTCCCTTCACCGCCTGACCGTTCCAGGAAGCGTGCAGAAAATTGGCAGTCTTGCATTTGCCCGCTGCACCATGCTCCAGCAGGTGCGCATCGATCCCGGTGTTTCTGCGATCGGGCCTTCTGCTTTCTCCAAATGCACCGCACTGCTTCGGGTAGACATGCCGGAAAGCGTGCAGAGCTTTGGCGGAGGCGTCTTCTTCGGATGCGGCAAGGGTCTGTGCCTGTATGGCGCATCCGGAACAAGGGCGGAGGAATATGCACGGATCAACGGGCTGCGCTATGACAGTGAAGACTGGATGCGGGATGCTGTGCTGCGTCTGGCTGCCAACGAGGATGGCACCCTGACGGTTCTCGGGGCAAACGAAAAGGCAGGAAACCGCCTCGAAATCCCCGGGGAACTCTGCGGACGGCGCATTGTAGCCATTGCCGGAAAGGCGTTCTATGATGCCCAGTTCCTGGAGCAGATCATCCTGGGTCAGAATATAAAATATATCGGAGAGAGTGCCTTCATGGGCTGCCGGAATCTTTCACTGGCGGCCTTCACGGCAGGCGTGGAGCGGATCGATGAAAATGCTTTTGCAGGCTGTATCCGTCTGCAGCAGCTGATTCTTCCGGCGGGAACCGGTTCCATCGGCAGGATGGCCTTCTTCGGATGCAGCCATCTTTCGTTTGTCCGGATGCCGGCCGGCACAAGGATCGAGCAGATGGCTTTCGAAGGATGTTCGCAGGAACTGAGAGTATACGGCGGTGTTCCCGTCAGCTTGATATAAAATGAGGGGGAGAGAAATATGATCAGGAAAGGGTTTGACAGTGCCAAATATATCCGCCTTCAGTCGGAACGGATACGGGAGAGGATCAATCAGTTCGGAGGAAAGCTCTATCTGGAGTTTGGCGGGAAGCTTTTTGATGATCATCATGCAGCGAGGGTTTTGCCAGGGTTTGAGCCGGATAATAAGATCAAGATGCTCATGGAACTGAAGGACGTGGCGGAGATCGTCATTGCCATCAATACCAATGACATCGAAAAGAATAAAAAAAGAGCAGACCTGGGGATTACCTATGATACGGAAGTCATCCGTCTTGTGGATATTTTCCGGGAATACGGGCTTTTTGTGGGAACGATTGTGCTTACTCAGTTCGCGGACCAGCCCAGTGCAATCGCCTTTGAAAAACGACTGCACAGCATGGGACTCCGAACCTGCAGACATTACCCGATTGCCAATTATCCGACAGATGTAAATACGATTGTCAGCGAAGAAGGGTACGGGAAGAACGACTATGTTGAAACGAGCCACCAGCTGGTGGTGGTGACTGCCCCTGGGCCCGGCAGCGGAAAGATGGCAGTCTGTCTTTCGCAGCTGTACCATGAGAACAAGCGGAACATCAAGGCTGGATATGCAAAATTCGAAACTTTCCCGATCTGGAATCTTCCTCTCAAGCATCCGGTCAATCTTGCCTATGAGGCAGCAACGGCGGATCTTGCAGATGTCAACATGATTGATCCTTTCCATCTGGATGCCTACGGCGTGACTACGGTAAATTATAACCGCGATATTGAGTCTTTCCCCATCCTGAGGGCAATGTTTGAACGTATCTATGGTTCCTGTGAATACAAGAGTCCGACGGACATGGGCGTGAATATGGTGGGATACGCCATCGTGGATGATGATGCTTGCCGGGAGGCTTCCTGCCAGGAAATCATACGCCGCTATTTCAAGACAAAGTGTCTGATCCGGCAGGGTATGGCAGAAGAGACGGAACTGGCCAAGATCGTGATGCTCATGCAGGAACTGCATCTGGATGAAGAGCGCCGCGTGGTGGTCGGCAAGGCAAGGGAAGTGGCAGAGCTGACCGGAAAGCCTGCCGCATGCATTGAACTCCCGGATGGCACACTGGTCACCGGAAAGACCACTGACCTGTTCGGCCCGTCTTCCGCAGTGCTGCTGAATGCCCTGAAGGCACTGGGAGGCATTGCAGATGAAATCAAGCTGTTGTCTCCCCAGGTGCTTCGAACCATCCAGGCACTGAAGACGGAATACCTGAGCAGCAAGAATCCCCGCCTGCATACGGATGAAATGCTTATTGCGCTGGCTTTCAGTGCGGCAACGGATCCCAATGCCATGCATGCAATGAAGCAGCTTGGACGTCTTGCAGACTGTGAAATTCACACGACAGTTATCCTTTCTTCCGTGGATGACGGTGTTTTCCGGAAACTCCATATGAATCTGACCAGTGATCCGGTTTATGAGAAAAAGACACTGTTCCACCAGTAAGCTTTCGCTTAAGCGTCGGGACAGATCCTTTTTCGGCTTTCAGATTTCCGGAAGATAAGCAGCCAATGGACAGCGAGAAGCCTGGAATGCCAATTCCGGGCTTTTTTCGCAATGGAAAAGGAAAAAGGAGCCGGAGCAGAATTCTCTGGAATAACGCAGGGGGAGAGAAGGCATTCAATCCCTGCATCCGGAAAACGGCTGAAAGGGCTTCCTGCAGCGCATATGACAGTCTCTGCTCCTCCTTGAGGATGAGTTGCGGATATGCTATAATCCCGCATTATTTGAGGAATATGTGAAAATCCGTGCTTTTACCATAAAGGGAACCATCATGGGCGCTGTTTGTAAGTGGAGGAGGGTTCTTTTGAAAAACGAGATAAAGGTACTCCAAACATACCAAAGACCGCTGCAGGTCATTACAGCCGTGACAGTGCTGTTTTTTCTGATGGCGGCGGTGATGTCCGGCTTTCCCCATATCAGCGGACCGGGGCAGGCCTTGCATCTCGCGGCGCTGTTCGGAGCGGCATACGGTCTTACGCTGGGAATACTCCTCCGTATACGACCGGAGACAAAGGGAAGCGAGTTTGTCTATGTTTCGGTCTTCCTGGCTTTCACCCTGCTGGCCAGGGTGATAATGCTGGAATATGATTCGGCGGATTACAATACGTTTCTTTCTGTATGGGTTGATGTGTTCCGGCAGGACGGATTCCGGGCATTGCGGGAAAATGTCGGAAACTATAACCTTCTGTATCAGTATGCACTCCTGCTGATTTCAAAGTCTTCGCTTTATGATCTCTACCTGATCAAGCTGTTCTCCATTCTTTTTGATTATGCGCTGGCGCTGGCTATGCTGCGGGCCGTTCCGATCTTCTGCGAGGACAGGGACGGGCTCCCGGTATTTCTGATTGTATGTATTCTTCCTACGACGCTGATCAACGGTGCATTCTGGGGGCAATGCGACTCGGTCTATGCTTTTTTTGTTATTCTGTTTCTCTGCGATCTCGAAACGGGTCACCCCTGGAGGTCTGCATCGTTCCTTGCACTGGCATTTGCATTTAAGCTTCAGACGATATTCGTGTTCCCTGTGGTGCTTCTCGGGCTGATTCACGGAAAGTTCAAGCCCAGGCATGCACTGGCATTTTTCGGCATGTACCTTTTTACCATGCTTCCATCCATGGCGGCCGGCCGTTCCTTTACCGATGCCCTTTCGGTCTATGCCAGCCAGTCCATGGGACAGAATTTCGACCGGCTGACCTACAATGCCCCGAACCTCTATTTTTTCTTTCCGCTCCTGGAGTTTGCAGGCACACAGGAATACACCTGGATGCGGTTTATTAAAGGGCTTGACGGTTTTACAACCAATGCCTTTTTGAGCGAGGATCTGCTTCCGCTGCTGCAGAATGCCACACTGTATGCCTGCATCCTGCTGGTCCTGCTGGCGGTAATCTACTGGCTTGCCCATTACCGGGAAGTAACCCCTGAAATGACTCTGCTATTTGCATTGTTTTTTGCGATATTTCTGCCGTTTGTCATGCCGAAGATGCATGAGCGGTATTTCTATCTGGCGGATATGCTTTCCATTCTGTATGCGGTGAAATACCGGAACCGGGTCTTTGTCCCGGTCATGGTAGTTGGTGCCTCGTTTATGAGCTATATGGTATTCCTGACCCGGCAGCGCCCTGTGGATGAACGCGTCCTGTCACTTCTCATGTTTGCATCCCTGATCGTTGTCAGCCGGGACCTTCTGCAGGAGATGCGCAAGGTACGGAAAGCAAGCAAAGGCGGTGATCAGGCATGCTGAAGAAGAAGGATAGGGCATGGGAGAAACTGGACCGTTACGCCCTTCTGATGGGGCTGGCAGCTGCAGTTCTGCTGACTGCACTCCTCGTTCTGGTGAATACTTCCATGGGCCCGATGGCCAATCTGAACGATATACAGAGCTGGTCCAACCGCCTGCTGCTGATCGGATATACGGCAGTCGTGCATTTCAGCCTGCTGCTCTTTCTGTGTCTCGGGAAGCACCGGGCATGGGAGCATCTTCTGGCGCGGCAGCTACTGGTGACCTTCTCGCTATATATCCTGCTGCATGCAATGAACCAGAAAACGTTTGCTTACAATACGCAGATTCAGCCCATCGTGCGCGCCATGGACACGGGAGGACTCCGGGCAATTCCGCAGTTTTACAGCAGTCTGTCGGTGCCTGCACTGAGCCTTTATTATCTGCTGACACGAGGCCCGATTTATGACATGTATCTG
Source organism: uncultured Clostridia bacterium (assembly GCA_947167215.1). Classification (GTDB taxonomy): domain Bacteria; phylum Bacillota; class Clostridia; order Christensenellales; family Aristaeellaceae; genus Ventricola. The sequence goes on from CAMVHE010000086.1 coordinate 8,021, forward strand.
GCAAAACTGTTCTGCATTGGCAGTTTTGAACTCCTCTGCATGACCTTCCTTTGTATAGCAGAAGAAAAGGATGAAGCAGGAAGGTACAACTGGCGCCCGGAAGCGGTTTTTGCGCTGTGCCTGATCCTTCCCCAGGGGTTTCTGAGCTCGGCCTGTGCGGCTCAGATCGAGGTAGCAGGCGTCATGCTTGGTATGCTCGGATACCTTCTGCTTGAACAGGGGAAGAGGAATTCCGCTGTACTGCTTTATGGGGCAGGGGCTTCCATCTGTACCGGTCTGTGGCTTCTTCTCCCGCTGTGCCTGCTGCGGAGGGAAAAATGGAAACTGACCTGGAAGGATATGCTGAAGGCAGTCCTTGCCGCGATGTTACTGGTGCTGCCGGGCTGTGTGGCCGGAGCCGGAATATCCGGTTTTACGAGCCTTCTGGCGGTCTTCACTCGGATTCCCCAGCCGGCTGCAGGGGTTCCCAATCTGGTTTCTTTCTTTCCCAGAGCCTCTATCCTGGAAATGCCGGAGTATGCCTTCCTGCGTCCACTCCCGGAGCTGGATCTGGTGACAAGGGCGGCGGAAACTTATACCCAGACACACTTTGAGATACTGATGCGGGGACTTGCTCTCGCAAACGTGGCCGTCTATTTGGGAGGTATTCGGCTGACGTTCTCCCGGAAGGGCAATTCCTGGAAGTGCACCTGTTTATGCACCATGCTGACGGCGTTTCTGTGCGGTTCCAGCCTGACGGTGGGGGCGTGGCTGGCAGTATGCTGTCTGTGCATTCTGTGCATGGTCTATGAGCCGGGGATGCGGCTTCCCTGCGGAATGATTCTATTTGCAACTGCTGGAGGGGCAGCTTATCCGGTAACCTCGGAGATCATGATAAAGCCGGTTTACATCTCCGTTCTCTGCCTTGCGGCACTGGGGATGCTGTTGGACCTGTGGCCCGGTAAAGGTCAGTACAGGGAAGAAAAGGAATGCTGATCCACGGCTATACCGGAAAGGCATATCTATTCTGAAAAGCGCTTCGGAAATCGGATACTTTTTCGTGATTCATGAAACACAGAGAAAAAGGGGAAAGGGAAAAGAGCAATGAGAAAGCGTCTGTATGAAATCATTGAAAAGTCAAAGGAAGGGGACAGACAAAGTCAGATTTACGATTCGTTCATGATTATCGTTATCATTGTCAGTCTTATTCCGCTCGCTTTCAAAGGGGAAAACGCGCTCTTTTTCGCCATGGACAAGATTGCGATGGTGATATTCATCATTGATTATTTCCTTCGCTGGATTACTGCAGATTACAAATTTGAACAGAAATCTTTTGTTGCTTTTCTGAAATATCCATTTTCCATCATGGCAATCATTGACCTGGTTTCCATTCTTCCTTCTCTGTCGGTGATCAGCAGGGGCTTTAAAGTGCTCCGCATCCTGAGAATGATACGGGCACTGCGGGTATTACGCATTTTCAAGGGGCTCCGGTACTCGAAGAACTTCATCATTATAGGCGAGGTAATCAGGTCCTCCAGAAATTCCCTGGTTGCAGTAATCACACTGGCAGTCGCCTATATTGTGATTTCCGCGCTCGTGATTTTCAACGTGGAGCCGGATTCTTTCCAATCATTTTTTGATGCCGTATATTGGGCCACAGTGTCATTAACAACGGTAGGATATGGCGATATTTACCCGGTTTCCGTCATGGGAAGAATGATTACGATGGTTTCCTCTATCCTCGGAATCGCCATTGTGGCGCTTCCTGCAGGCATTATCACTGCGGGCTATATGAATGAAATCCAGAAAAAGGATGAGACCTCCGGGGATTCAGATCCGGATTGACCGGGAATCTGAGGGATTTCCGGAAGAAAATGCTCGTTTTGAATCCTTGACAGTAATACAAAAAGATCCTCCCTTCCGGAACTCAGCAGTGGAGTTTAAAATGGAAGAGAGGATCTTTTTATACGTATTCCTGGATGGAATGCAGGACGCCGTCGGACTTGTAGGCAGGCATGGTATCAAGCTCCAGATGGTGGATGGCCTGGAAGATATTCTGCTCAATGTCAGGGTGTTCTTCCCGCAGTTTTCGCAGCAGAAGTTTCATTTCCAGTCGTTTGGATGGATTGACTTCTTCTTCGGCATGTGCCGCTTTCTCTGTAAAACGGCAGGCACACTGAATAAAGGAGAGTCCGTGAAAACGGCTCCATGCGATAATGTCCTCTTCATGGACCTGGTAAAGAGGACGGATGAGCTGCATACCGGGAAAGTTGGTGGAATCCAGCTTGGGAAGCATGGCCTGAAGCTGGCTTCCGTAAAACATGCCGAGCAGGGTGGTTTCAATGACATCATTGAAGTGGTGGCCCAGTGCGATTTTGTTGCAACCGAGTTCCCGTGCTTTGCTGTAGAGGGTGCCGCGGCGCATTCTCGCACAGAGGTAGCAGGGATTTTTTTCCTGGACATTGGCTATGTCGAAGATGCTGCTTTCAAAGAGAATATAGGGGATTCCCAGCAGCGAGGCGTTGCTCTCCACCCGATCACGGTTTTCCCGGTTGTAACCGGGGTCCATGATGAGATAGGTGAGTTCAAAAGGCAATTCCGAAACCGCCTGATAATGCTGCATCAGTTTGGCCATCAGCATGGAATCCTTGCCGCCGGAGATGCAGACAGCAATGTGGTCTCCCGGTGCAATGAGATGATAGCGGGAGATTGCCTCGGTAAACGGTTTCCAGATGGTATCCTGGAAGGTTGTTTCGAAATGATAGCCTATCTGTTCTAAAGAAGACATGGTACCTCCAATTCCGGGGCAGGGGCCCCCGCTGCGGCTGTTTCAAGGTTTCGGCGGAATTCATGGGCTGGCGAAACAGAGATCGTCTCCCGAAGGGCATTATAGAAGTGAAAACGCCGCTTCAGAGGGAGCGGCATTTTCATAGAACGGAAAGGGATTCCGGAAGGATGATCCCTCTGCGGAATAAAGGCATCCGGCGGAAGATTCCGGTATGCGGAACCCCGGTTTTATGCCTTGGCTACACCGGTGATATGGACATTGTGGAGTCTGGTCAGGGCGGGCACTTTCAGGTGATCATATTGCCGGGATGTTTTCGACATGCGCAGGTTCTGGATAAAATCCGCCATAGTACCGGATACAGAGCCGCCGCTGACGGGTGTGACCTGGCCGTCATGATGCCAGTAGGCAAGCCGGATTTCACCGGCGATATCGCCATTGAAGGCACTGACCTGGAAATCGGAGAATTCCACAATCTCCAGGAACTCCCCGGAACGGATGGATTCCTCGTCTTCACTGCCGCCGCTGATGATGAAGTTGCTGGCAATGAAAGCATCCTGGATTCCCAGATACTGGCTGAACTGCCGCTGGCCGTGGTAATGCATGGGGACATTGTTCTCCATGATCAGCAGATCACGGATGGGAGCACCTTCCCGATCGTACGGGGTGTTTCTGGAAGAATTGGGAAGAGTACGCACGGCCTGCACAGTGACCTTATCCTGTACGGCGGTATCGGTAATCGCTTTTCCGATCTCCCAGTCAGAGATACCCGCAAAGCGGAGAGCGGTGCTCATACGGTCAATATACCATTCATAGATGGCACAGGCATCCTGCGTGGAGAAAACGACATCCGCTTTTCCCAGTTCGGGCGTATCAGTGACAACCAGGCGGTCTTTTCCATAGGCCAGGGTATCCACTACATCCTGACAGAGGGAATCCGCATCGCAGGTGCCGCTGAGATAGAGACGGTAGAGCTCCACTTCATGGTTTTCCTTCCGTGCATTGACCACGACTTCTGCCATGGATTTGGGAGTCCGGTAGGTAACGTTTACGCCTTCAGAGTTGCAATAGCGGGTGGTCACATCATTGACAAAGATCTCATAGGAGTTGATGTCCGCATCTGCACTTTCCGGCACCTGGCGCAATGCGCGCATGAACGAGGAAGAAATGGCAGCCACATCCACCGGGGTATCCTTCTCCGAAGAAGCAGGGGAAGGAGGATTGAGACGGAAGAAAGGATTCCGTACATAGGTGGCGGCGGTCAGCAGTTCCCGGATACGGGCTTCGGTTTCTTCACGGGTCAGGGTGACAGGGATTTCCCCGCTGGCACTGCCCAGCAGTTTCCCATCCTCCATGGCGCGATAAACCGTGACATTGGCATGCGTGACCTGTTTTACGCGGTTCTGGTCCAGTTCATGCCGGATGAAGTAGAATTCCCATCCGTTGGTAGTGGATTCGGTTATTTCCCATGCATCTGCGGGAGAATTCTGCAGAATCGCTTTCAGTAAATCGATCATTATCCCAGCCTCGCTTTCGCCTTGAGATAGGGGCCGCCGTCGGCCACCTTTACCCATTCCTTATGTCCCTTGCCGCATCCGCCGTTGCCGAAGACTTCCCGGTCTTTGCTGACCATGGAAATGGAGCCAAGAAGATCCGGTACATATCCGGTCATGATGAGCGGGGAAACCACTTTGCCGGTGAGCTTGCCGTCCCGGATTTCATAGCCGCGCTCAATGATGCACTGAATGCCCCAGTGCTTGGGGTCTTCCATGCCGCTGTCCATGCCGCACAGCAGATATCCGAAGGGAATGGAGGCAATCATGTCTTCCAGCGTGTCATTGCCGGAATCAAAGAGGGTATTGGTCATGCGGGTATAGACCTTGTGTTCAAAATTTTCCCGCTTTCCGTTTCCGGTGGGGGCGACGCCAAGACGCAGGGCGGAAAGAGCATCGCAGATGCCGGTTTTCAGGATACCGTTCTCGATCTCGGTGACATCTCCGGCCAGGGTGCCTTCATCATCAAATGCGTAGGATGTGACATCAACGGCACAGTTGGCGCCTTCGTGCATGGTTACCAGGTCAGAGCCCACCCGCTTGTTGATGTATTCGGCACCGAGAGCGCGCTTTTTGACAAACATGTCCATTTCCACGCCGTGGCCAAAGGCTTCATGGGCAATCAGGCCGGTTACCTCCGGGCTGGTGATGACTTCGTATTCTCCCGGAACCACACGTTCGGAATCGAGCAGTTCAGAGGCAATCCGGAGAACTTCCGGCAGCTTATCGCTGAGCTGGGAAAAAATCTCCGGACCCTGGCGGCCGGAGACGCCTGCATGGGAGCTTTCATTGCGGCCGTTCCGGGAGACGATGGCGGCAACGCCGCCTTCCGAGTAGACATAGCTCTGGCGAAGATCGCGGTTGGCAGTCAGAAACATCTTGCAGACATGGGTGGACTGTGCATTGGCCATGCAGTCCAGCATGTTGCTGCCTTGTTTCATGCCCTCGTTGGAAAGGGCGGTGAGGCGGTCTACCAAAGCAGAGAGATCCGTTTCTTCAGGAAGGCTATCCGTTTCCATTTCCGTAAAGAGTGTGAAAGGCTCATCTGCCAGTACGGCGGTTTTATAAACCGCTGTGCCGGAGGCGGCAAGCACTTCCCGCTGTGCAGCGACAGAGGAACGGACCATCTCCGCTGTCTCTTCCGGATGGGAAGGATCAAACGTATTGAAAGCGGCTTCACTGTAAAGCCCGTCTTTGCAGACGCGTACGACAATGCCGCGTTCGGTGGTCATGGTTTCGGTGGAGATAGCTTTCCTGCGCTGGGAAATGCTTACACGGAATCCTTTGGAATCCGTGGCCAGCACGGAAACGTAATCGTAGGACGGGGAGAGCAGTGCAATGAGGGTTTTAAGCCCATCTGCAATCCCCGTAAGATAAGGTGAAAACGGTGCTTTCATACAATATCCTTTCTTATATCTTATAGTTTCGACAGGAAAAACCTGAGGAAGAGCATATTAATACCCCGCACGGAATAAACCGCAGGGGCATGAATCCGGCATAGGGCAGGAAACATATCCCATGCTGGAGTACACCTGTTAAGGCGCAGCGGAAAGATCCAGGGTGAATGAGGAATCCCGGACATCCAGGGCAGATGCATTGCTGTGAATAACCTGTCCTCCTTCGGAGGTGCGAAGGAAGGCATAGGTGTAACCGGAGAAATCTGCCGGCTGACCAAAGACAAGCTGCAGAAGCTGCCAGTCCAGTGCGACAGGGTCTGCGACCGGGGAAGTGACAAGGCAGGACAGCATGTCGGAGATGGGCATGCCGGTATAGACGCTGACCAGTGGATGCCGATAGAGGATGCCGCCGGAAGTATTGACCGTGTAGAAGCCGTAAGCTGCTTCCGGGGGAGCGAAAGAGGTAAAGCCGGCTGAGCTGCAGGGAGTGCTTTCGGACAGAGCAGCGGCAATGCCATCCTGGGAGAGAAGACCAAAGGACTGCGTTCCGATGTCCTGAAGCACCAGAGAGAGGCCGGAAGCGGAATTGAGGATACCGCTGGTATAACCTGCTTTGGAAAGGGCATCTGCAACATAACGCATCAGGTAGGCATCCTGCAGGAGGCCAAGATGCAAAACAGGAACTGCATCCATTTCCAGGCTCGTGAGAAGCGGTTCCCAGGAGTCAGAAACATGCAGCTCAGCGGTTTTTTCAGAGCCTTTGTCGGACAGGGTCAGGGAAAACAGCGGTTCAGTATGGATGGCCCGAACCAGCGCGTCAATCCGGGCGGCTTCTTCCGGGGAATTTGCCGGATCAACGGGTTCCGGCTCACTGAGGTACCGCAGGGTTTCCCATTCGGAGACCAGGGGACCGGCGAATACGGAGTATCCGATATCCTTCTCTGTCTTTGCAAGGGCATCTGTCAGAATGTCGTAAAGCGTATCGGAGATGACCTGCTCCGTATTGGGAGCAGCGTTCAGAGAAGCAAGATTGGTGACGCCGTCGAAAGTCCGATCTGCATGCAGAAGCTCGTAACCGGAGAGCAGTGCATGGGAATAGACATTCTGCACATCCAGCAGCAGTGCACGGATTTCGGCGCTTTTCCCCTTTACCTCATAGCGCAGCGTGATGCCGGCATCATAAAGGGTTCCCTGATGCTCCGTCAGAACATCGATTTCATAATAGCCTTCTTCGCGGTGGTTCAGGCTCGTCAGGCCGTAGGCAAAGGAAAAAATGGCAAGAGCAGTGAAAAAAAGAAACAGAATAAGCTTCCGTCTATTGGCGCTATCTTTAAACAAACCTGAGGGCTCCCTTCAAAAAAATGCAGCATACCAATTATAACGGACTTGTCAAGAAAAGAAAAGTAAAGGGTAGATGGAGGGGTGCAGACCCAGTAACATAGAAAACACGAAAGCGTC
>CAMVHE010000087.1 GCA_947167215.1 uncultured Clostridia bacterium
ATAATTCCCAAGAAACTGGTTTCTATGGGGAAAGGGGTCGTATGCCCTTTTGGGGATATTTTATATGTTTTTGTTGATTTTTGTGGTAAAATAAAAATAAAGGGCTGTGAAGTCCAGGATTTTCAAATTCCTTTTTTCACAGCCCCTTTTTGTTGAATCTATTTGGTTGATTCTTTACATGCCAAGCAGGGAGCCGATGGCGGGAACCAGACTGGCGGCCTGCATCAGGGCAGAAAAGCCCTCTTGGGTTAAGGTATTGCTCATGCCGGAGAGATCGTCTTCGGTAAGTGTCATGACATCAACTGCATCAGCCGTGGCAATGGAGGAAAGGGGATCGCCGTTTACAAGGTCAGCACTTATGGTGATAAAGGGAGATGCTTCACGGGCGGGAGCAATGCTCAGGAGACAGTTGGTTGGAACAGGATTATTCTGATCGGTGGTGAGACTTCCTGCCAGATAGAGAACCTCAGAAATCTCGCCGGAATCACCGAGATAGAGATTAAAGTCTGCATAACCGTTTAACTGGCTTCCCTCGGTCTCAATTGCCATAGCAAAAGATGCCAGCATGGATGCAGCAACATTGTCCGGATTGTTGCGATCCTGTTCGCCGGTAGTCATGTTAACAGAGAGAATGTCCGTATCCGGAGTGACAGTAATCGTGAAAAATGGAATTGTGGGCGTTTCTCCGTTATCCGCCGTACCCTGTATCAGCAGCCAGGAGCCGGTTTCATCCTCTTCCAGACCTGCATACAGACTCAGTACACCTACACCATTATTATTGGTAACCAGACTCAAATCGATTTTTCCATACAAAGGGGTACCTTCCTGATCCAGGCAGACATAGGCATACAGCGCATCTTCTGCAAGGCGCCCACCTATTTCGGTGAAAGCGTTCTTGATGCTTTCTGCGTCCGGAATATCTGCCATGGAAGCAGCTTCGGGATGCTCAGCAAAGAATTCCGAGAGATCAAGGGCGAACGCATCAAGCAAATTGCAGACCTCTGTCTTGGAAAGACGAATGGAATACTGCTGTGCAACGCGGTCATCTTCGAAAGTATCTACACTGATTTTGTCCAGGTATTCGGGAAGGATGGCAGACAGATGATCGAAGGAAGGTGCGGCGGTCTGACTGGCGGACAACACGGGTGTAAGTGTTTCCGTTATAACGGAAAGTGGAAGCGTATAAGTGGTATCGCCCAGAAGGCTGGTTTTTCCATATAAAGCTTCACCAGCACCTTCCAGAATGGCATTGGCAACAGGGGTGTCATTCAGACGAACCGACAAATCCGCCAGAAAGCCGTTGTCAGAGGGGGCAACATTGAACTTTAGGGAAGCAGCGTCAATAATTTCAGCATACTCTGTAAGAGGAGACTGTGTTTCACCGACTTTGGCCGAGAGAATGAAAGCAACGGATTCAGCCTGAGAAAGAGCGGGGAGAATGAAAAGGCAGAGGATAAGAAATAGGATAGAAAACTTTTTCATTTGGAGCACTCCTTTCTGAAAGAAAAAATCCTTATTATAGCCAGTCAATAACAGTATAAAGGAAAACAGCAGATTTTACAAACTCTTTTAATAATAGAATCAGAAGGTATTGCAAAGCCTTCATTTATCTGACAGAACAGGAGACGGTTTCCTAGTGCTCTGCTGTTCTGCTGAGTCGTAAAGAGAAGGAACGGAAATAATGCCTAGCCTGCTGGTTTCCAGGGAGAGTATTCGACGGATGGGAAGCGTTTTTTAAGAATGCTGGAAAAAAAGAATAAATGGGAGAAGTATCATCGAAACAAAAAGAATTACACACACATAAAATGTATTATTCAGTTAATAAACCTGCATTAGAATGGAAGAAAAGAAAAACCTTAAAATATGACGATCGCGGAGATAACATTTTTTCTTCTGCAATACCGGAGCTTCCGAGACATGGTTGGCAGAAATAACAGGGAAATCCCGGAAGAGGGAAGAGGATTCCCTGCTTTTTTCTCTGTCAGGAATTCTCCAACACGACCATGATTCTCTTTATGCCTGCCGTACATCGAAGGAGTTCATGTCATATTTTTTGCCGACAAATCCTGCTGAGCTCCAAACCATGGTTATCGAAGGATCCGGCTCGTGCTTTGGCTCCCGATGTCGATCCCGATTATTATGGTGCAGTGTCATTTTTAACTTGAAAAATGCTTACAATTTGGCTATTATTCATTCGGGGTACCTCCTGAATTATAGATTAGTCAACCCCTGTCAGCTCGTCTATTATCATTTGGGGGGCTATTTCTTTACAGTTGGCCTCCTTCTTTCCAATCAATTTGTTTTATACAGAAAGCTGGAAAATTTATATTCCCGGTAAAAATGAGAAATATCGGGGAAAAGAGAGGACGAGAGGCGTTTTTTCTGATTTTATTGACTTTTTTAGGGTAAAGAAGTATAATCGCCGCTGTCCTTTGGACAAACGATGGAATATTTGGAGTATAACAATGGAATATAATCAGACTTTAAGCACGACGGTGGTTCTGATTCCTGCCTATAAGCCGGATGAGCGTCTCATAACGCTGACACAGCAGCTGGTAGATGCCAATCTTCGGGTTTTACTGGTGGATGACGGAGGAGGAACCAAGTATGCAGATATTTTCAGGCAGTGCAGCGAGGCCGGAGCACAGGTTGCCGTCCATTCGGTGAATCTGGGAAAAGGCCGGGCACTTAAGACGGGAATCAATGAGACGCTCCTTCGCTGGCCGGATGTTTCCTGCATCGTGACAGCGGACGCGGACGGACAGCATACGGTGCATGATATTCTGAGGGTGGCTGAGGCATCTGCCATTCATCCGGATGATCTCATACTGGGGGCGCGTAAATTTTCGGGTGATGTTCCTTTCAAAAGCCGGTGGGGAAACCGGATTACGCGTTTTGTATATCGCCTTGCAAGCGGCAACCCGGTGACGGATACACAGACCGGACTGAGAGGACTGCCGAAAAGTGCGCTGGAGCAGATGCTCCGGATTGATGGGGAACGTTATGAATACGAGATGAACGTGCTCCTGCGGCTCCGGGATATGAAAATCGGGGTTTTTGAGGTTCCGATTGAAACCATTTATATCAACGACAATGAAGGAAGCCATTTTAATCCTGTGCGGGACGCATGGCGCATTTATGTGGTTATCTTCCGGTACCTCTTTTCCTCCATTGCATCTTTTGTGGTTGACTATGTACTTTACTGGCTGCTTCTTGGTGCAGGATTGATTCCTGTTGTCAGTTATGCACTGGCCAGGCTGGTTTCTTCTCAGGTGAATTATCGTCTTAACCGCTATACGGTGTTTGCAGGGCGGGGCGGTAAATATGCAATGCTCAAATATTATGTGCTGGCTGTGATTCAGGGAGCATTGGGAGCCGGACTGGTTCAGTTCCTTCCTGCTGTCCTGCCGGTATCTGCTGCAGTGATCAAAATTCCGGTAGATATCATTCTCTTCATGATCAGCTTTGTTATACAGAGGGATTTTGTATTCAAATCATGAAAATGCATTTCTATGCGCGGCGTCGGCCACAGCTCTACGCCACGCTTTTTGTTTGTATTCTTGCGCTGGTGATGTCCGTTCTCATGACAGCCCTGACGTCTTTTCTGGAGCTGACACCGGGGGAACGGACGCTCCTTCAGCTGCTGCGGGAGCTTCTTTGCTGCGCGTTGCCTTTGGGAGTGGCTTTTCTGCTGAATCGGGGCATGCAATTCATGCTGCCCATGCACAGGATGTCCATTGGACAGAAAGGTGCCTTTTATCCAATGGCATTCTTAATGATATTTCCCATGGCTTTGCTGCAGGGAAGCGTGAGGCAGGTGCTGCATCGTCTGAACCCATCCTTTGAGATGACCGTTTCCGGGCAGGAGATCCTGCTGTGGCCGATGCTTCTGATCTGTGTGCTTCTGGGCACGTTCACAGAGGAGCTGCTTTTCCACGGATACCTTGAATCTGCCCTTTCGGGAAAACTCAAAGTTCCCGCCCCTGTGTGCACCGGCATATTGTTTGCATTGGCAACCTGCAGCGTATACGGCTTTATTCCGGCGCTGTTCCTTTGCATTATCCTCACGGCTATTCTTCGGAGAACGGATAGCCTTCCTGGAATCATGGTTATCCATGCTATCGTGACGTATCTAATTTTACTGCTGCGGAAACTGTCCTGGTGGGATTGGCTTACCGGTGATTCTTTTCCTGCGGTCTTCCTGTGTGTGGCAGGAACCGGCGCTGCCGCTTTGCTGTTTACCAGGGGATATGCTTCAGAACCCAGCACGGATTGTTTCCGTCTGGCCTGGCCGTTTGTTTTTTCCCGCAGAGAATGGTTCAGGCTGGGAGTATGCGGATTTTTTGTGCTTGCAGCACTGATTGTTTCGGGGGTGATGAATTGAATCTGTCACTGATCTGTGTAGGAAAACTTCGGGAACGCTGGTGGCGGGAAGCTCTGGAAGAGTATAAAAAGAGGCTTTCTCGTTTTGGAAAGATTGAGGAGATTGAAGTACCTGATCTTCCGGAACCTGCCAACAGTTCCCCTGCTACCGAGGAGCGTATCTGTGCAGAAGAAGGAAAGACAATTCTGGCGAGAATTCACCGGGAAGACGTGGTCATTGCCATGGCGATTCAAGGAAAACCCTTGGATTCCGTGAGCTTTGCAAAAAAACTTTCCGGTTATGCAGATACAGGCAGGCGCATTGTGTTTGTCATCGGAGGGTCCCTTGGTTTATCACCGGAAGTGCTGGCAAGGGCAGATATGAAACTATCCTTTTCCCCCATGACCTTTCCGCACCAGCTGGCGCGGGTCATGCTTGCAGAGCAGCTATACAGAGCCTGCAAGATTCTTGCCGGGGAACGCTATCATAAATAAAAGGAAAGCAGGAACATATCTGACAGATGCTGCATGCTTATCAGGGAATGAAGTGAAAACTGCAAACCTGCCAGGAAAACTTGAAATGTTAGCAGGAAAAGGAAACAGATAAGTTTGAGGCCGGGCTGTGTGTACGGCATTATATATGGGAGTGCAGACAATAAAGAAACTGCACCTTTCGGGACAACTGCTTTCCGGATAGTCTGGCTGTTCCTTCTCAGCAGCGGAAACTCCGAAATGATGGGGTTTCTTTTTTATAGCACGACCAACAGCATTGCAAGGTGCTGTATTGAAAGATTATCTTCAATAAGGCCTCTTTCATAACGGCAGAGAATATGCATTTTGCTTCAATGGGAAAGGAATTGGTCAAATGCGGTAGTCAGTTATCCGCAGAGGCGGACAGAACCAGGAAATGGCAGAGGAGGCAAGAAACAGGGGGTACATCATGCGATAAAACGCTTACAGTGTATGCCCTTTTCCTGAAATTGCGATGGCTCGAACTGGTTGGAAAATCATTCATTTATTCTGACACAAGTTTTGGAAGGGCTTCCTGCTATTCCCGTCTGCATGGCTTCAGTGGATTTACATGCAATTGAGAAAAAGACATGACCGGAATCGTCCCGTAAAGCCGATCTGCACTTCCCGATACGTCCGGATCAGGAATGATGAAAAACGGCTGACCCGCTGAAAAAAGAGGATTGACAGATGGAAAGCATCGGGTTATGCTTTCCTATATTTGTTATTTGGAGGCAAAAGTATGAGCTTTTTAGATAAGTTCCGGGAAAAAGTATCCCATTTCATGTCCGGCCGATATGGTTCGGATCAGCTGAATCTGACGCTTGTGATTCTTGCTCTGGTATTCACGCTCATCGGATCGCTGACAGGAATCCGCATGGTGACAACGCTGATTGCAGATGCTCTGCTGGTATTCTGTTTTTACAGGATGCTGAGCAAGGACAGGGTACGGCGTGCCCATGAGAATACTGTTTACCTGGAAAAGACATATGGCGTACGCAAGGCGATCAGTGAATGGTTTCAGCGGCTGAAGAATGCCAGAAAATATCGGTATTTTGTCTGCCCGAAATGCAAGGAGCGGCTGCGGGTTCCCCGTGGAGTTGGAAAGATCACGATTACATGCAAGAAGTGCGGAGAAAAGTTTGACGGAAAAGCATAATGGAATCGGGAGGCTTAGGCCTTCCTTTTTTGAAGCATGAAAAAGATCATCATTGTGTGTGGACTGGCTGTGCTTGCTTTCACGGCAGGAATTCTGCTTCGCAGTCCGGCCCCAAGAGGAAAAGATGACGGACTATCCTGCCCGGACCGGATTCTTTGCGATGTACAGACAAACAGCACCTGTACGTCGCTGTTCGGTACTTTTGCCATGGAATTGCAGAACCCGGCAGGAGAAGACCTCCGTGAGATCGTTCTTCGGGCCTATCCAAATGCGGAGCAGCCAGGGAGTCTGACCTTCTCGGGTATGACCGCCAATGGAAAGAGTGTGCTCCCTTATTTTGATGAGGACAGTTCTGTCCTGCGCATCCAGACCTCCTGGGGTACTCAGGAAATGATGACCATAACGGGCTCTTTTCAGTTGTCTCCTGTTGGGAGCAGCTTTCGGGATGGACTATTGGCGATGGATTTTCTGCCCATGCCTGCCCGTTACTCGGAGAATGCCTGGCAGACGGGTGAACTGATGTGTGGCCCGGATTCGTGGGTACCCTATGACCTGACAATGAAAATTACCGTACCGGACCAATATGCGGCAGCTGGAAACGGTACGCTGACCGGAGAAACCAGAGAAAACGGTAAAACAACCTATACGTATCATCAGGGTGCGGCCAGGGATATTTCTCTGGCGGTCTGGCAGGGAAGAATCTATCAGAAAGAAGATCATGGCGTACTGATTACGGCCTCCGACGAAAAAGATATAAAAGCTACCCGGGAGGCATTGGCACGCCTGCGAAAAACAGGGTTTTCCTATCCGTTTTCAGGTATTTGCATACTCTCGGGTGTGGCGGAAACCGATGGGAAAGTGCTTTCCGGTCTTGCCCTGACGGATGGTGCAGAAGGAGAAGCTCTGGTTGAAGAGCTGAGCCGGCTGCTGCTTCAGCAGATCTTCGGCGTTCTGATTGGTACAGACAGCGAAAACCCCTGGCTTTCCGTTTCTGTGGCCTCGGGGGCAGAACTGCTCTGCTACGGAAAGACAAAAGGGACATATGCACTGGAAAGCCGGTACCGGACAAATGTGGAACCTGCTACAAGACTGACGCATCCGAGGGGAGTAACCATTGGAGCGCCTTTATCTGTTTTTGCAGATGCGGATGAGGTTGCCATTGTGCTGAGGGATGCCGGAGGTGCCATGATTCTGGGAATGTCCGAGGCAGCAGGAGAAGCAGCGTTCGTGGAAGCTCTCAATGCTTACGCAGAGGAGAATGCCGGACGGAAGGCCAGCATGGAGGCATTTCTATCCTCCCTCTGGAAGGCTACGGGAAGCAGATGGGACGGATATCTGAAGGACTGGCTGGAAATGCAGTTCTGAAGATGGACAGAGAAGCCGGTTCGCGTTATAATAATTTGCAATTGCGGCAAGGAAGGAACTGGATATGTACAGGACAACGTATCTTTCAATAGATCTTTCAGCGATCCGTCATAATCTGAAAATAATGAAAAGCAGACTGGCACCGGGCACTGCTTTTCTGGCGGTTGTCAAGGCCAACGCTTATGGCCATGGTGCTGTACCGGTGGCACAGGCGGCTATCCAGGCTGGTGCAGATATGCTGGCCGTAGCGATTCCGGAGGAGGGAATTGAGCTGCGGAAAGCAGGAATCACCATGCCGATCCTCATTCTGGGAACCCCGGAAGAACAGGCGGCAAAGGCGGTTGCGGAAAACCATCTTACGCAGATAATTTATGATGAGAACCATATCCGTCCGCTGGAACAGGCAGCATCCGCATCCGGGTGTGAAGTCAGTGTTCATCTTGCTCTGGATACGGGGATGAGCCGGATCGGAGTAAGTCGGGAGCAGGATGTGGAGAGAATCGTAAGGTATCTGAACACCTGCTCCGGTGTGAGGCTTCGGGGATGCATGACCCATATGGCCTGCGCTGATGAGGATGAGCCGGAGGTGACAGAGGCTCAGATCCGCAGGTTCACGGAACTGTGTGCAGTGGCAGACCGGGTTCATCAGGGAGAAAAACTGATCCATCACGGTGCCAACACCGCTTCCATTTTCAGATGGCCGGAACTGCATATGGACATGGTTCGGGGCGGCATAGCCCTGTATGGCTATCCTCCAGTTCCGGAAGCTTCGGGACTGCGCCCGGCCATGCAATGGATTACCAGGGCTGCTTATGTGAAAAGCATTCTTCCCGGGACGCGGGTGAGCTATGGAGGAACATTCACCGCGGAAAGGCCCACCGTGGTCATGACTCTTCCTGTGGGATATGCAGATGGCTATCCCCGGCTTCTTTCCGGCAGAGGATACGTGCTGGTCAGGGGAAGACGGGCGCCGATTATCGGAAGGGTCTGCATGGACCAGATGATGGTGGATGTTACCGACATTCCGGATGCAGCAGCAGGCGATGAAGTGGTGCTGATGGGAACCCAGGGACAGGAGAGCATCACAGCGGATGACCTGGCAGGAATGACTGGCACCATTTCCTATGAGATTCTCTGCTCTCCTTCCGCAAGGGTTCCACGCATATATGTGGGTGATTAAGCGGAGGAAAATATGGAAACAAAGACAAAAAGCAAAAAAATAAAGCCGCCCAGACAGTCGGAAAACTGGAAGGCAAAACTGCCTGCTGTAACGGGAAGAATGCTTCTTATTCTGGCGGTATCGGTAGTTCTTGGTCTTATGCTCTCCGGCCTGCATGCGGCAGGCAACCGGATCCTTCGCGTTGCGGTGACAGCTCTCACGTACTTGTTTCTGCTCTTCCTCTTCTTTAATGAAGGAATGAGCCACGGAGTAAAGGACACGGAAATCAGCAGGCGGGTGGAAAAACAGATCAAGAATGGCGGTTCGGTATCTCCGGAGGATGATAAAGGCTGCTACAGCCCGAAGCGGATGCTGACGGCGACGGTATTGGTTTTTCTTGTTCCGTTTCTTCTTTCTGTCATTGTGGCAGTTACTTCCAAGCCTTATACATATCAGCTGCAGGACCTGCCCAGCTGGCTGACGTCCAGCTATGGCAGCCGAAGTGATATACTGGGCCCCCTTGCACCTTATACAGCAACCGTCAGCATGACGGTGACAGATTGGTTCCGGCTTATTACCAGAGTTCTGTCCATGAATTTTATCGGATTCTTTGCGGATACAACACGGCAGATTGCGACGATAGACCGGCTGATCCCCTTTTATTATCTGACCTTTATTCTTGTCACCATGGCAGGTTATTTTGTGTCGCCGCTGCGGCAGTCCAAGATTGCCAAGGCACAGAGAAAAGCCAAAAAAAGGGCGGTACGGAAGCAGGAACGCAGTTCTCTTGCACAGCAGCTTACGGGTGGCGGCGGAGATGTTCATTACGGCCAGCGTCAGGATGTCAAGGATGACAAGCGGCGCCTGATCTGATCATTTGATCTGCCGGATCAGTGGGGAGGAAGGCTGATGCTTCCCGTACAGAACGGCAGGTGTTTTAAAGGAAAGAATAGTGAGGAAACAGCATGCGCATCATTGGCGGTGAAGCGAAAGGCAGAACCCTGGTGGCTCCAGCGGGACAGAAGACACGCCCGACACAGGATTACGTGAGAGAGTCCCTGTTCAATATTCTCCGGAATGATGTGGAGGATGCGGTATGCCTCGATCTTTTTGCGGGCACAGGTGCACTGTCTCTGGAGGCGATCAGCCGCGGAGCCAGATTTGCTGTGCTGGTAGACAGTGATCATGGGGCGCAGGCAGCGATTCGTAAAAATATTGCAGCCGTCCGCTGTGAGGATTGTGTAAAGCTGATTCCCAGAGATTACAAGGCGGCACTGGCACAGCTGGCAGAGCAGGATATCCGGTTTTCGCTGGTTTTTCTGGACCCTCCTTACCGGATGGAGGAAACCGGGGAGATCTGTGACCAGCTTGCCAGACAGAATATGCTGGAAAAAGGCTGCAGAATGGTTGTTGAACACCGGACAGGCAAAGGCCCGGTATTCAGCGGACAGTTTGAAATACAATCCGTGAGGCATTACGGGGATACGGAGATTACCCTTATGAGGTGGCACGGGAAAGGGGCGGAGGAATGAAAAAACTGCTTTTTGCAGGCAGCTTTGATCCGGTTACCGTCGGGCATATGGATATTATTGCCAGGGCTTCCGCTTTGGCAGAGGAACTGATCGTGGCAGTTATGCACAATCCCGGCAAGACCGGTCATATTCCGCCGGAAGAGCGGGTGATGCTCTTGCAGGAAGCCTGCCGAAATCTTTCCAATGTCCGGGTGATCAGGCACAGCGGGCTGCTGATCGACTGCGCTCATGAAGCCGGAGTGGATGCAGTGGTCCGGGGAATACGGCCCATTGGGGATTTTGATACGGAGTATCAGATGGCCACGGTGAATCGCATGATCGGAGGGGTGGAGACGGTACTCCTGATCACCTCGGATGCGTGCGCGGGCATCAGTTCCAGCGTGGTACGCGAAGTGGCAGCCTTTGGCGGAGATATCAGCAGAATGGTACCGGAAGGACTTTCAGATAAGATCATAGATGCACTGAAAAGGGGGAATTAGGGCGTGGAGGAACAGGAAAAGACCAGAAGACGGCAGCAGAATGAACCTGCCGGAGAAGATGATAATACAGAAATGCAGGATCAGGAGTATGAAGAGGAACTGATGCAGGACGATGAGGTGGAATCGGAGCTGGCGAATGTGCGGGAACTGCTCAGTGATATCCGGGACCTCATTGAAAACAGCAAGAAAATGCCTTTCAGCAACACGATGAGAGTGGTGGATACGGGAGAGCTTTTGAACCTGACGGGCAAATTGGGCGTCGAACTGCCTTATGCGATCAGGGAAGCCGAGGAGATTCTGGAAGAGAAGGAGAGAATCCTGTCGGAGGCAAATCTGACTGCCAGCAAGAAAATCAGCGAGGGAGACCGTCTGTACCGGGAAACCCGCGACAAGGCGGACCAGTATGACAGGGAAGTGCGCGGTGCGGCAGATGCTTATGACCGGGATATCCGGCAGAAGGTACAGCAGAATGCAGACGCAATCATGGCAGATGCCAATATGAGGGCGAACCAGATTCTGAAAGGGGCGCAGCAGACCAGTCAGCAGATGGTGGAACAGAACGAGATCAGCAGGCGTGCCAATGCATATGCACTGGAAACGCGGGACCGGGCAGAGAAAGAAGCGGACAGCATTTACACCCAGGCCTGCATCCAGGCAGACAAAATGCTCAGCGGTGCGGCAGCGGCATTGTCGCGCAGTGCGGGAGAACTTGCCCAGCTGCGGGATTCTTTGCTGTCGAATAATAGCGCCAGGGATCCCGTGCGCAATGATATGAACGGAGGAAAACAGGGATGAAAGAGGAGAAAACCCTCTATATAGTCGTTCCTTGTTACAAGGAACAGGAAGTATTGCCGGAGACCAGCAAACGTCTCATGAAAAAACTCAGGGATCTGGAGGCATCCGGCAAAATCTCGAAATCCAGCCGGGTGATGTTTGTGAACGACGGTTCTTCCGACGACACCTGGCCGATTATCAGCAGACTGCATGCAGAGCATCCGGAATATTTCTCCGGTGTGAATCTCTCCCGGAACCGCGGACATCAGAATGCATTGCTGGCGGGATTGCTGACAGCTGTCAAGAAGGCAGATATGATCATTTCCATGGATGCGGATCTTCAGGATGACATTAATGCAGTGGATGCGATGGTAGATGCCTATCATGAAGGGTACGAAGTGGTCTACGGGGTGCGCTCCAAGCGGGAAACCGATACTTTTTTCAAGCGCTTCACGGCAGAAGGCTTCTATAAAGTTATGAAAGCTCTGGGGGTTGATATTGTCTTCAACCATGCAGACTACCGTCTTATGAGCAAACGGGCGGTGGAAGGTCTGGCACAGTTTTCAGAGGTCAATCTTTTCTTGCGGGGTATCGTTCCGCAGATCGGTTATAAGTCTACAACGGTCACTTATGAACGTGCAGAGCGCTTTGCAGGGGAAAGCAAGTATCCGCTCAAAAAGATGCTGGCTTTTGCCGCAGATGGCATTACTTCTTTCTCTGTCAAGCCCATCCGCCTGGTTTTCAATGCAGGTATTATCATTTTTGTAGTCAGCCTTATCATGCTGATCTACTCAATTATCCGGAAAATGACCGGGGTAACCTCGGACGGCTGGGCAAGCCTCATGGTTTCCATCTGGATGCTTGGAGGCCTGCAGCTCCTGGGACTTGGAATTGTGGGAGAGTATATTGGCAAGATATACAATGAGACCAAGCGGCGTCCGCGGTTTATCATTGAGAGCGTCCTGGATCAGGACGGGGAGGCATAAATGACTGCCTGTCACATCGACATTCTTGCGCTGGGCCCTGATGGCGAGAACCAGATGATGATCGGAGTCCTTCCATATCTGCGAAGGACTCCGAGTCTTTTTTTGCGCACCGAGATTCATGGAGCAGCTGCCTGGCTTCGAAAGGAAGGAATTTCCTATACTTCCCTGGATGACTGTTATGCAGGCTGCGAAGATTTTGAGGAGCTCTGTGGAAAAATTGCTGCCCGCCTCTTTCTGGAAGCGGAAAAAAACAGCATTGCATACGCAGTGCCGGACCCTTTGACAGATGCTACGGTTGCCTATCTTATTGCGCATAAGCCGGAAAATATGACAGTCTCTCTGCTGCCAGGCCTGTCTCTTGCAGATTGCGCCCTGGCATTCTGCTGTGCACAGGGAGAGAAAACCACGGACAGTCTGCGCATGACTGCCTTGTCCCTGCCTGCCTATCGTCCGCAGGCGGACCGCGGACAGGTCATTACAGAGCTCAATGATGCCCGGCTGGCATCCGATGTGAAGCTCTGGCTCAGTGATCTCTTTGATGATGAAATGACGGTCTGGTTTTTTGAAAATGCGGCCTCTCTGCCGGGAAGCCGCATTCCGCTCTATGCCCTGGACAGGCAGAAGCACTATGATCATCGCTCCTGCGTGTTCATACCTCCTGTGAGCGTGTTTCAGCGGGAGAGGGCAACCTACGAAGATTTTGTGGGAATCATCCATCAGTTGCGGGCTCCGGGAGGATGCCCGTGGGATCGTGCCCAGACACACCATACGCTGAGGAAATATATGATGGAAGAAGCCTGTGAGGCTGCAGAAGCTATGGACGATCCGGACCCGATGAAGCTTGCAGATGAACTGGGGGATGTGCTTCTTCAGATCGTGCTGAACAGCGAGATTGCGGGGGAACACAGAGATTTTACGGATCGGGATGTGACCAGTCTTGCAGCACAGAAGATGATTCGCAGACATGCCCATGTCTTTGGCACTGCACACGCTGATACTCCGGAAGAAACATCCAGGGTTTGGGAAAGCGTAAAGAAACAGGAAAGAGGAGAACAATGTAAATCGCAGCGTATGCAGGCAGTACCGGTTTCTCTCCCTGCATTAATGCGGGCACAGAAGGTCCTGAAGCGTCAGGGACTTCCGGAAAGAGCAGACGCAGAGAAAGCTGTGGAAGAAGCATTTGAAGACTTCCGGAAGAAGATGGATGAGGAGAATCTTGGCATGCTGCTGGAGGCAGTATGTATGCTGGCAGAATCCGCAGGACTGGATGGAGAAACCGCTCTCAGAATAGCGACAAAACAGCGGATTAATGGGCAGATTCGCCAGGACGACCCGCAAGGATGCCCGTAAATATTGAAAAGTTACCAGTGCAGAGGATGAAATGTTCGATTATTACACGCTTTATTGGGAGCTTGGAGACACAGTTTTATCGAATAGTGAATGGAAAAACCAAGCATTTTTCAGTTAGTATGTAGAAAACATAAAAACCCTCTTGCGTAAAGAAGAGAGAAATCGTAAAATATGCAACGGTTTCTGAAAAAAAGCGTCATTGTTGCATATGCGCAGTGATTAATCTTTAAGGAGGATTAGTTATTCATGAACAAAAATGAACTGAGTGCAGAGATTGCTAAGAGGACCGGCCTGTCTCGCAAAGATGCTGAGGCTGCTGTTGTCACTATGACGGAGATTGTTACCGAGAATCTGATCAAAGGCGAAAAGGTTCAGATTGTTGGCTTTGGAGCTTATGAAGTAAAGGAGCGTCCGGCTCGTAAAGCCCGGAACCCCAAGACTGGTGAGTCTATTGAGATTGGTGCACGCCGTTCCCCCATCTTCAAGCCGGGCAAGGCGCTCAAGGAAGCTGTTCTTCACTGAGCGTAATGGCGTTAAACGAATAATTAAGCATGATCCGTCGATCATGCTTTTTTGTACCCCTCCGACAGGAAAATACAGCATTGACAGGGGATGCCCGCGGATATAGCCGGTTTTCGGATGGAAAGAGAAATACCGGGAAAAGATCAGAAACAGACGGAACCCATCGGGTTCTGAAGCAGGAGAAACCGTCCGCGGTATTGCGGGAAATATTGAGGAAATGGCGGAATAGCTGATCTTCTTCATAAAAAACAGAGGACAGAAAACTGCAATGTCAATAAGTTAGTACAACACTGAATACAATAAAAAGGGTATCCAGATTTG
>CAMVHE010000088.1 GCA_947167215.1 uncultured Clostridia bacterium
GATGGCCTGCTGGGCATATTCAAAGTCCCCGTAGCCGCTGATGACGGCAACCTTCAGCCAGGGCATCATCACCTTTGCGTGCTTGATCAGGCTCAGTCCGTCCAGAAACGGCATGCGGATATCCGTCAGCAGTATGTCGGGCATGATGTCCTGGATCATGGACAGGGCGATTTCGCCATCCGAGGCCTCTCCCGCAAAGGCATAGGCCCCCTGCATGTTTTCGACGATGCTGCGGATGTTCTGACGGATCAGCAATTCGTCTTCCACGACAAAAATCTGATACAACGTGATTCCTCCCCGCGGTTTATTGTGGGATTATCCTTCCGCTTTTGCAGAATTATAGCATATTCCGGAGGACAGGAAAAGCGGGGACCGCCTCTGCTTCCGGAAAGAATGCAGGGAGCGGAACGGCACCGGAAGGGGCAGATTATACGAAAAGGCATCTGTGAAACGATATACGAAAGAAAAGTGTTGCGGGAGAGAAGAAACTGTAGTATCATGCTGCTGTCAACAATACACATTGTTATAAAAATGCTGCAATGGAAAAAAGAATGGCCCTGCAGAAATAAGCAGGAATGCGGCAAGCGGCAGGGGTACGAGGCCGGGAAGGCGTTCGGAGGGAGTAAAACATGGCAAACAGGAAACAACAGAAGGGACCGTGCTACCTGTGCGGCGTCGAGAAGTCAAAGGGCTACATGGGCAGACACCTGCTGGCGGAGCACTATCCGGAGGAGGGAAACGAGTCCTGCTATCTCCTGAAGGTGGAAGACGTGGACCGCAATTACTGGCTGTTTATCGATATTCCGCTGGTTTCGTCGCTTCAGGATCTCGATGAATTCCTCCGGGCCGTCTGGCTCGAATGCTGCGGGCACATGAGTGCTTTCATGCCGCAGCATGCTTACAGAGAGCTCAGCAAGGGAACCGTCATGGGGGAATTCCTGCCCGGGACCGTCATCGGCTATGAATATGATTTCGGTTCCACCACATCCCTGCTGATTACCTTTGTGCAGAAAGTCAACCGGAAAAAGGAGAAGAAAGAGGTCCGGGTGCTGGCACGAAATAATCCTTACCGGTATGAATGCGAAAAGTGCGGAATGCAGGCGGCGTGGATCGACGCTTCCGAGTGGCCTGCCAGAATGTATTGTAATGAATGCGTAAAAAAGATGGGAAATGCGGAGTTCCTTCTGCCGGTTGTGAATTCTCCGAGGATGGGGGTCTGCGCTTACTGCGGGGACCTGGACCGGTATGAATATCACGGACCCCGTCAGAAGTAAGATGCCGCGGGGCTTCCTTTCCGGCGGAGAAGGATCTGCCGGGAACGGACCGATCGCAGAACAGAAACCGGACCGGAAGATGCACGCTTCCGGTCATTATACAAAGCCTCCCGGCTGTCAAGAGGGTACACCCCCATGACAGCCGGGAGGCTGTTCTGTCTGGTTTCTTCGGGCATGGCAGTTTTCAAAGCCTGCTTCCGTTCAGAGCCTGGCGGTCCGGATCGTGTCCTGAAAAGATTCCGCCCCTCTGCGTGCGGGAGAGGGGACGCTATCCGTTGACCAGGGAACCTTCGGCATCACAGCGGATGCCGCCCAGTATCTGATCGGTATATCCGGAGGGCAGGGGAGAAGGCTGCTGGAAGCTGGTCGTCATGCCATAGACCTTTTCCTCCCTGGAGGAAACATCCAGTCCGTGAAGGACCTCCATGGCATGAAGTCCCATTTCCGCGGAAGCCCGGTGGGGACGGTGCCCAATCATGGCCCAGGCCATCTCCGCAGCGCCCACTCCCCGGTGCTGGCCGTAATCGGCAGGGGTTTCGGGGCCGTAGAGGGTCATGCCGGCAAAACCGTGTGTAAACGGCATCCGGGCTTCCGGGGCATTGTTCCGCAGGAGCCGGACAGAGCCGTGGAAGCTGTTGGGATCGCCCAGCTTCAGAATCCCTTCGGTGCCGTAGATGACCAGGGAAGACTGCTCCTCGTCGATGCTTTCGCCATCCAGGTGCAGGGTTGCCGGTGCGCCGCTTTCAAAAAGCAGGGAACCTGCATACAGATTGCTGTCCGCGGTGGCAAAGGGCCTGCCGAACCCGCCGTTTCGCAGGATGCGGGCTTCCTGGACCCGGGGCTCCGAGACGAACCACGTCACCTTCTTCACCGGTCCCAGCAGACTCAGCAGGGCGGTGACATAATAGATGCCGATATCATAGGCAAAGCCGCCGCCGGGATTCCGGATAAAGGGGAAGAGCTCGGAATTCAGTGCATGGGAACGGTTGACGGCCGCACGCGCGGAGGTAACCCTGCCGATCATTCCCCGGTCGATGAGCAGCCGCGCGGTCTGCAGGCCGGCTCCCAGAAAGGTGTCCGGAGCAACGCCCAGGCAGAGCCCCTTTGCCTTTGCCAGCGCCACCAGTTCCTTTCCCTGTTCCAACTCAACGCAGAGTGTTTTTTCGGTATATACGTTTTTCCCGGCTTCCAGCAGCTCCCGGATGACGGAATAATGGGCGGCGGGGCCGGTGAGGTTGACCACCAGCCGGATTTCGGGGCTTGCCTTGATTTCCTCCATGGTCATGACGGAGACCTGGAACAGACGGGATTTCTCCCGGGCTTTTTCTTCAGAACGGTCACAGACCCCCACGAGGTCGATCACGGAAAAAAGGTGCTGGAAATTCTTGAGGTAGATATAGCTGATCATGCCGCAGCCAATGACGGCTGTTTTGATTCTCTCCATGCTTTCTGTCTCCTTTGAACCCGGGTTCTCCCTGTCGGAAAGGGAGCAGGGGAGCCTCCCTCCGGAGCCCGGAGAGCGGTTCCCCTGCGGAAATCAGTTTCGGCTTACGGACGGATGCCGGCCTTGATGAAGTTGTCGGTATGGTGCTCCATCATTTCGCTGACCATGTCGAAATCCTTCATATCATAGACTCTTGTCACGCCGGTAAATTTCCAGATGCCCTTCTCGAGCAGTTCCATGCAGCGGCGGCACAGGCCCGCTTCGTATTCGATGCGGCGCTCATGGCAGTTGATGGTGGTGATGGCCTTGAAGTTCCAGAGCTTGTAATCGATGGAACGGGGGCCGTCATTATGGTAGCCGCCGATGCCCAGACGGCCGTGGGCCTTCACCAGTTCGCCGGCAAGCTGCAGTCCGTCTTCGGTGCCGGTAAATTCCATGACCGTGGGAATGCCGGGAGCAAACACATTGGCATTGTCGCCGCTGCGGGTCAGGTCGGCCTTCCCGATGGTCTCAAAATTGCTGAGGTACAATTCGGGAATTTCCTCCGGAAGATACGTTTCGGTGGCGCCGAACCGCTTCGCATTCTCCAGCGCTTCCGGGCGCTTGTCGATGGCGATGATGTCGCCGTAGCCCATGGCTTTGAACAGGGAGATGGTGCCCAGTCCCATGTAGCCGCAGCCCACCACGGCCACGGTATCGCCCAGGGTCTGCACCGGGAGCTTCATGGCAGCGGAAAGCAGGCATGCCAGCGGCTCGGAAATGGCATCCTCGTCCTTCAGGCAGTCGGGAACATGGGCGGTTTTTTCGGGGGAAACCACAATGTATTCCCGGTAAGCACCGCCGCCGAGACCGGTAACCCGGTCACCGACACGGAAGCCCTGAACGTTTTTGCCGATTTCGGCCACCACGCCGATGGCTTCGTGACCCAGAATGTCGCCTTCCCTGGCAGTGGCCCAGGGATACCACTCGGAATGACACATGCCGGTCAGGGTCACCTTCACCAGCATTTCGTTGTCACTGTACTTTGGAATGGGTACCTCGATGATTCTGCTCTTCCGGGGACCCGCCATTACCATTTGCCGCATCATGCCTTCCATTGTTTTCCTCTTCCTTTCGTTTGGATGGGGACATTATAGCGCGGCACCCCGTTTTTTTTCAGAACAGAACCGACGGAAAAACTGGACAAAAACGCGGTGTGCTGTTATATTGATGGCAGCCCATTTCGAAAAGGAGGAATCCCTATGGCCCTGCTGCTGGTTGGCGCATCTCCGAACCGCCTGACAGATCATGAACTGCACAGCCATGACTGCTATGAGATCATCGTGAACACGGAGGGGGAGGGAACGTCGGAGATCGGCGGACGGGAATACCCGTTCAGGCCCGGGTCGGTGTTTGTGATCCCGCCTGGGATGCCCCACCGGAAAACGGCACCGGAGGGCTTCCGGGATCTGTATCTGCGTACGGATACCCTGAACCGCACCGATGCGCCGGGCAGGAAAGAGCGGATGCTTACCGAACCGCTGGTCCTGGCGGATGACAGCTGCCGCACCATGACCGGCCTGCTGATGATTCTTCTGTCCCGGTACCTGATTCATCAGGAAACGGACGCGGTGACGGAAAGCCTGTATAATGCCGTGCTGCAGATGGTGGAAGACAGCGTGCCCCTGCCGCCGGTGCATCCTGCTGTCAGCCGGGTGATCCGGGAGATTGCAGCTTCCTACAGCGATCCCGATTTTCAGGTGACGGAGGCCCTGACCGCCACGGGGTACAGTAAGGACCATCTGCGCCGCTGCTTCCAGCAGGCTACCGACATGACGCCCCAGGCGTACCTGACCGATATCCGCATCCGGTATGCCCGGCGGCTGCTGGCCCAGAAAATATCCGTCAGTGAAACGGCCATGCTCAGCGGATATTATGATCCGGACTATTTCTGCCGCGTTTTTCGCGCGCAGACCGGCATGACGCCCACCGCCTGGCAGAAAAAGCATCCGGGAAAGCGTCCGGAGGAGTGAAATGCCTTTCCGGATTTCCGCCTGCCGGGAAGGCGTGAAGCTGCCGGCCGCGGGGCCGTCCATACGTCAGTCTTTGCACGGAGGAGGGAAAGAGTAACATGGAGGATCGGGTCACCCGGCGCAATACCGGTATTTTCATCGCTTTATTTCTTCTTTGCGGTCTGATTCATTATTTCATGCGCAAAGAGCACCCCTATATCCCGGATACGGTTCTCTTCTGTGTCACCTTCACCATTTATGCCAGCCTGATCCTTTTCTGGATTCAGACGGTCCGGGACCGCCTTGTCCGGTCCATTTCCAGGGGCTATACCCTGGCTGCGGCGCTGATGATGCTGCTGTTCCTGGTACTCCAGACGCTGAAGTACCGCATCGAGGTATCCCCGTTCTTTACAAGGCTGATGTGGTATCTGTTCTATGTTCCGATGATTACGATGCCCACGCTCTTTCTGATGACCTGCATCCGGTTCCACAGCGGCAAGGACAGCCCGCTTCGGGATACGGCGTTTCTGGCCCCGGCAGGGCTGCTTGCGGGGATCGTGCTCACCAACGACCTGCACCACCTGGTTTTCGTTCCAAAGATCGACCCGGCGCTGCTGAGCGGAGACACCGGCAGCTATTCCTACGGTCCCCTTTACTGGGTGATCTGCGCGTGGATCGGAATGACCATTGTGCCGGGGATTTTTTTCCTCCTCTGGAAGGTACGCGGCTGGAAGGATTGGAAGAGAGGCCTCTGGCCGGTGCTGTTCATTGCGGCACTGCCCCTGGTGACCGTCTTCAATGATCTGCTGGAGGCCAGAGGATACCGCAAGCTGTATAACATGCCGGAAACCTATATCTTCTCCATGCTGGGGGTGTTTGAGGCGTGCATCCGCTCGCGGCTGATGCCCCGGAATGAAAACTATCCGGAGTTTTTTTCCCGGATGGGAATCCCGGCCATGATCACGGATCGGAATCTGGTGCCGGTCTATTCTTCCGCTCCCGCACTGGATGTTTCGCAGGACCGGCTGCGCAGGGCGCTGGCAGCCCCGCAGGCACTGGATGAAGACACCCGGCTCTTCGGAAAGACCCTGAGCGGGGCATGCGCGTTCTGGGCGGTGGATGAGAGCACGCTGCACCGGCTGAACGACCGGCTGGAGGAGACGAACGAGACGATTGGCCTTGAGAACCAGCTGATCCGCTATGAAAACGAACAGCAGGAGGAGAAGGCCCGGATTGACGCCCGGAATGCGGTATACGCCAAAGCCGCAAAGGAGCTGTACCCCGTCCATAAGAAGATCGGGGCGCTGCTCGGGGGGATGAAGCCGGGAACTCCCGGATTCCGCTCCCAGCTGGCCAGGGTCTGTGCCTACAACGCCTTTGTCAAGCGGAAGACCAATTTCATTCTCACCTATACGGAAACGGATGCCATTGAAACGGAGGAGCTGTACCTGGCCATCCGCGAGGTGACGGGATTCCTGAATGACTGCGGCGTTTCCGCCTCCATTGACCGCCAGCAGCAGGGCATTCTGACCTATTCCGATACCATGGCGCTCTATGACGGTTTCCTGCAGATTACGGAGGAACTGATGCCGCGGATTACCCGGATGATGCTTTTCCTCCGGAAAAACAGCCTGCTGATGACGGTGGACTGCAGGGATGCTCCTTCCGGAAAGGATATCCCCTGTGCGGTCTCGTCGGATTATTCGGACGGGCTCCTGTACCTGACACTGACAGCGGAAGGAGGAGGGAAGGCATGAGATACATTGATATGCTGCATACGCTGTCCGGCACCCTGCTCCGGGTATTCTCCGTATTCCTGTTCCTGGGGCAGCTCTTCGTGTGCCAGCGGATGATCCATCTCCGCCGGAAGAAGGCGATCCTGCTGCTCTCCGTGGTGAACGCGCTGCTGGGCGTCCTGCTCTTCAGCGTCCTGGTGGAAGAGCCGGAACGCGAGGTATATGGAGCATCGCTCCGTTTTCATGGGGTGCAGATGCAGCTGTGCCTTCTGCCCTGGTGGGCAATCCTGGCGATGGAGGCGGTGCTTGCCCTGCTGCTGGGAATACTGATCCAGGACATCTTCCGCTTTTCCCGGAGCAATATTACGACGGATACCATCAAGGAGGCAGTGGATGCGCTGCCGGAAGGGATCTGCTTCGGAGACGCAAAGGGGGAGGCCCTGCTTTCCAATCTCAGCAT
This sequence comes from uncultured Clostridia bacterium, assembly GCA_947167215.1. GTDB lineage: Bacteria > Bacillota > Clostridia > Christensenellales > Aristaeellaceae > Ventricola. The sequence goes on from CAMVHE010000088.1 coordinate 6,906, forward strand.
GATGGACGCCTGCTTTGCGCTGACCGGCCGGCCGCTGCAGGACACGCTGTCCTTCTGGAAAGCCGTGATGGAAAAGGGGGAGGAGCAGGAAGGCCATTACCTGGTGCGGAAAAACGATGGAAAGGCACTGCTGTTCTCCCGTTCCGTGGTGACGATGAACGGAAACGATTATGACCAGATCATTGCTTCGGATGTGACGGAACCGGCACGTATCTCGGAGGAACTCCGGGAGAAAAATGCCGAGCTGTGGGCGGTGCAGTACCGGATGAAGGCCTATCAGGCCCGGGCGGCGGAAATGGTGATGGAAGAGGAACTGCTGACGGCCCGCACGGAAGTCCATGACGGGCTGGGACATCTGCTGCTGATGGGCCGCTATTACCTGGACCATCCCGAAAAGACGGAGGAGACGGAGCTGCTCCGCCTGCTGCAGCAGTCCAGCAGCAGCCTGCTGGCAGAGGCAGAGGAACTGCCGGCACCGAGGGACTTCTATGCCGAAGCCCTCCGGCGGGCAGGACGTATCGGCGTGCATGTGGAGATCGAGGGCGACGTTCCGGAAGCCGGAAAGGAGCGGGAGCTTATCGGCCATGCACTGAATGAGTGCGCCGCCAACACCGTAAAGCATGCCGGCGGACAGAACGTGAAGCTGAGCATCGAGAAGCAGGAAGACGGTCTGCACGTCACCCTGAGCAATGACGGGGAGGTTCCCAGTGAGCCCATACGGGAGATCGGCGGACTCCGCACGCTGCGGAGGCTGACGGAGGATGCCGGAGGAAGCATGACCCTCGACTGCAGCAGCTGCTTCCGGCTGATGCTGGTCCTGCCGGAAAACCGGAACTGAGGTTTGCAGTTTTGGGGATTTCCCTGTATACTACCGGACAGCAGGCGTTTCTTCCGAAATGCCGCCTTTCTGCCCTGCAACGGAGGCAGGAAAAGGAAATACGTATCCCGGCTTTCTCCGGAGGCCGGGAACCCTTAAAATATCATGATCTTGAACAAAGGAGATGCCAATATGAAACTGATTGAGAGCTTTTCCGTGGACCATACGCGCATTGTCCCGGGCATTTTTACCAGCAGGGTGGACCATCTGGGGGACGAAACGGTTACCACCTATGATATCCGGCTGAAAAGACCGAACCGGGAGCCGGTCATCGATGTGGCGGCGATGCATTCGCTGGAGCATCTGATTGCCACCTATCTCCGCAATGACCCCGACTGGAAGGATGAAGTGATTTACTGGGGCCCCATGGGCTGCCTTACCGGCTTCTACCTGATCCTCAAGGGAAACCGTGCCCCGAAGGAAATCTACGGGATCCTGCTGAAAGCGTTCCGGTCCGTGGAAGAGGCACAGGAAGTCCCCGGTGCCACTGCGGTAAACTGCGGGCACTACCTGATGCATAACCTGCAGATGGCGAAATGGTACGCAGCAGAGTTTGCCGGCTATCTGGAGGCAAACGCGGGAAACCGGGATATCTTTGAATATCCCAGGACGGAGCGTCTGGTGACGGAGGACGGTCAGCATTTCTTTGATTCCTGAGAAAGCCGTGGAAGGGGCCGGTGCACCGCACCGTTCTGAAAAGGACAGGAGTATTCTGCGCTTCACCTTCTGGTGGGGCGCTTTTTGAGCAGATACCGAATACGCTGCAGGCGCCGGGACTTTTTTCCCCGGGCCGGTGCGGTAAACAGAGGGGAAGGGGAAAGGCATGAACTGCATCTGGTCGGAACACATCCAGGGCGTGATGACGCTGTACCTCAGCAGGAAGCTCCGGTTCGATGATCTTTTCTTTGAACAGTATGACCGGCTGTTTCAGCTGGACCGGAACCGGGAATGGAAGATACTGGAAATCGGCTGCGGCCCCGGAGCCCTGTCCGGGGCGTTGCACCGCTGGTATCCCGGAGCCCGCATCACGGCCCTGGACCGGGACAGCAATTTCATCGCCTTTGCCAGGGAGCATATCCCGGGCGTCACCTTTGTGGAAGGGGATGCCCTGCGGCTTCCCTTTGAAAGCGAAGCTTTTGATGTCACGATTTCCAATACGGTTCAGGAGCATGTGGAGCCCGCCGCTTTCTGGGGAGAACAGCGGCGGGTGCTGAAACCCGGCGGCGTCTGCCTGTGCCTTTCCGCAAGAAAGGGGATCCGGTGCACGGCGCCGTGCCTGGAAACGACGGAAGAGGAAAAAGCGTTCTGGGACAGCCTTCCTTCTTCCGGGGAGGAGCTCCGGAAATACGGTGTCTGCCGGTACCCCCTGTCCGAGGCGGAGCTTCCCGCGTCCATGGAACAGCATGGCTTCCGGAACGTCACCACCGGCTATGCCGTCATTGACCTGACGCCCGATGCGGAGAAGTATTCGGGGAAACTGGCGGAAGCGATGATCGAGGAAGGCAGGCAGTCGAGCCTGGAGGCAATACGGTCCGTTTCTTCCATGCATGCGGAAGCGGCAGTTGCCGCGGTCAACCGAAAGTATGATGAACGGCTCCGGCTGTACCGTGCGGGCATCCGGCAGTGGGATACCGCCGTTTCCATCACCATGATGGTCCGCGGCGTGAAGTAACGGGATACGGCCACTTCCGGGACTGCCGGAAGCAGCGGCAAGGCGGAAACGGAAGCACAGGATGCCGGGAGAAGCCCGGAAAAAGGACTGGAAACGCATGGAGGTGAAGAAGGTGTTCTATCCCGTGGAGGACCTGAAGGACGGTGTGATCTGCCTGAAGCTGGATCACACGTGTGAAGCGCAGCCGGAAAAGCAATGGCTTCCCGCGTATTATTTTGCCATCTGTCTGACGGACGGTACAAAGATCGGGCGTTGCGACCTTCGCATCGGCCACAATGCGAAGACGTACATCGGCGGGAACATCGGGTACGGCATCGACGTGCCGTTCCGCGGACACCATTACGCCGCCCGGGCCTGTGCGCTGCTGTTCCGGCAGGCGGAAAAGCACCGGATGGAGTATGTCATCATCACCTGCGATCCGGACAACCGGGCGTCGGCCAGAACCTGCGAGCTGGCGGGAGGCAGGTACCTGGAAACCGCACCGATTCCGGAAGACAATGAGATGTATGCCCGTGGGAAAAGACAGGTGATGGTCTGGCGGTTTGACCTGACGGCACCGGAAATGCTGGAAGGAGAGCACATCCGTCTCCGCAGGGCGAAGGAAACCGACTGGGAATCCATGCTGAAAAACGTATGGGGAGATGAAGCGGTTTTTCAGTGGATGCTGTATGCGCCGACCCGGACCGGGGAGGAAGCAAGGGAAAGATGCCGCAGAAGCCGGGAATACCAGAAGGACCATCCTGCCTGGTTCATTGCCCTGAAGGATACCGACGAGGCCATCGGGCTCTGTGGAATGAGGGAAACGGAAAAGGGCAACATCGAAGAGACCGGGATCTGCATCGGCACAGGGTATCAGGGACGGGGATACGGGAAAGAGGTCCTGGCACTCCTGCTGGAAACCGCTTTTCAAAGGTTGGGAGCGGAGGATTTCCGATACGGCTGTTTTCAGGATAACGGGAAATCCAGGAAGCTGGCGGAGCACTTTGGCTTCCAATACGAAAAAACCTATGCGCTGACCCGGCCGTGGGACGGCTCCGTCAAAAGCATCGATTCCTTCGTTCTTTCCCGGGAGCGGTACCTCGGCCGATGAGCAAAACCGGAGGGCAGCAGACAGGAAGTGTTCCCCGGAGATGGAAGGAAAGACAGCCAAACTGCAGAAAGAACAGCGCCTCTGAGCCGGAAGGCTTCGGAGGCGCTGCTGCATCTGCGGGGCATTCGCATCGTTCCGGAAAAAAAGCCCGGAGGATGATAAAAAACGCTTGACCTATATGAAAGCCGGCGGTATGCTGTCCATATCCCCCCAGGGGGGATATGGAGGTGGAAACATGAAGGAATATCCGCATACGCATACCGAGACAAAAAACGTCCTGAACCGGCTGTCCAGAGCGACGGGGCACCTCGAAGCCGTCCGGAAGATGGTGGAGGAAGGACGGGACTGCGGCGACGTACTGATACAGCTTGCAGCCGTCCGGTCTGCGATTAACAACATCGGCAGGATCATTCTCGCGGACCACATGGAGCATTGTATTGCCGAAGCACTGGAGCATGGAGACCGGGAAGAACTGGACCGCTTCAATGACGCCATTGCAAAATTCCTGAAGTGAGGTGTGTTATGAAAAAGGCCGTTTTCTTTGCAATCCTTGCCGCAGCGCTGTACGCGCTCAATTCCCCGCTTTCCAAACTGCTGCTGCAGAGCGTTCCCCCCACCATGATGGCAGGCTTTCTGTACCTGGGGGCAGGGATCGGCATGACGCTCCTCGGGCTGGTCCGGAAACAGACCGGACACGGCGGAAGGGAAGCCCGGCTGACCCGGAAGGACCTGCCTTATGCCCTTGGCATGATCCTGCTGGACATCGCAGCGCCCATTCTGCTGATGATCGGCCTGTCCCGAACGACCGCTGCAAACGCATCCCTGCTGAATAATTTTGAAATTGTTGCCACATCACTGATCGCCATGCTGGTGTTCCGGGAAAAGATCGGAAAGCAGCTGTGGCTTGCCATCGGTCTGATCACGCTTTCAAGCATTCTGCTTTCCGTGGAGGATGCGAGCAGCTTCCAGTTTTCCTTCGGTTCCTTATTCGTGCTGCTGGCCTGTATCTGCTGGGGGCTTGAGAACAACTGTACGCGCTGCCTTTCCAGAAGCGACCCGCTGGAGATCGTCGTGATCAAGGGCTTCGGCTCCGGCATCGGTTCCGTGCTGATCGGACTGGGGGTCGGTGAAAGCCTTCCGGCACTGCCGGATATCCTGAAGATCCTGCTCCTCGGTTTTGTTGCCTATGGACTGAGCATCTATTTCTACGTTTACGCCCAGCGCGACCTCGGGGCCGCAAAAACAAGCGCTTATTACGCCATTGCTCCTTTCATCGGCGTTTTCCTCTCCCTGCTGATTTTCCGGGAACTGCCGGGAATCCTGTTTTTCGTGGCGTTTGCAATCATGCTGATCGGCACGGGAATGATGAACCGGGAACAGCAGGAATGAAAAGGAGCGCCGCCGGAAAAGGGCATTGACAAATATTCTCCTATATAGTAGAATTTAAAGGTAATACTATATAGGGGTTTTTTGTTATGGCAACCAATGGCGGATTTCTGGTCACGAAGATCAAGCAGCTGGGTGACCGCATCTTTGAAAAAGTGCTGGCAGAAAAAGGCATTGATGCCTTCAACGGCGCCCAGGGAAGGATTCTGTATGTCCTCTGGCAGCAGGATGGCGTGCCGATCAAAACGGTTTCCGATTCCTGCGGCCTGGCCATTACCTCCCTGACCACCATGCTGGAGCGCATGGAGCGGCAGGGACTGATCCGCAGGGAAGGGGATTCCCGGGACCGTCGCAGGACGCTGCTCTTCCTGACGGACCGGGCAAAGGCGCTGCAGCAGGATTATGATGCCGTCTCCGAACAGATGGGAGCACTGTACTACAAGGGCTTTACGGACGATGAGATACGGCAGTTCGAGGAGTACCTGAAGCGGATACAATGGAATCTGGAGGAGAAGCTGAAGTCATGAGCGTATGTATCAAGGACCTGATCCAGAACATGAACCTGGTGATTGGCTGCACGGTGGGATGCCCGTACTGCTACGCACGCAACAACGTGAAGCGGTATCACATGACCGAAGACTTTTCACAGCTGGAGTTCTTTCCGGGCAAGCTGCGGATGATGGACAGACCCCGCCCGCAGAACTTCCTGCTGACGGGAATGAGCGATCTGTCGGGATGGAAACCGGAATGGCAGGAAGCGGTTTTCCGAAAGATCCGGGAGAATCCCCAGCACCAGTTCCTTTTTTTAAGCAAACGGCCGGACCTGCTGAATATCAGCACCGACCTTGAGAATGCCTGGTTCGGCGTGACGGTGACCAGGAAAGCAGAGCTCTGGCGCATCGATGCGCTGCGGGAAAACGTGAAGGCAAGGCATTATCACGTGACCTTCGAGCCGCTGTTCGATGATCCCGGAAAGGTTGACCTGTCCCGCATCGACTGGATCGTTGTCGGAACCATGACCGGAGCCCAGAGCCGTAAGATTCATACCGAGCCTGCATGGGCCTGCACCCTGACGGAACAGGCCCATCGCAGCAGCATTCCCGTCTTCTGGAAAGAGGATCTCGTTCCCGTCATGGGCGAAGAACAGATGATCCAGGAACTGCCGGAAGCATTTCATCGCGTACTGGAGGAGCAGAGAACATGGAACAGCCGGAAATCAAAATAGGATTTGTTCAGACAAAAAGCATCATGACCCGTTCAAACGCACCGCTGGGCGGGTATTCCGTCAATCCGTATGTGGGATGCCCGCACGCCTGCAGATACTGCTATGCGAGCTTCATGAAGCGTTTTACCGGACACAGTGAGGAATGGGGAACCTTCATGGACGTGAAGGAATGGCCGGCCATCACCAATCCCCGCAAATATGCCGGTCAGAAGGTGATCATCGGAACCGTCACGGATGGGTACAATCCGCTCGAGGAAAAGTTCGGAAAGACCCGTCTCCTGCTGGAGCAGCTGAAGGACAGCGGCGCAGACATCCTGATCTGCACCAAGTCGGACCTCGTTCTGCGGGATATGGACCTGCTGAAGGAAATCAACCAGAGAAACCGCCTGACGGTCTCCTGGTCCATAAACACGCTGGATGAGGATTTCAAGAACGACATGGACGCTGCGGTCAGCATCGAAAGAAGAATTGCCGCCATGAAGCAGGTCTATGACGCGGGAATCCGGACGGTATGCTTCATTTCGCCGGTGTTCCCCGGAATCACGGACATTGAGGCCATCTTCGAACGGACGAAGGACCAGTGTGACCTGGTCTGGCTGGAGAATCTGAACCTGCGGGGCGGATTCCGGAAGACGATCCTCGATTATATTGCGGAAAAGTATCCGCAGCTGATGCCGCTGTATGAGGAAATCTACGGCAGGCGCAACCGCGGCTATTTTGAAAGCCTGGAAAAGCAGGCGGAGGAAATGGCACGAAAGAACGGCAGCCGATTCGCAGATAATGAAACACCCTATGAGCGGGTGCCTCAGGGGCATCCGACCATTGTGGATTACTTCTATCACGAAGAGGTCAAAGGCACCGCCAACAGCGGGATAAGGAACAAGGGCTGAAGAAGGTTCTGCCGGAGGGGAATCTCCGCAGAGCTGTCCGACTGAGGGCGGCGCTTTCTTTTTATCCGGCGGGCAGAGAGAAAACTATTCCATGCTGTGTTCATCCTGATTACGGGAGACGCAAGACAGAAGCAGCTGTTTTGAGGGCGGCTTCCATCGGGATAATTCCGTATCTTCCCGGAGGTTCCGCCGGAAATTGCGGTATGAATCCGGCGGCCGCTGCAGCAGCGGCAATGCGGGGACAGGCAGGTTATCTGTCGGACGAATCCCCTGAATGCATGCAGCTTCCGTTCAGCGCATGAATGCATGGCAGGAATCTGTTCGTTCTTTGGAAAAAGAGAACAAAGCACTTGATCTGAACCGGCCAAGAGGATATGGTCAACTACCCCGTGCGCCCAGCAAAAGGGCAACGCAGCTAGTCGGTGGAAATCC
>CAMVHE010000089.1 GCA_947167215.1 uncultured Clostridia bacterium
ATTTTACACCAGTTATCCATTTGTTAATTGGCAAATCATTTCGTTAATGAGTATAGTACCAAAATCCTGGATTTTTACGTTTAAAGCTGGAGATCGGTTCCGTTCGCAATCTGCCGCAAAACCAGCAGCTCTGAAAAATTTCCCAATACTTTACAAATCCTCCTGTTTACGCAAAGGGAGAAACGATAATATCCCCAATATAGGTGCTTGAAAAGAAAAAGCAGGAAAAGAGCAGGTACTGTTAATTAGTCATCGTTAAAACGTTTGAAAGTGCTGAGAGATGATGAAAAGCGGAAGAGAGTGGGCTTTCGCTCTCGGTTTGATTACCTAAAAAAGTCTTCAGCCTTTGCAAAGGCTGAAGACTCTTTCAGAAAAACCATTTAAAGTACAAGGCTCTGCTTTCGATATTTAAATGCAGATATACGGGTATCCGGAAGACTGCAAAAACCCAGCCAGCCCCGCATTCATACCGGTTTGTATCCCAGTCAATTCATATGTTTTTCCTTATATTCCTTTGGCATTTTTCTCTTCAAAAAGTCGAATAAAGCCTTCATCAAAAGGAGGATAGACTATCCCGTACTCCGTTACAAATCCTGTAATCAGATCATGGTCTGTCACGTCAAAAGCAGGGTTATATACATTGATGCCTTCCGGTGCCATCCGCTGCTGATACCACATTTCGGTAACCTCTTCCGGCCTGCGCTGTTCAATAGGTATTTCCTGTCCCGAAGAGATATTCATATCAATCGTGGAAGTTGGCGCTACAACATAGAAGGGGATGCCATAATGCTTTGCCAGAATCGCCACCCCGCTGGTTCCTATCTTGTTGGCAGTATCCCCATTCGCTGCAACACGATCACACCCCACAAAGACAATCTGTACCCAACCATTCTTCATGACAGAAGAAGCCATATTATCACAGATTACCGTGGTTTCAACGCCATCCGCTGCCATTTCAAAAGCGCTGAGTCGCGCTCCCTGCAGCAGCGGCCTTGTTTCATCTGTAAATACATGGAAATGCATGCCCTTTTCCCGTCCCACATGAATCGGTGCCAGTGCCGTCCCATAGCGGGTTGTAGCAAGCTGACCTGCATTGCAGTGGGTCAGGATACCGTCCCCTTCATGCAGAAGCGTAAGACCATATTCGCCCAGCCTGCGGCACACCCGGATATCTTCTTTCCGAATCTCCAGCGCTTCCCTGTGAAGACGTTCCTTCAGCTGTAGAACACTCTCTTCCGGATGCTCCAGCACCACCCGCTCCATACGGTTCAAAGCCCAAAAGAGATTCACCGCGGTCGGCCTTGAACTGGCCAGATATTCTTTTGCTTTCTGAAACTTTTCCGTAAAAATCTTTACGTCATCCGTTTCAATTTCCATGGCCGCCAGATATACACCGATTGCTGCCGCCACACCGATAGCCGGCGCGCCGCGGACCTTAAGGAGATAGATTGCTTCAAAAATGTCCTTCTGTTCCGTCAGATATAGCATCTCCGTCCTGCCCGGAAGCTTCGTCTGGTCAATAATCACCAATGCCCGTCTTTTCTCGTCCAGATCAACAGTATCCGGCAAATGCATTCTTTCCTCCATATTCAGCCCTCCGTCTTCTTTGCTTCATTCTCTGCACGCAGTACTGCATCCACAAAATCCTGTCCGCATCCAAAGCTTCTCTCATGTAAAATGTAATCCTTGCCGCAGAAAACATTCACGCGCTCAGCATGCATCCTTGCCTTCAGATCTGTAATGGAAGTCACATCCTTGACCTGCGCCATACCTACCGTCCGCCGATGAAGCTCTGTTCCCGCATAAGCAGCGGTATCCGCAAGCACATCAGCAAGGTACATTTCCCGGAATCCGGGCACCTTTGCCATTGAATCTGTAGCATTCCTGTCATAGCACGCCCTGAACTTTTCAATAAACAGGTCAACGGTATCCCGGACAGTATCCAGTGCCCAGGAAGCAAAGGCATCATCTCCGTATGCCATGCCATTGTCATAGGCAAAAATCAGGTTTGCAACCACATTGCCCACGTCATATCCCATGGGTCCGAAGAAAGCAAATTCCGGATCGAAAATCTTGGTACTGTCTTTTTTTACAAAAATCGAACCGGTATGCAGATCGCCATGCAGAAGAGCTTCCGCCTTGTTCATAAAACGGAATTTGAGTGCTGCAGCAGCCTGACAGATTTTGGCATCGCCATATAATTCCTTCTGTACAAACTCCCAATTGGGTGGAAAAACAATGTTTCGATGTTTATTATCATTATATGGCTCCGTCAGTACCAGATCTTCCGTAATTTCGCACAGATCCGGATTGATAAAGCGTTTCACCAATTCCTTCTTTTCTTTATGGTTCATGACGATATCCGTTGTCATCAACAATGTATTCACCATAAAAGTGGAAATATCATCCGCAAAACGGGGAAAGGTCTCATGACGCATGAGTGCATAACGCATCAGTTCATACCCTGCAAGATCCTCCATGCAGCATGCGTGCATCACCGTATCATAACCAAAGATAACCGGTACAAATCCCGGAGCGTAACGGTGCTGAATCTGCAGGATTTCGCTTTCAATCCGGTTTCTGTCAGTTGATGCTTTGAGATCTTTGGAAATACGGGTTTCCACGCCGGCCTGTTTCACAATCATGGACTTTCCGCTTGCCTCATCCTTCACCCGATATACGTAATTGATATTGCCATCCCCGATTTCCTGACAGCTCAGGACAGCATCCTTTTCAAAGTATCCGCTGTATTTTTCCTGAACATAGCCCGGCACATCATTCGTCTTCATCAGAAAATAAGTATCATATTTTCCCATAATCGGTCCTCCCTCGTTTCGAAATCCAATAATCCTTTTGGATTCATCTCATTGTTTTCTATTATACCATCGCACTCCAAAAAAGAAAGACGGCCGCGCCATTCCGATGCAGAAACACTCATGCAGCAGAATGGTTATGTATTCAGCTCTGTTATCTGCTGAACCGGTCCGGTGTTTTGTCCCTTTCTTTTTCATAAAACTGCATTTTCAGCATTGTCCCAAATCCTAATCTGATTTATAATAGAGTTATGGTTCTTGAAAGGAGGATACATTTGAGAATATCATGTGCTGAATTTGCCGATGATCTGGACCTCATTGTAATCAATCCGGACAGTAAAGAATGCCCTCACTACATCACAGATGCAGATCTTTCGCGTCCTGGTCTCCAGTTTGCGGGATACTTTGGCGTCTTTGCCAGCGAACGTCCCCAGATTATTGGGAAAGCTGAGATGGCCTACCTTCAGGAACTGCCTGAGGAATTGCGCCGTGTTCGTGTCAAGGAGTTCTTTTCCTATCCCATTCCCTGTGTGGTTATCGCAAGAGGCATGGAATGTCCTGAGGATTTTCTGTCACAGGCCCGTGAACACCGCATCCCTATTTACGGCACCAAAGATGTCACCAGTTTCTTTGTTTCCAGGGGTATCCAGTACCTTTCTGAACGCTTTGCTCCCATGGTCAGTCGGCACGGTGTGCTGGTAGACGTCTATGGTCTGGGAATTATGATAATCGGAGACAGCGGCATCGGCAAAAGCGAATGTGCCCTTGAACTCATCAATCACGGACACCAGCTTGTCTCAGATGATGTAGTAGAAATATCCAGAGTTGGAGGACGTCTCTTTGGTTGTTCTCCGGAAATCACCCGTGATTTCATGGAACTGCGTGGGGTGGGAATCGTAGATGTACGGGAAATTTTCGGCATCGGTGCCATTCGAAGGCGTACAAAGATCGATCTCATCATTTCTCTTGAAGTCTGGGTTCCTAACAAAGATTATGACCGTCTTGGTCAGAAATATGATACGCTGACAATTCTCGATGTGGAACTTCCGGAACTTGTAATCCCTGTGCGGCCAGGCAGAAGCCTTGCCACCATCATTGAAATTGCGGCCAGACGCTGGCGCCTCCATTTGGAAGGCTATGATGCCACTTCAGAGCTGGACCGCCGGCTTAAAGAACGATACGAATCCATACAAAATTCACAGGAACCTTAAAGGAGGAAACTAAGCATGCTTTATATCGGCATTGATGTCGGAGGAACCGGCATTAAAGGCGGCGTTATCACGGAAAAGGGAGAGATCCTGGCAAAACACAGTATTCCCACCGGTGCCGGCAGACCATATGAAGAAGTGATTTCTGATATTGCCAATCTTTGTTTTCTGGTCATTGGCAAAGCCGGAGTCAGTATCCGTGATATCCAGTCCATCGGCGTAGGTGTCCCCGGCATCTGCGATCCCGCCACCGGTATTATTCCCTTCTGCACCAATCTGGGATGGCATAATGTCCCCTTCATCAGTGAAATCCATAAGCATATCGATTTGCCGGTTCATGTGGATAACGATGCGACGGTGGCAGGTCTGGCCGAATCCGTTGCCGGCGTCAGTGCAGGCAGCAAATCCAGTATTTTCATTACTCTCGGCACGGGCATCGGAGGCGGCATTGTCATCAATGGCCGTCCCTATTCCGGCATTCATGGCGTAGGTTCCGAAATCGGGCACATGGTCATTCATAAAGGAGGAGAGCTTTGTACCTGTGGAAACCGCGGTTGCTTTGAGCGCTATTCCTCTGCTACAGCCATTATCCGGGAAGCTCGCAAAGCTCTGCCGGATCACCCAGAAAGCTTGATCGCTGAACGCTGCCACGGCAATCCTGAAGAAATTGATGCCCGCATTGTATTTGACAGTGCAAAAGACGGAGATACCACAGCATGCTCCATTGTCAATGATTATGTGCAGTCTCTGGCTATTGGCATCGTAAATCTGATCAACATTATGGACCCTGAAATTATTGTACTCGGAGGCGGTGTGGCTGCTGCAGGAGATTTTCTGCTGAATTCCGTAAGAGAAGCCGTAAAGCCACTTATTTTCTACAAAGACATGCCCTATGCATCCATTGAACTCGCTAGGCTGGGCTCAGATGCCGGCATCATCGGTGCTGCCCTTCTCGGTCTCCACCGTTAATACCTCCTATAAGGAAAGTGAGAATACATGAACAGCGTTGCTTCCCGTTTTATTGATTTTGTCCGTTGTGCTCCCACGGCATTCCATGCGGTCTCTGCTTTTTCCAATAAGCTGAAAGCTGCCGGTTTTCTTCCCCTTTCGGAGCATCTGCCCTTCACTCTGGTTCCTGGTCAGGGCTACTATGTAACGCGGAATCAGTCTTCCATCATCGCCTTCCGCATGCCGGAAAACGACTACACTCATTTCCAGATCATTGCAAGCCACAGTGATTCTCCCACTTTCAAACTGAAAGCCGGTTTTGAATCTGCCAGCTGCAATCATTATCTGCGTCTCAATACGGAACGGTATGGCGGAATGATCATGTCCACCTGGCTAGATCGTCCCCTTTCCATCGCCGGCCGCATTCTTGTAAGAGAAAACCAGGGGATTTCCTCCCGGCTTGTTAATCTGGATCGGGATGCTGTACTTATCCCCAATATGCCCATTCATTTCAATCGGGAAGTAAACAGCGGCTATGCTTTTAATCCCCAGGTCGATCTTCTGCCCCTTTATGGCAATACGGAAGACGCCGGAGCACTCCTCCGGGAGCTGGCATCTCTCTGCGGCGTTCTCCCAGAGAATATTGTATCTGCAGATCTTTTCCTGTACAGCCGTGTCCCGGGCAGTATCTGGGGCGCAGAGAATCAGTTTTTTTCCTGCGCACGCATTGATGACCTTGAATGTGCTTATACCTCCCTTGAAGCTTTTCTGGCCGGCATTCCTGCTCCAGGCATGATGCCTGTATGGGCTGTCTTTGACAATGAGGAAGTCGGAAGCCGCAGTAAGCAGGGAGCCGAATCCTCTTTCCTGGTAGATACGCTTTCCAGAGCAGCATCTGCATCCGGAAAAGACGCTTCCGCTTTCCGTGCGATGCTTTCTTCTTCCTTCATGGTATCTGCAGACAATGCGCATGCACTGCACCCCAATCACCCGGAAAAATATGACGAAACCAATCATGTGTACATGAACAAGGGCATTGTTATCAAACAGAATGCATCTCAGAAATACACTACGGATGCTGTATCTGATGCTCTTTTCTCCGAAATTTGCCGCATTGCCGACGTTCCTGTACAGCATTTCGCCAATCGTTCGGATGTGCCTGGAGGCTCTACCCTCGGAAACATCGCTAACGTCCATGCCTCCATGAACACAGTAGATATCGGTCTTGCTCAGCTGGCCATGCATTCCAGCTATGAAACTGCCGGTACCCTGGACCTGGATCTCATGATCCGCGGCCTCACAGCCTTCTATGAGTCCTGCATTGAAACACAGGGGGACGGCCAATATTGTCTTCTCCGCAGGGATAATGCCATATGCTGACAATCCGTACAGCCTCTCCCGATGATGCAGAGAGTCTCCTGGAGATTTATGCTCCTTATGTCACCGACAGTGCCATTACATTTGAGTATACCGTGCCGACTGTCTCGGATTTCCGGGAACGCATTTACCATATTCTTTCCCGATATCCTTACCTGGTTGCCGAAGAAGATTCCCGCCCGGTAGGCTATGCCTACGCTAGCGCTTTTCATTCCCGCGCGGCTTATGACTGGTGCTGTGAAACAAGCATTTATATTTCCGAGGATCATCATGGTGAGGGAATCGGCAGAAAACTCTACAATGCGCTCGAATCCTCGTTGTCGGTCATGGGTATCCGAAACTGTTATGCATGCATTGCATCGCCAGAGATAGAAGACGCATATCTGACCCGAAACAGCATTTTTTTTCATGCACACCTGGGCTATCGCCTTATCGGTGAATTCCGTCAGTGCGGTTATAAGTTCGGTCGTTGGTACAACATGGTATGGATGGAAAAAATGATCGGGGATCATCCGGAGAGTCCTGAACCGGTTCTTTCTTTCCATACTTTCTGATCTTTTCTTCTGCATGCGCATCGTTGGCCTCTCTTTCAAACAAACCCGCCGTTTTTTTGTGTGCAGAATCTGTTCTTTATCCCTATGCTCCACAGAAGAACACCACAATAAATGAAAGGCCATCCTATCTGCAATTTGATCATTTTCTATTGGACTTTCACAGTAATAAAAAAGACGGCAAATGCCGTCTTTCTTTGTTTTTATCGCTTATTGGATGAGTTCCTGAACACTCTCCATAATTTCCCCATCCAGGACAAACTGGAATGCCATACCGACGCCGGCAGTCATTATACTGCTCTTCATGTCTTCTATGGCAGCATCATCCATCTGCATAAGTTCAATTCGGTTGCCGTCCTGGAAGCTTCTGGCAGTACCCTCATCATCTACGGTAAAATGCATGACCATTGTCAGCCTTTCCAGCATATCCAATGCAGCCTCTCCTTCAATGGCAAGGTTCTCCCCGTCCGCCTGTGCTTTCATGTTCAGAACTCCTGAAACAGGCAATGAAAGAGTGTCATACTGTACCTTAACAGCGCCGGCGCCCTCAAGACCTTCCTCATACTTGCCTTCCGTGCTGCTCAGTGCAAACGTCCAGTCTCCTTCAATATCCAGCGCCGCAGCAGGATTCTTTTCCGGGTTCAGCAGGGAAAGGTTTCCATCGAGATTATTGTGGTTAATTCCATCCACATCTTCACCGTCCAGGAAGTTAAGATCTCCTACCAGTTGATAATTCTCCCGCAGATTCAGCTCGCCATGCGTGCGATGCATAACCTGCCAGTCATCATCTGTTTTGTGGGAGTATTTGAAATATCCTTCATAGGGAACATAACCTGAAAATCTTGGAAGCACGGCATCCACGCCGATCACTGCGCCGTAATAGTCATTGCCAATCATCAGGGAAAGCTCGCTGTCGTAGCTTTGATCAAATACCTTTTCTGCCCATTTCACGAGTTTCTTAAAGAAATAAGATACATCGTTATAGGTACACAGGGCGCCATCATCCGGAATGGCATGCGTAGGCTGGACGAAGTCTTTTGCGGGATCGATGACCTCGTTCGGGAAAAGATAATCAATTGCAGCGCGCACCTGGAGTCTGGTAAATCCGGATTCCGCCAGAACATCTGCAACAGCCTGCTGGAAATCACGTGTAGTTGCATCCAGCAGCGTTGCCTCATCGTAGAGAAGGGTGGCAAACTGATGGCCGGAAATGCTGCCGAACATCCGCATGTCAATGCCGTCCCGTTCTTCTGTGGGTTCTACATACTCCTGGCTGAAGGTATAGAACAGTCCATCATCATCGATCTGGTTGTAAGCCACCCAGCCCAGCAGCGCCTTTCGGATCAGGCTGATCGTATCCACCGTAGTCAGACGCAGGCGTTCAGCTGCCGACATTTCGGAAAGATCGCGTTTCGATTCATCTTCGCTGACTTCTCCTGTAATCAGTGCAGTAATTCCATCCATCACACCTGTGCTTGAAGCAGGAATTTCCAGGACGGTTCCTGAAAACAGATTGGATGTAAGCAGAATATTGCCCTCTGTGTCCATCATCATCTGGACAGTTGCCATCTCGTTCCCTTTCAACGTAAAAAACATATCCAGGTGATGTTCCTCACCTAGCAGATATGCTGAAGCGTCTACATCCACTTTGGAGAGCAGGATACCCAGTGCCTTCGCCTTTCCAGACTGGGCTGTCTCCGAATCCGGGACTGTAAAAGTCCCATGCAAATGGAGTACCTTCCCTTCCTCATAGGAAGTCATAAGGGCGGACGCTGTCAAATCTCCTGCCGCCATCACCAGGTCAGCAGAGGCCATTGCTGGAATAAGCAGCATGGCCGCACAGAGCAACAGTCCGAAAAAGCGGAAAAAATGCTTCATAACTAACACCTCTCATCTAATGCTGTTTACAATCTTATCACGTGCTTTCTGATCCAGCAAGGCATATATCCTTTTAGCCACCGTAACCATCATTTCCTCAAAATAATCTGCCAGTTCTTCCCCGGATAGCTTCTCTTTGGCGTAAACCATTTCCGGAATTTCTCCTCCCGGGGTAATCTGCAGCCCGATCCCAACGCTGAAAGGAGTATAGCTTCTTCCCTTTATCGTCAGGGTGCTGCTGTCCTTTGCTGTCTGCACGCTTCCTGCGGTTTCCGTCGAAATCATTTCCATGCTGTTCTTCATGGAAATCTCCCCGCTTTCATAATGCAGGTGGGTCAGTTTCGGATTCTTATCCTGCCATTTCAGGCTGACAGACAGTGTCTCCTTTTCCCCCAGCGTTTCCCCGTCTGCTGTCCATTTATTGGTCAGTTTGACGGTTCCTGTCAGAGAAACGGCATACCCGTCCAGCTTTCCTGCACAATTGATCCTGTGGGTAACGGTCACGGTTCCCTGGCGTTCTTTTCTGGCAGTCTCACTGCGATAGCTGGTACTTCTCGACCAGGTCAGCGTATTGTTGTCATCCTTTGTGACATGGATTTCTGCCGTATCCTTTGGGGACTTGCCTCCGGGCTTTCGAATAAAGCCTTCCACTTTCAGCTCTTCCCCACCGATATTAACTGACCCCGAAAAATCCAGTCTGGTAAGGCGCTCACCATCATCTGACCAGGTTTCCTGTGAAACAAACGGGCCTACCGCCCATCCGGAAATCAGGTCTTTCCTTGGCTCCGCAGGCAGGAGTTCCTTCATGGTGGAAAGTGGAACTCTAGTTCCCCACGGTATTCCGGAAATCCAGTCAGAAAACCCATCTGCAGGAAGTCCCGTATCTGGAATAAAATCGGAAAAATCAATCAGTACCGAACGACCTTCCATAGATAAGGCCATCTGACCGTCTTCCCGTTGTGTTATGCCCATTTCCAGCAGCAGATTTCCCTGCCGCGTAATTCGAGCAGCAGTCAGAATTCCCTCTTCCGTCTCGGCCTCCGTTATTGTTACCTGTGTACCTTCCAGCATCGTCTGGAACAGAGAAAGGTCCCGGATATGGAACAGCTCATCCGCAGAAAAGGCTGCTGAAAGTGTGGTAACCGGTTCTGACTGAAGCATCTGCTGAAGCCGAGCCAGACCGGGAGACGGAATATCCACGGATGGAAGTGTCTGTGCTGCTGAAGGAAGAACAAATAGGCAAAGAAGAAAGACAATTAGAAATCCTTTTTTCATTTCTCTGTTCCTCTTACTCATCCCGTTCTGCCGGTTCATCTTCATAGACACATATCTCAGACAGCACGGATGATTTTAGGATTATTTCTCCTTTTTCCACATCCACGTGGAGAATTGCTTCTTTCAAAGCGGGCATCATCATTTCGCCCCGCGGCGTATCAAAGACATAAACATCCCTAATACGATTCGGTTTTAATACCTCCCGCAGAACACCTACCATTTCTCCGGTTTCCGTTACCGCCCGGCATCCTTCCAGATCACAGATAAAAAACTCACCATCGGCTGGCTGAATAGCGTGTTCCCTGTCCACATAGACAAGGGTACCGCGCAGAGATTCCGCCTGATTGCGGTCTTCAATTCCTTCCAGCTGCAGGTAGGCAAATCCACCCGATGCTCTTCCCCGAAGAACACGGCAAGGAAGATAGTCGCTTCCTTTTTTGATATAAACCTGCTGCAGTCTTGCATAGCGTTTTTCATCCTGGCTTTCAGCCTTCAGTTTAACCTCCCCGCGGATTCCCTGAGGCTTTACCACTTCACCGATCAAGAGATACTGATTTTTCATAGGTTGTTCTCCAGTTACTGACATCCTTTTCAGCTTCTTCAACAGACCGAAGACTCTGCGGAATCTTCCCACTTTGATAGCCTTGAACAATAAAGCACATGCCGCGCATACTGACTGCGCGGCATGTTATTTGCTTATCCAATTCCCGCGCAAAAATCAGAGGATTTCCACATACACGGGCTTTGTTTCCTTTGCCGTCGCCGCCTTGACCACGGTGCGAATCGCTTTGGCAATACGGCCCTGCTTGCCGATTACCTTTCCCATGTCTTCCGGCGCTACCGTGAGCTCCAGGGTGATGCTTTCGTCCGATTCCACCGTCTTCACCTGCACCTCATCCGGATGCTCAACAAGACTCTTGGCAATATAGCGTACCAGTTCTTCCATGAATGATCAGCCTGCCTTTCCGGGCAAAGCACCGATCACTCGATTGCTCCGCTCTTTTTGAGAAGAGCACGAACCGTATCCGTAGGCTGGGCGCCGTTCTTGATCCACTGCTGAGCTTTTTCCTTGTCCACTTTCAGCTCCACAGGGGTGGAAACAGGATTGTAATATCCGATCTCCTCAACAAAACGTCCGTCACGGCTGGCGCGCTCATCAGCAACAACGATACGATAGAAGGGCTTCTTCTTCATGCCCATTCTCTTCAGACGAATCTTAACCATAATAGGGTTCCTCCTTCAAATTGTTCACAATTAAATCTATAACCTCAATCTGATGATTGTCGGTGTCTTACTTCATACCGGGGAGCTTCACTCTTCCCCGCATCCGCTTGCTCTGGCTCATGAGCGCCTTGATCTGCTTCTTGGATTCATCAAACTGGCGAATCAGCTGATTGACGTCCTGAACCGAGGTTCCGCTTCCGGCAGCAATTCTGCGGCGTCTACTTGCATTCAGAATTTCCGGATGCTTTCTTTCCTTCGGTGTCATGGAGCGGATGATGGCTTCCGGTTTCTTCATGGCATCATCCGGGATTTCTATGTCCCCGATATTGCTCATTCCGGGAATCATCTTCAGCAGTCCCGAAAGAGGTCCCATCTTCTTAACGGACTGCATCTGTTTCAGAAAATCATCAAGGGTATATGTCGCATTCATCATGCGCTGCGTCATGGCGTCGTCGACTTCTCCCTCAAGATTCATATCTGATGCTTTCTCGAAGAGCGTCATCATGTCGCCCATGCCAAGAATGCGGGAGGCCATCCTGTCCGGATGGAACGGCTCAATATCCCCGAGTTTTTCTCCCGTTCCTGCAAACTTGATCGGCTTTCCCGTCACTGCACGAACGCTGAGGGCTGCACCGCCGCGGGTATCACCATCCAGCTTCGTCAGAATGCAGCCGGTGATTTCAAGCTTTGAATTGAACGTATCCGCCACATTGACAGCATCCTGCCCGGTCATGGCGTCAATGGTAAGCAGTATCTCCGTGGGATGCACCGTTTCACAGATCCGCTGCAGTTCTTCCATCAGAGCTTCGTCAATATGAAGTCTGCCAGCCGTATCCAGAATCACCACATCATGCTGGCGGGAACGTGCATATTCAACTGCTTCCTTGGCGGTGATTACCGGGTCCTGGGTACCTTTTTCAAAGACCGGCACATTCACCTGACCCGCCACCACCTGCAGCTGCTTGATTGCGGCAGGCCGATAAATATCGCAGGCAACCAGCAGGGGACGTTTGCCGTCTTTTTTCAGATAGTTGGCCAGCTTGGCAGCCATCGTGGTTTTTCCGGCGCCCTGCAGACCGCAGAGCATAAACACCGTCACCGGAGATGAACTGTAATTGAGCCTTGCCGTTGTTCCTCCCATGAGCGTTGTCAGTTCTTCATTGACAATACTCACGATCTGCTGCTGTGAAGTCAGGGACTTCAGTTTTTCCGGATCCTGGCAGCGTTCAGTGGTTTTTTTGACAAAATCCTTGACCACCTTGTAATTCACGTCGGCTTCCAGCAGCGCCATGCGTACTTCTCGCATGACCTCCTTCAGATCCTGCTCGGAAAGGGTGCCTTTGCCGCGCATCTTATTGAATGCCTGCTGTAAACGTTGTGTTAAACCTTCAAAGGCCATTTTCACCCTCCTCCTCGGAAAGCAGCTTTGTCAGCTCTTCCCGAACCTTCCGGACGCGGTTGTCTTCAATGTTCTCCAGTTCTTTCAGACACTCCTGGAGTCCCTGAGTCAGTCTGGAATACCTGGCATAAAGTCCAAGCTTCTCTTCATACATCCGAAGACGGTTCTGCGCCGTTCGCAAACTGTCACTGACTGCCTGTTTGGAAATATGTTCCTCATCGGCGATCTCGGACAGGGATAAATCATCTTCACACCAGAGTGTGAGCAGCTGCTGTTGTCTTTCGGTCAGCAAAGGACCGTAAAAATCAAACAGCCAGTTTGTTGAGATCAGATCTTCCACGGATAACCTCCGTAAAGCCTTTTCACTTGACAGCCTGCGAATTATAACCCACGGCTTATTATCTGTCAAGCTTTTTTCCTTGACATTTTTCTTTTTGTAAAATAATTCAGACAGGAAAGATGGTTATACCGGCAGAGATCATCTTCCCATGGCATTCCGTTCCGTAAACAACGTCGGAAATCTTTCTCTCCGGCTCTCCTTTTCTTTTCTGTCGATTGAAATCACACATTATTTGTGCTTTTCTGTTTTATTGTTTGGCATATTCCGTATTTAACCGGAAAAAATCGTCCGTTCCTTCTGATTTTCCCCTCTTCTTCCTGAGCATTATCCTCTTTTACCGTTTTCCCCTGCCATTCTGTGCAGTATTTCAATATACTGTTCTGCCAGGGCAGAAAGCCGGTAATCTTCATGAACGATGATGCCGATCCGGATGGTTTCATCCACATCCAGCGGTATGGAGATGATTTCATCCCCTCGCAGAAACGAAGGATACATACCGGATGAAATCGTATATCCATCTGTATCCATCATCAGATTGATAATGGCGCTCTTATCGGTTACCTTGATACTCTTTTCATGATACAGATTGGAAAGAATCTCCTCTGAGAAGTAAAGGGAATTCTGTTCCCCCTGCTCGTAACTCAGGCAGGGATAGGCTTCGAGATCCGAAAGCGTTACTTTCTTTTTGGCGGCCAGAGGGTTTCGCCTGCCCACAAATATATGCGGACGCACCGACAGAAGTTCCGTAAACTTCAGATGCGTTTCCTTCAGGGTCTTCTTCAGAATGGCTTCATTGAAGCTGCTCATGTAAATAACGCCCAGATCACTGCGGACGCGGCTGACATCCATAATGGTGTCATAGGTTCGCCCTTCCCGCAGAATAAACTCGTAATGCTCCCCGCCATGTTTCTTGACTAGTTCCACAAATGCCCCGGTGGTAAAAGAATAATGCTGGGTTGATATGGCAAAGCGCTGGCGCTTTCTGGTTCTTGTGATGTATTTATCCTCAATGAGAGAAGTCTGCTGCACCACCTGTCTGGCATAACTCAGAAATTCCGTGCCTTCCGGTGTCAGCAGGATGCCCCTTGCACTCCGGATGAACATCGTTGTTCCCGTCTCTTCCTCCAGTTCCCGGATAGACTGGGACAGGCTCGGCTGCGTTATAAAAAGGTAT
>CAMVHE010000090.1 GCA_947167215.1 uncultured Clostridia bacterium
AATGAGAAAAAAGTATATGTTTCATGATTGACTTTGTCTTTTCTGGTATGTATACTGAACATATCTATCAATTGATCTGATAGATATTCTGCAGGCCGGGATCCAAGTATTCCTTTATTGCCCAGAGAAAAATACTTAGGAGGTATGAAAATGGAATCATATCTTTTTTACGGAATGGAAGCTGCACCTGACAGTCTGATTGTGGAAGGATATCATAAGCCGGGCAGTCTTACCATTGCCAGTGGTGCCTGGATCCATGCCGCCGGTCGTGCTATGCTTGAAGAAGGTGAGCATGCTCTGAATCCTCATCATCAGTATGTATGGCTTACTGTTGAAAGCGGTGAAGCCGTACTCACATGGAAAGACAGAGCTTTGACCCTCCAGTCCAGTGATACATGCATCATCCCGGTTGGCGATGAACAATCCATGCTCAAGGTTTCAGGAGATACCATGATCCTCTGGATGTCATTCGAAGGACCCCTTGCAGCAACCGTTGTCCGGAAAATGGGCGCATTGCTCCATGTACCTCTGACACAGCACGTTCTTCCGAGCCAGATTTATGTCGCACAGCAAATTGTTCAGGTTATTTCCAGACATACCGGGACAAGCCATGCCACATACCAGTTACAGCATCTGATGTATGGTATGCTTGCCAGTCAGTGGGGCCAGCCGGTCGCTATTGATGCCATGCTTTCCCATGAGATTGCCAAAGTTGTTGACGCTTTGAGAGCCGGACAGTACAAGGATAATTTTTCCCTTGCCCAGATGGCTGCCATTTCCCATATGCCTATGGAAACCTTCCGTAAGCGGTTCGTCAGTGAGGTAGGCATGCCGCCTCTCAGTTATGTTCTTCACTGCAAGATGGAACGCGCCAAGGAATTGCTGCGGGATCAGAATTACTCCGTTCGTGAAGCCGGGGCTGAAGTCGGCATGAAGGATCCCTATCACTTTTCCAAGCAGTTTAAAAACATTGTCGGAATCTCTCCATCCACGTTTATGAAGCAGGCTCAGGACCCGGCTCTGGCAGGAACAAAGAAACACCGTTCCACCAGAAAAAAAGGATGATTTTCCGGGGTATATTTCAGAACAGCGGACATATAACAGTCCGCTGTTCTGTTTTTATGAAACAGCAACTGCCTGCCACTAAAGCATCTGAATAAAAGAAAGTCCCGGTCAGGTTATTCACCTGACCGGGGCATGTGACGCAGTTCCAGTCACCGATCATCTGAAATCATCAAATGATTCCGGCAAGGTCGCTGCGGATCACGCAATGCGTCTTGTGTCACTCTTCCCGAAGGATGATCTTTCCATCCTCGATACTTTCAACCGTAGCAAGTGACAATACCTTAAGTCCTTCCGCCCGGAGTCGCTTTCCGCCCTCCTGGAACCCTTTTTCCACACAGACAGCAGCACCCACAACATGGCAACGTGCCTGTCTTGTTATGCTCAGAAGGCCTTCTATTGCTTCACCATTTGCAAGGAAGTCGTCCACAATCAGAATCTGAGAACCTTCCGGCAGAAAACTACGGCTGACGCGGACAGAATTCATCTGTTTGTGGGTAAATGAATATACATCAGCTGCATATACATCATTCCCAACATTCACATGGTCACCTTTTTTGGCAAACACAACCGGAATGTTTCCAAATGCCTGCGCTGTTGTAAGCGCAACAGCAATACCACTTGCCTCTACTGTAAGAATCAGATCTACTTTCTGATCTTTAAAGGCCTCGTAAATGGCATTCCCCATGGCTGTTGCCAGTCCCACATCAATCCGATGGTTCAGGAAGCTGTCCACTTTGACAATGTCCGTTCCGATCCCTATACCCTTTTGACGGATCATTTCCTCTAACTGCTTCATTCCGTTGACTCCTTACTAACAGAATGGTTGAAAAACACGAACATTGGTCGTGGATCGAAAGGAGTATAACGCGATTTTCATTGGATATCAAGATTAAAAAGACGAATATTATTTTTGCGTTTATCTCATTTGGTTGCCAATCTGCTGTTTTTACCAAGCGGATCTTTTTTTGCATGGAATTCTTTTCAGGATTACATTCTCTCCGGCGCTTCCATACCAATCAGATACATTCCCTGCTTCAGTACCATCCGGGTTGCATCTGTCAGGCTGACACGAGCGGCTGACACAGCTGGATCATCATCAAGGATTCTGTGTTCGTAATAGAACTTATTATATGCCTGCGCAATATCGGTAATTGCTCTGGTAATCATGGAAGGTTCATACTTATTGGCAGCCTCCCGTATGGTATCAGGGAACCGTGATATCAGCCTGAGCAGTGACTGTGCCTCGTCGTCCGTAAGCGCACCGGCATCCAGTGCATGAGCATCTGTCGCACCGGCTTTTCTGAGAACAGAGCAGCACCTGGCATGAGT
Organism: uncultured Clostridia bacterium; assembly: GCA_947167215.1. Classification (GTDB taxonomy): domain Bacteria; phylum Bacillota; class Clostridia; order Christensenellales; family Aristaeellaceae; genus Ventricola. The sequence continues at coordinate 2,395 of CAMVHE010000090.1, forward strand.
GTACTGAATATACGGACCTGACTCGCCATCAAAGTTCAATGCCCGATCCCAACGGAAATCAATATCTTTGATTCGGTTATTGCTCAGGTCTGTATATACAACCGCGCCAATACCAACCTGTTTCGCTACCTCATCCTTATTCTCCAGGTTCGGTGATTTTTCTTCAATGATTGCCCTTGCTTTTTCAACTGCCTGTTTCAGCAAATCTTCAAGGATCACAACATTTCCCTTGCGTGTGGAAAGCGTTTCTCCTTCAAATGAAATCATACCGAAAGCAACATGCACGCAGCGGTCTGCCCAGTCATACCCCATTTTCCTTAAAACACTGAATACCTGTCTGAAATGCAGATCCTGCTGATAAGCAACCACATAGAGACACCGGTCAAAGTGATAGGTTTCCTGCCGGTAAATCGCAGCAGCCAGGTCTCTGGTTGCATACAGAGTTGCTCCATCCTTTTTCAGGATCAGACACGGCGGCATTTTTTCATCTTCAAGATCTACCACCGATGCACCTTCAGAAATCGTCAGCAGCTGCTTTTCTTTCAGTTCATTGACCACGCGGTCCATTTTATCGTTGTAAAAGCTTTCCCCTGCATAACTGTCAAACCGGACACCCAGCAGATCATATACCTTTGCTGTATCTTTCAGTGTAAGTTCTTTGAACCAGTTGAACGTATCCAGGGCTTCCGGATCTCCGTCCTCAATCCTCTTAAACCATTTTCTGCCTTCATCTTCCAGAGACGGATCCTTTTCTGCTTCCTCATGGAACTTGACATACAGCCTGGTCAGTTCGTCGACTCCGCCTTTTTCAACAGACTCCCTGTCTCCCCATTTCTGATACGCACACAGCATCTTTCCAAACTGAGTACCCCAGTCGCCAAGATGGTTGATACCGACAGTGTGATATCCCAGAAATTCGTAGATTCTCTTCAGGCTGTTCCCAATCATTGTTGTTGAAAGATGCCCGATATGGAACCTCTTGGCAATGTTTATAGATGAATAATCAAGACAGATGGTTTTTCCTGTGCCTTCATCACCACTGCCATATTTCAGTCCCTGACTGAGAACCGCCTGCAAGGTCTCCCGTGCAAAATTTTCACGTTGCAGGAAAAAGTTCATGTATCCTTTAACCGGTTCCGCCGAAGCCACATCCGCGTGTTTCCAGCCATCACAGAGTTCGGAAGCAATACGTACCGGATCCTTTCTCAATGGCTTTGCCAGCCGAAAACACGGAAACGCATAATCTCCCAGAGCCGGATCCGGAGGCACTGCCAGAAGCCCTCTCAATTCTTCTGCTCCGGGTAATCCTTCCGTCTGAGGAAAAACCTGCTCCAATGTCTCAGCCAAAAGCTCGGCAATACGTGTCATCATATCCATTCTTTTTCTCTCCTGTTCCGACTCTTTATGGCCTTTCACACCATAATATCTTTCGTGTACTCTTCCAGATATTCTTCCAGGCAAAGGTTTTCATCCTGCATAATCTTTGCATGTTCAATACCTACATATCTGAAATGCCATGGTTCCGCCAAAAATCCTGTTATGCTTTCCTTATCTTTATTATACCGGAGTATAAACCCATAATCCCAGCAGTGTTCTTTCAGCCATTCTGCCTGGACCGTTCCTCCGAATGACTTACCCGGTACCGTAATATCAAAGCATACTCCTGTATGATGTTCACTGGTTCCCGGATCCGCCACGGTTTTTCTTGTTGCCTGAATCGCTTTGGTTCTTGATAGATTATTATCCTGCATATATGCCCTGACCTGACGATCAAACAGGTACTGCTGCTGATCTACTGTCCTGTAGGCTGCACTGATCTGCCATGAATCAATCCCCTGATTCACTGCCTCCTGCAGCATTTGCAGAAGTGCTTCAACTGCCTCCCGTTCTGCATACGTGTCCTGATACTTGATTTTCACGATTTCTGTCGGACAGACATCATTCATACAGACAAGGTCATAGGTCTGATAAGAATCAGGAAGCGGATGCTCGCGATTCACCAATAGTGGAAAACCATCTTCGGTAATATATCCTTTCGACTTTTCCGGTACCGGTGTCTGTGTCTCTGTCGGCTGTGGTGTCACTGTCACTACTGGTGTTTCTGTCGGAGGCGTGTATTCCCTGGCCTGTGAACTCATCAGCCTGGTATATGTCTGAATCCCGACAATACCATCTGTTTCCAGCTGATTGGCTTCCTGAAACAGCATGACTGCCTGGATGGTTTCGGAACCATACTGACCATCTACCAAATAGATTGGATATTTCAGTTCAAGAAGCCTTTTCTGGATTTCCAGAACCTGTATTCCGGAAGAACCGGAACCAAGGACCGGAAACGGTGTTTCTGCAGCAGGATCCCTTGTTTCCTTCATAACATTTCCATACACAGGTGTTGGACTTGGCGTTGTCCGGATTTCTCGCTGTACATCCGGGATCAGACCTGCAGAATGGCGGGCAGATATAAATAATGCAATCATCAGAACTATTGCACAAACGAAACCTATCTGATTCTTTCTGTTCTTGCCCGGCATTTCACTCCCCCTCATCTTTTTCATCCGGAAACGGAATCATCATACGACAACTGTATCAAAAGTTCAATCTACTTATCCTCTATCATTTTCTGTTTTTTCATTGCTTAATCGTTGACACTGTCCATAAACTCGACTAGACTTTCTTTATTCCCACTGAAAAAGGAGCGATATAAACCAATGTTTGGTGCACTTGAAGCAGGCGGAACAAAAATGGTTTTGGGATGCCTGGATGATTCTGGTACCATTCTTGATCGTGTAAGTATTCCGACACGTACACCAGAAGAGACCATGCCTGCCATGATCCAATATTTTCAGTCACATAAGATCTGTTCTCTCGGCATCGGATGTTTTGGGCCCCTGGATCTTACCCCTTCTTCCCCGACTTTTGGATATATTACCATGACACCCAAACTTCCATGGAGAATGTATCCCATTCTGACTGCATTTCAGGATGCTCTTCAGATTCCGATCCTTATTGATACGGATGTCAATGCTGCAGCGCTTGCAGAGTCCCAGATCGGTGCTGCAAAAGGTCTTGATAGCTGTCTGTATGTCACCATTGGTACAGGTGTCGGAGGTGGGCTTGTTATTCATAACCAGCCTGTCCATGGTCTTGTACACCCGGAACTTGGTCATCAGCTTTTATGCCCAGTACCTGATGATCCGGCCCCTGATGGTTTTTGCCCTTACCATAAGCATTGTCTGGAAGGTCTTGCTTCAGGTCCTGCCATACAAAAACGCTGGGGAATCTCAGCAAGAGAATTGCCGCAGGATCATTACGCCTGGACATTGGAAGCTGAATATCTTGCACAAATGTGTCATAACGCCATCATGTCTTTCTCACCGGAAAAAATCATTCTGGGCGGGGGAGTCATGCAACAGGATTTCCTGTTCCCTCTGGTCCGGACAAAAACTGTTTCACTTCTTGGAGGATATATAAACCATACTCAGATCTCTGAAGGGCTCCAGAACTATATTGTGAAACCCGGATTAGGGATTCATTCCGGCCTGCTTGGTGCCTGGCTTCTTGCCAAAAAAGCACTGGAATCAAACTAAAAACTCACATCAGGGAGGATGCTGCTTATGCCTAATCTGTCTATACCGGATTCCGTATTTGAAAATGCTGCCGGACAATTCCCCACACCTTTTCATCTTTATCATGAAGAAGGAATACGAAACCGTGCAAAATTACTTCAGCAGGCATTCTCGTGGTGTCCGGATTACAAAGAATACTTTGCAGTAAAAGCACTTCCCAATCCTTCCATTCTTCAGATACTGAAAGAAGAGGGATGTGGTGTTGACTGTTCCAGTGAAACAGAACTGATGCTTGCCGAAGCACTCGGGTTTCATGGAAATGATATCATGTTCTCTGCCAATGCCATGCCGAATCATGAGTTTGCATATGCACGCAGTCTTCAGGCTATCATCAACCTGGATGACTATACTCATATTCAGGTTTTGAAAGACAATGGTGGCATCCCTGACTGTATCTGCTGCCGGTATAATCCAGGAGGAAACTTCACAATCGGGACCTTTGTTATGGGAAATCCTGGAGAAGCCAAGTATGGATTTACATATGAGCAGCTTCGTAAAGGCCTTGCCGAATTAAAGAAACTCGGTGCATCCTCATTCGGTCTGCATGCTTTTTTGTCTTCCAATACCATTGATAATGCATATTATCCTAAATTGGCCAGAATTCTGTTGACCTGTCTTCATGATCTCAGCATTGAAACCGGTCTTAAACCGGCTTTTATCAATCTTTCCGGAGGAATCGGCATTCCTTACCTGCCTGATGATCCTGCGCCTGATGTACTCCAGATCGGGAAAGAAGTTCAAAAAGTCTATGAACAGATTTTCCCAAATGGCGGCATCGCCATTAAAACTGAATTGGGTCGATGGATGACCGGTCCGGAAGGATGGCTGGTATCTCATGCGATTCATCATAAGGATACATACCGGCATTATATTGGTCTTGATGCCTGTGCTGTCAACCTCATGCGTCCGGCTATGTATGGTGCCTATCATCATATTACGGTATGTGGTAAAAAGGATGCTCCTCTTGACCATGTTTATGATGTGACCGGGAGTCTTTGTGAAAACAACGATAAGTTTGCCATTCAGCGTGCACTCCCGGAAATTCAGGAAGGTGATCTGATTATCATTCATGATACCGGTGCACATGGCCACTCTATGGGATATAACTATAATGGCCGACTGCGGAGCGCTGAAATTCTGTATACCAAAGAAGGAGATTACAGAATCATCCGCAGAGCTGAAACACCTTTAGACTATTTTTCGACGTTAGATGTCAATGAATGTTACCATCAGCTTGTATCAGTAAATCAAAAACATTTTTCTGATAAGCAGATCGAACATCCTTGAAACATACGGAGGTTGCCTATGTTTCTCTCAAGAATGTGTCTTGATATAACCTTAGCCGAAACGAAGAAATTCATTCATTTCCAGAGTTATGCGCAGCAACAGGTTAATTCCTTATTTGCTTCTGCCATAGACTCCTTATTATGGCGTATTGATTTTCTGAATGGTCGTCTATGGCTTGTAATACTGAGTCCCTTACGTCCGGATTATCAGAAACTGCATGAAAAAATTGGTTTTCAGGGCGTATTTCCCAGTTGGGACATAATGGATTACAGTGATATTCTGGACAATATTCAGTTGCATACAGATTATTCTTTTGAAGTCTGCGTTTCTCCATTGCCTCCATCCGTTGTCAGACACTCCGACTTCCAGCACATCAGTGACATTCATGACTGGTTTATGAAAAGCGGAGAAACTTATGGATTTGATGTGGAATCATTTACATCCATTGTCTCAAACTGGCATGTAATTAACGGGCAGTATATCCTTTTTGCGAAAATTCACGGAGTATTGCAACCAACCGATGAAACATTGTTTCATCAGTCTCTGACTTCCGGTATTGGTTATGTCAAAACCCTTGGAGCCGGTCTGATGACCGTTCGTGATCAGTATTCTGTCTGGCAATGATAAGCACACTGATATATTGTACCGGTACGGAGCAATCAACAAAACAGGCGTGGCTGTAAAACCACGCCTGTTTCATTGATTGTATTGTATACTGCTGAGTCACTCATCAGAAGATATCCTGGAAAACAGTTTTGTACTCCTCTGCTTATTCATGCTTTAACATGGATTCTTCCCAGCAGTCATAAGGCTTTAATCCCAGCAATTCAGCCACTGTCGGAGCAACATTCGCCAGACCAAAGCTTCCATCCTTCATTTCATGTCTTTCATCCTTATCAAAAATAAAGAATGGAACAGGATTTAAACTGTGTGCTGTTCTTACCTGAATCTGGCCTTTTTTATTCTTTTCAAGCATCTGATCTGAATTTCCATGATCAGCTGTTACAATAAGAATATAATTCTTTTCTTCGCACACTTTCTTAATCCGTGCAAGCTGTAAATCAACAGATTCGACTGCAATCTCCGTTGCCAGCAGATTACCCGTATGACCTACCATATCACCATTGGGGAAATTACAACGGATAAATCCATACTTTCCACTTTCAATTGCCTTAATTACCAAATCTGCAACTTCTGTTGCCTTCATCCACGGACATTCATCAAATGACCGAACATCAGAGGGAACTTCTGCATAATCTTCCAGCTCTTCTGAGAATTTCTCTGTTCTGTTTCCATTCCAGAAATAGGTCACATGACCATATTTCTGAGTTTCAGAACAGGCATATTCGCGGATATGATTTTCCACAAGAAGTTCAGTCAGAGTATGACGAATCTGCGGAGGATTCACCAGATAATGATGAGGAATCTTCAGGTCTCCATCGTATTCCAGCATACCGGCATAAAGAACATCCGGTACATTCCCGCGATCAAACTTATCAAATCCTGCATCTCCATCAAAAGCCATGGATATTTCCTGGGCTCTGTCTCCACGGAAATTAAACAGAATTACGCTGTCTCCATCCTGAATTTTACCCACAGGCTGATCGTTTTCTGCAATAACAAAAGCTGGTAAATCCTGATCTATTACATTGTTCTCCTGACGATATGTCTCAATGGCTTCCTTTGCAGAAGAGAAATATCTGCCAATCCCATGAACATGAACATCCCAGCCTGCTTTAACCATCGGCCAGTTTGCCTGATATCGGTCCATAGTAATTGTCATACGTCCGCCGCCTGAGGCAATCTTTCCATCAAACGAATCATCATTGAGCTCTTGTAATACATTTTCCAGCTGATTCACATATTCCAATGCAGAAGTTGCAGGTACATCACGACCATCCAGAAGAATATGGCAGCGTACTTTTTCAACACCTTCTGCCTTTGCTTCCTTCAGCATGGCAATCAAATGAGAAATATTGGAGTGCACATTGCCGTCAGAAAGAAGGCCTATGAAATGAAGCATTCCATGAGTACTCTTAACTCTTGCAACTAAATCTTTCCATGTCTGAGATGAATAGATTTTGCCACTTTCAATTGATTCATTCACAAGTTTTGCACCCTGAGAATAAATCTGACCACAACCAAGTGCATTATGTCCTACTTCACTATTTCCCATATCATCATCTGTCGGCAGACCAACAGCTGTACCATGGGCTTTTATCGTTTTATAGGGGCAATTCTTTTTCATATCATCTAATGTCGGTGTGGTTGCCTTCATAACCATGTTACCTAATTCAACAGGGGTTTCTCCAACACCGTCCATTACAACCAAAACAACCGGTTTTTTCATTCTTTTCACTCCCTCTACATTATTTGCAACGAACCATTTGAAAGAATAGAGCTTTGCCAGCTTCTTGTCAATCTGTCTCATTGATATCTTTACGTATTTGTGCGAAAAGTCGGATTTCAACCATAAATGATCATTTGCTTTTTTAACAAAACTCTTGCAGACGATTTTAAAGGGATGCATAATGAACAGGAATGTACGTAAACATTTACTGCATTCTTTGAACATAAATCTGTAATGATTCCTGAATCAATTTGTTTTTTGTAAAAACCTCCTCTGTAACTCAATCATGGCTCCCACCTGACACTTCGATATGTTCCATTCATTATCAATGGACTTGACCAGCTTGTCCGTGATTGTGAAGTTGAGATTTTTCTGCTTCATTATCTTGTTTGTTTTTCACTTGTGTTGTGCACTTTTTTCTTTTCTCTCTTTTTGTTCTCTGGCGTCTCCTACGTCTGAAATCCGCATATGTACAGCGCACTGGAAGGAAAACAGCAAATTGAAACAGTATTGTTTGGTGATTTTTGTAAACTAAAATAAGAGTGCTCTTCTTCTGATTCTTACGGAGTCTTGGTTGATGCGAAGTTAACAAACAGAAAGTTTGAGTAACTGATTCATTTTTGTTATACTGATCTTTGTTATATTCCATTCTGTACTGAAATAGACTCTTGCTCTTTTGTATTTTGTCCCTCACAAAACATGCTTGGAGGATGTATGCGACTAAAAAAGCTGGAACTGTATGGATTCAAATCATTTGCAGCACGAACCGAAATTGTTTTTGGTGAAGGAATCACTGGCATTGTAGGTCCGAATGGCTCTGGTAAAAGTAATATCGGTGATGCTGTTCGTTGGGTACTTGGTGAACAAAGCGCTAAAACACTTCGTGGAAGCAGCATGTCCGATGTAATTTTTAACGGAACTCAAACCAGAAAACCTTTATCTTACTGTGAAGTTTCCCTGTTCTTTGATAATACTGATCGTTCTCTTCCAATGGATTTCTCGGAGATTATGGTAACGAGACGAGTATATCGAAACGGAGAAAGCGAATACTATCTGAATCAATCCTCATGCCGGTTGAAAGATGTCATTGATCTTTTCCGTGATACAGGTATCGGGAAAGAAGGATATTCGATCATAGGTCAGGGAAGAATTGATGAAATCCTTTCCAGAAAGAGTGAAGATCGTCGCCAGGTATTTGAAGAAGCGGCCGGTATTGTTAAATATAAAGCCAGAAAAGAAGAAGCAGACCGCAAACTTGAACATACTCTTCTTAATGAAGAAAGAATTGATGATATATTAGAGGAACTTTCCAAACGGCTGGAACCTCTCGAAAAACAATCCAAAGCAGCCAGACAGTATCTTGAATGGTCAAAAGAATTAAAAGTACTTGATTTGAATCTGTTTTTGATTCGATCTGATCGACTGGAACAGAGAATTCAGGAATTAAAAGAACGAATTTCGAATGTCAATGCTGTACTTAAAACTACACAGACTGATCTTAATCTGAAAAATGATCAGAGAAATCAGGTTCAGGAAAAAATAGAACAACTGGTCCAGAATATTCATAAGGAACGTGAAACTCTCACATCGATCACTGATGAACTACACCAGACTGAACAATCCATTCATGTATTGAATGCGAAAAGAGAAACAAGAGAAGAGCATAAAAAGCAGCTGTTATCTGAAATTGATCAGACAAAACAGAAACTGGCCAATCTTGAGGATCTTCATCATCAGAGTTATGACCAGACTCAGGAAAAAGTAAAGCTGCTTGCTGAACAGAATACACTGCTCAATGATTTATCCCTCAAGCAAACCGAAAATGAAACTGAAGAAGAAATAATTTCCAGGAATCTGGAAAAAAATAAACAATCCGTCATTGAAGCCATGAATCGTGCTTCTGCAACGCTATCTGATCAAACACGGTTGAATACCATGAAAAGTCAGATGGAGAATAGGCTTTCTGAGATTAATCAATCATTGGAACACCTTCGGGAACAGAGCGTAAATCTTCAAACACTGGAAGACCAATGCGTCAAGAATCTTAACAGAGAAACCTTACAATTACAGAATCTTCAGAATCAATACTCAGAACAACAGAATAATCTAAACCAGACGAACCAGTCTTTATTCACAACAAGAACAGCCGCAGAAAAAAAATCCTCTGAAATGCAAGCATTGCAAAGTCGTTATCGTCTTTTAACAGAAATGTCAAAAGAAATGGAAGGATATAATCATTCTGTACGTCATGCTGTTCAATATGCAAAAGAACACCATATTCAAGGCGTTCATGGCGTTCTTGCAGGATTAATCAATGTTCCCGAAAAATATGAAATCGCTATTGATATGGCATTAGGTGGAGCAATCCAGAATATAGTTACAGATCAGGAAGAAACAGCAAAACAGATTATAGATTATTTAAGGCAGAATCGTCTCGGAAGAGCAACCTTTCTTCCGATTTCTGCAATTTCTTCCAAAAACTTGAGTTCTAATGAACGTTCTCTCCTTTCTATGCCAGGTTGTATTGGTATTGCATCCGAACTTATTACTTATAAACAGGCTTATCGTGGTATTGTTGAAAACCTGCTCGGCAGAACAATCATTGCCGACAATCTGGAACATGGGATTTCCATTATGCGTGCCGGGCATCATTCTTTCAGATTAGTAACTCTGCAAGGTGATGTAATTCACTCTGGCGGTTCCATGACTGGAGGTTCTGTCCAGTCAAAAATGACCAATCTTCTTGGTCGTGAAAGAGAAATCAAGCAGTTATCTGTAACGCTTCAACAAGGAAAAGAAGAATTTGATCAACTGAAAATACAGCTTGAAAATGAACAGAACAAAAAATCCGAGATTAATCAGAAAATCTCAGAATTATCGAATCAGATTCATCAGCAGGAAATTGCAATAGCCAGAGAACAGGATCATGTTGATCATGCAAACAGTGATCTTCAGGACAACCTGTTACAACAGAAACAAACAGAAGAAGCAATTCTTCAATTGACGCAATCAATACAGGATATAGATAATCAATTAAACTTAATATTTGAAGATTCTGAAAAAGACACTGTAGATCAAAAATCAATTGAATCTCAGATTGATGTGCTTCAGAATCAACTGAATCATAAACGAAATGAAATTGAAGAAATCAATAACAAAATCATTGATGTCAAATTTATTATTTCGGATCTGAATCATGATCTTGATATAATCAAAAAGGATTCTGAGCATTACGAAACTGAAAAAAAGCAGCTTTTATCTGAAAATCAATATCGTGAAAAGCTGATACTCCAAATTCATGAAAACGATAAAAATGATACTTTGGATATTCAAAAGCTCACCGACCAAATGACAACACTCAAAGCAAATCAATTGAATCAACAGACAACTATTCAAAACCTTGAAGATCATCGTTCAAAATATCAGAATTCTCTGAATGAGTTTATAGAAGACATCGATCGTCTTCACAATGCTATGAACAGAGACTCCGAGACTTTGCATTCTTACGATCTTTCCTGTTCTAAATCTGAAAATGACTTAAAATCTATACAGGATAAAATCTGGACTACATATGAGCTTACATATGGTGGTGCAGAAGAATTCAGAGTTAAAGACGGCTTTTCTGAATCAACAGCAGAAAAAAGATCCAGAGAACTCAATAATCAAATCCGATCCCTGGGTGTGATTAATGTCGCATCAATTGAAGAATACACTGAAACCAAAACACGATATGATGAACTATTTGCTCAGCAAACAGATCTGAAGAAAGCTGAAACTGATATACGAAACTTGATCCAGGAATTAATTGAGAAAATGGAAAGCACTTTTGTTACCAATTTTTCTCTACTACAAAACTATTTTAAAGAAACATTTGTCAGACTTTTTGGTGGTGGACATGCCGAAATAGAACTTACCGATCCTGATGATCCTCTGAATTGTGGAATTGAAGTCAATGTACAACCACCGGGTAAAAAGCTTCAGCTTCTATCGCTGTTATCAGGAGGTGAAAGAGCTTTAACTGCAATAGCTATACTATTTGCAATGCTTAAGCTCAAACCTACTCCATTTTGCATATTGGATGAAATCGAGGCAGCACTTGACGATGCAAATATAGGTTACTATGCAGATTATCTGAAAGAATACAGTCAGGAAACTCAGTTTATTGTTGTAACACATCGAAAGGGAACAATGGAAAGATGTAATTCTCTGTATGGTGTGGCAATGGAAGAACAAGGAGTTTCAAAAATGGTCTCTGTCAGTTTACAGGATTATCAGGAAGGTTGAAATTCTGTGGAAAACTAATGAATCAAGGGACTGATAATGAATGTATATCACCAAATGAATTTTCCACAATATCAATTCCACAAATGTTTAAATTGTGGAAAACACAGTAAAAAATCTATTATTGGATTGTTGTTAGAGACTATTTTGGGTAAAATATTACTTGCTTTCTGTTTTTTCATGATTCTTTTCTACGAAGCATAAAAAAACAGAAAAGATAAAAGGAAATATT
>CAMVHE010000091.1 GCA_947167215.1 uncultured Clostridia bacterium
CGAACCATTATTTGATAGAAAGGATACCTGGAGAAAAGGGAGTCCGCTGAGCGCACTTCCTCCCACGACCTATAGAGGTCGGGGTCTCCTTGCCTACGATTGATGAAATGCAGTATACTGTTCGCCTGCCACTTTTTTAGTACCCAGTTTCCTGTTCTTTTTCGCATTTTGTTTTCCATTGTCTCAAAGGAGGAGAAAAAATGGCATTACGTATTGAAAATGAAGCCAACCGCTGTCTGCAGTGCAAGAAACCCATGTGCCAGGAAGGCTGCCCTGCCCGTACCCCCATTCCACAGGTAATATCCCTTTTTAAAGAACACAAACTGATGGAAGCCGGAGAGATGCTCTTTGAAAATAACCCGATGTCCGTTGTATGTGCCACGGTCTGCGATCACATGGCCCAGTGTGCAGGACACTGCGTACTGAACCGCAAAGGCACTCCCGTCCACTTCTACGAGATTGAGCGCTTCGTCTCGGATGCCTATCTTGACCGTATGAAGGTCGAAAAGAAACCTTTTAACGGCAAAACCGTGGCAATCATCGGCAGCGGCCCGGCAGGCCTCACAGCGGCCATTATTCTCGCCAAGAACGGATACGGTGTAACCATCTTCGAAGAAAAAGACCGGATCGGTGGCATGCTGCAATATGGAATTCCGGACTTCCGCCTTCCCAAAACCATCCTGGACCGTTACAAGACACGCCTGCTGGAACTCGGCATCCGTATCCGTCCCCATGTGGTAATGGGCGGAGACCTGATGATTGACAACCTTTTCCGCGACGGTTATAAGACCGTATTCATTGGAACCGGCGTCTGGCGTCCCAGCACACTGGGCATTGAGGGAGAAACCCTCGCCAATGTTCACTTCGGAATCTCCTACCTTGCCCGTCCTGTCAGTTATACCGTCGGAGAAACCGTTGCCGTCATCGGCATGGGCAATGTAGCCATGGACGTTGCCCGTACTGCTTTCCGTCACGGAGCTCAGCGCGTCATGCTCTTCCAGCGCGGAAGCAAATCCCCTGCAAGTGATCATGAAATGGAATATGCGCGCCTGGACGGTGCTGAATTCTTCTTCGGCAAATCCATCCAGCGCATCACTCCCGACGGCCCCATCTTCAAAAATTCCGTGCTGAACGAGCAGGGACGCCCCATCGGCGTCGAAGGCGAGGACGAGCTGGTCCGTGCAGATACCACCATCATCGCCATCAACCAGCGGCCGAAAGACAAACTGGTCAACACTACCCATGGTCTTGAGGCCTCTGAACGCGGATTGCTCATCGTCGATAAAAACAACATGACCACACGTGAAGGGGTCTTTGCTGCCGGTGACGTCATTCACGGCTCTCTGACTGTCGTAAATGCTGTTCAGGATGCCAAAAATGCTGCCCGCGGCATGATGGCCTATATGGAAGCCCATTCGTGATTATTCTGTCGGAATGCCGTTCCGCAGATTACGGTTCTTCTCCGCACAGGGAGCAAGAAAAACAGCATGAAGAAAAGGATCCGGATCATCATTTTGATCCGGATCCTTTTTATTTCAGCATGGTTCATCCAGCCTTTCGGCTATCGTATTACATGAATGGGATGCGTTTCCGGAATGGTGATTTCAGGATGCTCCCGCAGATAATTGAGAATCAGCTCGCTGATCTCTATATTGATCTCCCGCTCCCTGGTACAGGAAAGAAAGCATTCAAAGTGCCCCATTCCCGTTGCCCGGTAATTGCACATTACCAGCGACAGTTCTTCCTCCATGGCAATTTCCCGGCCGTTCCTGATCATGGACACTACCCTGCTTCCTACCGGCCTGGAAAGATCAAAGGTGTAGTCGAGGCCTGCATAATAGTCATAATTATAATGGGATACTTTGGGAACCAGGAATGATTCGGAAATGGCAATCCCGCCGTCCTGTCCCACACCAAAATAAGAAGCACACTGTTCAAGCGCGGTTTTAAGCACTTTTCCCGTAATCTTCAGTACCACCAGCGTATTGGCATAAACATAACTTGCCACCACATCCCTAACCGTCACATCCGCCGCAAATCCGCGGATATCATTGGCAAGTGCAGTACAGCTGATGTCAGCACCGGTCACTGCCAGCTGCACCCGGTTAAAGAAATCCGCTATTGCAGACCCCTGCATAGCCATCTTCAGTTTTTCTTCCGGCCAGATGGATCTGGACAGGTGCCCGATGGGCGTATCCAGCCAGTGATCCAGCTTTTTCCGCATTTCCACTTCTGCCTCTGTCAGTTCAGTGGCCACCGGGACATTCACCAGTTCCGATGCAAAATGATGTGCTTCATCCATGGTGATTTTCACCCACTGCGCCGCATTGCACGGCGGCTGCACAAGATGGGTACCGTGCCAGCTGCCGCCGGCCAGGGCAATATGCTGATGCCCTGTAAGAAGCAGGTCAATTGGCAGCGCCTCACAGAGTCTGCATGCAATGTTCTCCGTGGTATGACTGAGCCAATCACCTGTTTCCAGGTTCTTTTCAATGCCCCCGTGATAGATGCCGATGATTACCTCCGCACCGGCTTCCTGCAATGCAGCCACTGCCTCCGCTGCCGCGGCCATAGGATCTGTTATATGAAGCCCCTGAAGGTGGTGAGGCGGTTCCCATCGGTTGACCCAGTCGGTAACAATTCCGAAGAGACCGACCCTGAGCCCGTTTTCCATTGTCCACACCTGCCATGGCGACACCTTCAGCCTTTTTTCATCATCCTGGACATTCGCACAGAGACAGTCCGCATGAAGGGCATTCAGGTAAGCGGCCAGATCTTCAGGCCCGTGATTGAAATCATGATTTCCCAGGGTTACAACATCATACTCCCGCTCATTGAAAGCTTCCGCCACCGGCATGGGCAGGTGTTCACTGCGGCAAAAATAAGTAAGCGGCGATCCCTGGATGGAATCGCCTCCGTCTATTACAAGGGTGTTGCCATCCTTGGGAAAACGAATGCCGTACACCCCCATGGGTCTGTCTTTGGTGCTGGCAAAATTGGTCGAATAAAGATAGCCATGGGTGTCCGATGTAAAACAGATGGTCAGTTTTGTTTTCATTACTTTCTCCTGGGCTTAAAGGATGGAATGAAGAAATCCATTCCGTCCCTTGATTCACTTCATCCCGACTGCTTCCGGCATGTGCAGAAACTGCATGCTTTTCAGGCCGGGAAATACGGATGGAATACCGCCTTGTAACCGGGAAATGCTATTGCCGCCTTCTGCAGAGAGGCCGCGTTCAGTCGACCCCTTCATCGGCAGGCAGCCCTTTTTCCGACACAAAAGCCTCGGTTCCGAGTCCGTACAAAGTGCTTCCGTCCGTCTCGCCCTCCGGCATATCAATGCAGTATACCGTCTCTCCTTCTCTGGCGACCAGTGCCCAGGCACTGCCGTCGGAGTATGCCACCGCCGTCAGGTCTCCGATGACATACCCCACTACCAGCTGTGCCTGCCAACCTGCTGCTGAAAAGCGCTCCGCGTAATAAGACGGGACTGCCGTTACAGCACTTACCTGCCTTCCATCCATCAGCTGGTACTTCCTGGTCAGGACGCGGCACTTCTTTCCTTTTATATCTTCAAGCTCTTCTTTTTCCATCAGCAGCGTGCAATTTCTCAGGTACACCTGTTTCTTTATCTGCTCGCTTTCAGAAGAATCCTCTCCCGGAAGGACCGCAGCAAGGGACGGCACCATCATCTCCGCTCCCTGCTCTCCGAATTCCCAGACCAACAACAGATAAACAAAAAATGCAACCAGCAGCATACCTGCAAAACTGACCAGAATCGGAGCCAGCCGTTTCCGGAACTTATTCCTCTGTTTCTGCTTTCTCGCCACAGTCTGTCTCCGCCTCTCCTGCGATCATATCGACAAACTGTCTGGCAATCCGTGGAGAGCGTCCTGCCCGCTGTACAGTCCAGCCTCTTGCCTGCTCCTTCAGAGACTCCCACGGAATCTCTATGCCACGGCGCGCCAGCATTTCCTGACATATCTCTTCATATTCTTCCTGAGATGGTGCCAGAAAAGTCAGTCGGAAATCAAAACGGTCTGCCAGAGAGAATTTTTCCTCGAGCGTATCTCTCTCATTAACGTCATCCTGACGTTCAGAGAAACGCTGCCGCACGATGTTCCGCCGGTTGCTGGTAGCATAAACCACCACATTGGACGGTCTTGCCTCAAGGCCTCCCTCCAGCACGGTTTTAAGCGCTGTATATTCAGGGCAGGAATCATTAAAGGCAAGGTCATCCACAAATACAATGAATTTACAGGGGAACTCCCGCAGTGCGGCAAAAATCTCCTGCAGATGTGTCAGATGCTGGGGAGTAACTTCCACAATCCGCAATCCCTCTTTGAAGAAGCTGCCCAACAGGGCCTTGACGGTCGCCGATTTTCCTGTTCCCTTATCTCCATAGAGAAGTACATTGCCGGCCCGCTTTCCTGCCAGCAGGCGTTTCGTATTGTCGATAAGCGCCCCCCGCTGCTCCTCATACTGAATCAGATCGTCCAGGCAGACCGGATCCGGTTCCGAAACTCCCCGCAGTCCCATGGGATGGCTTTCATCCACACCCACATAGGTGGCTGCCGGGTATTTTGCAAACAGACCGGTGCCATGCGTCTCAAAAAAGGAAACGACCTTACTGACCCCTTCCCGGGAGAGCATTTTTTCATCCATCCGTTCATCCGGAAGATTAATACCCACTGTCGGTTCCCAGACCGGAAGCCTTACCGCCGTATGTCCCGGCATACCCGCCCTCTCACAGAGCAGCAGAAACATCGCCGGTTCAATGGATGTCAGCTGGCCAATGGTTTCAAGATCATGGCCCATGCCGTTAAGCAGGCTGTAAGGCAGAACTCCTCCCTTGGAGCAGATTCTGGCCGTGGCGCTGTCCTCAAAAAGAACAGCCTGCAGGGCTTCCCTTGCAAATCCTCCCCGCCCCTCGGAGAGAATCTGGAGCCATGCCTGGTAAACCCTGCAATATGCTTCCGTCAGGGACTCTTCATCCATCCGGTCCTGCACACATGCAACGCACAGATCCACCAGCGCGCGGATAGCCGGATTATCCATAACATGACGGAATGCCGTCATGCAATTGAGATCCAGCAGCAGCGTTTTGAGATCCTGTATATCCATGGTACCTCCTTACATTCTTTCCGGCGCTTCCATCCCGATCAGATAAAGTCCGGTTCTGATTACATCGCGCACCGCATCGGTCAGACGTATTCTCGCAGCACTGCCTGCCGGATCATTTGCGTCCATGATGCGATGTTCAAAATAATACTTATTATAAGCCTGCGCAAGCTGGGTCGTATGACGGTTTATCATGGACGGCTCATTGTTGTCCATTGCCTTCCGCACTGTCTCCGGGAAGCGGGACAGAAGCATCAGCACATCCTGGGCCTCATCATCCGTCACAACACTGTAATCCGGTTCAATGTTCAGGAAACTTTCTGCCTTGCGCAGCACGGAGCAGCACCTTGCATGCGTGTACTGCACATACGGACCGGTTTCACCGTCAAAGTTGAGTGCTCTCTCCCAGCGGAAATCAATGTCCTTTGTCCTGTCGTTATGAAGGTCAAAGTATACAACAGCACCCACGCCGACCTGACGGGCTACTTCTTCTTTATTGGGCAGGTCCGGGCTCTTTTCCTCGATGATCGCAAGTGCTTTCTCGCAGGCCTTGTTCAGCAGATCTTCCAGATAGACCACATAGCCTTCCCTTGTGGACAGGGCACGTCCCTCATAGCTGACCATACCGAAGGAGACATGTTCCATTCCCTTGCTCCATTCGCAGCCCATAAGCTCCAGAATTTTAAACAGCTGCTGGAAATGCAGGTTCTGCTGATAGGCCACCACATAAAGGCACTTATCAAAATGATAGGTTGCATGCCGATAGAAAGCAGCGGCGAGATCTCTGGTAATGTACAGCGTCGCTCCGTCGCTGCGCAGGATCAGTGCCGGCGGCATGCCATATGCTTCGAGGTCCACTACCTGTGCGCCCTGAGACTCCACCAGCAGGCCTTTTTCCCGCAGTTCTTCCACCACCGGAGCCATTTTGTCATTATAAAAGCTTTCTCCTGCATAGGAATCAAACTGAACTCCCAGAATATCATAGACCCGCTGCGCGTCCCGCAGCGTTACTTCCTTGAACCAGTTGAAAATGGCCAGGGCCTCCTCATCGCCATCCTCAATGCGTTTGAACCATGCCCGTCCTTCGTCTTCCAGCGCCGGATCTGCCTCCGCTTCCTTATGAAAACGGACATAGAGGTCCACCATGGCCTGAACTCCGCCCTTTTCGACTTCTTCCCGGCTTCCCCATTTCTTATAGGCGCAGATCATCTTGCCGAACTGGGTTCCCCAGTCACCGAGATGGTTGATGCCTACCGTGGTATAGCCGTTGAAGTCATAAATGCGTTTGAGACTGTGGCCGATCATGGTGGTGGACAGGTGTCCGATGTGAAAGCGTTTCGCTATATTAATGGAAGAATAGTCAAGGCAGACCGTCTTTCCTTCTCCCACGCTGCTGCTGCCCCAGCGTCCCGGATTGGCCAGGACTGCTTCCACGATTTCCTTTGCGAGATTTCCCCGCTTCAGAAACAGGTTCAGATAGCCGCCAACCGCCTCGGCATGATCAATTCCCTCTCCGGAGAGCACCTGGGACAGTTTGCCTGCAATCACGGGCGGACCCTGCCGGAGAGTTCTGGCCAGTTTAAAGCAGGGGAGTGCAAAGTCGCCGAGTTTCTGATCCGGCGGCGTCTCCAGCATTCCGGCAATCTCTTCCTTTGTCAGGCTGCATTCCGGATAACAAATGCCTATTGCCTCTGCTACGCTCTTCGCCGTTAATTCCTTCATGTCCATCTGATGCATTTCTCCTTTATTCCATCCCAGTCCCCCGGGTTCATTTTGCCGGAGTATTGTATCAGAAGGAGACCGAAAGTGCAATCTTCATCGGTATGCTGCTTTTATTTTTCTGCTTTTCTGCGGGTTCCGGATGCTCCCTGCATCCTTCATGCAGGGTTCGTTCATCCCCGTGTCCTGTAAAGAGCCGGTGCCGCCGGCTGCAGGCATTCCTGCCATTTTTCCATGCTGTTCTGCGGATATTGCAGAAGGCATCATACCTTTCTGCAGGAATTCTCCCTCCGTACCTCCTCCCCATGCGCTTTTTCTCCCGGGTTTATTCCGAATCCGTCTGCCTGTCTTCTGATGCACTGTGGAACGGCACCTTTCTCCGCTGCGGAAATACCGGTTTTATTTATAAAAAATGCTCAACCAACTTCCTCTGATTTTTCCTTCTTTTATAGGATAATTTTCAGTGCATGTCCCATTTTGTAAACTTACAGTATTTTATCAGTTGACATAAAAAGGCGCAATGGATATAATGTCAACCGTTTCAATTTTATAAGTTTACAAAAGAGGTAACCGCCATGCATAATTCAAACTCCCGTCATGTAACCAGACTCGTTCTGACTGCCCTTATGGCCGCTCTGACTGCCATCTGTTCTCAGATTCAGATTCCCCTGCCCATGGTTCCCATCAACCTTGCGCTGTTTGCCGTTCATCTCGGCGGTGCGCTTCTGGGCTCCAGGTATGGCGCCCTGTCCATGGTGGTGTATGTGCTCCTCGGCATTATCGGCATTCCCGTATTTGCCGGGTTCAAGGCCGGAGCCACCGTATTGTTCGGAAAAACCGGCGGGTATATTCTCGGATACATTCTGGCTGCAGCGATTGCGCCGGTACTGCCCCGGAAATTCGGCAACCGTTTTCCCTGGTTCGTCCTCTCCATGGCCATTGGTACCCTATGTTGTTATACCTTCGGCACCATCTGGTTCATGATCCTGACCGGTATGAATCTCCTCACTTCCCTCACATACTGTGTCATTCCCTTTCTTCCCGGGGATGTCATCAAGATTCTTCTCGCAGCCACACTGGTCCTTCGCCTGCAGAAACCGATGGCCCGTTATCTTTCCTGATGTTCCTGCCCTGTAAGGACGTGGCTGAACCTTTTCCCCGGATTCCGGTTGCCTCTCCTGTACGTTCGTGATACAATATCCGGGACTGTATTGTGAACAGGAGAAAAAATATGATTATCAGACCAGAACGACACCTTGACCCCAATGCCCCATGCTGGTGCAAAAGCGGCCTTCCATACAAAAGCTGTCATGCTCATTTCGATGAGATTCTCAAAAATATGCGCAGAATGGGAGCAACCATTCCTCCCCGCAGCATCATCAAGAACAAATCTCAGATAGAAGGCATCCGCAAAAGTGCCAAGGTGAACATCGCCGTCCTCGACTATGTGGCAGAACACATCCGTGCGGGTATTACCACGGAGCAGATTGACCGCTGGGTATACGATATCACCACGGCCGCCGGCGCCATTCCCGCCCCCCTGCACTATGAAGGATATCCCAAGTCCGTCTGTACTTCCGTCAATGAAGTTGTCTGCCATGGGATTCCCTCCAAGACAGAAGTTCTGAAAGAGGGCGACATTATCAATGTCGATTGCTCCACCATTCTGAACGGATACTTCTCGGACAGCTCCCGCATGTTCATTATCGGAGAAACAACTCCCGAAAAGAAAAAACTGGTGCAGGACGTATATGACTGCGTTCAGGCCGGACTCGAGCAGGTAAAACCCTATGGCTTTCTGGGCGATGTCGGTCAGGTCATCAATGATATGGCCAAGGCCAACGGCTACCAGGTGGTCCGCGAGATCGGCGGACACGGCTGCGGCCTGGAATTCCATGAAGAGCCTTTCGTCAGCTATGTTTCCCGCCGTGGTACCGAAATGGTCATGGCGCCGGGAATGGTCTTTACCATTGAACCCATGATCAATATGGGAACCCATCGGATTTATACCGATCCGGTCAATAACTGGACCGTATATACGGAAGACCATAAGCCTTCCGCTCAATGGGAAATTCAGGTCCTGGTCACAGAAACCGGCCATGAAGTTCTCAGCTGGTAAATGCATATGCCGTCCGGGCTTTTCCGGATGGCTTTTTCTGTTTTTCAAAAGTGTTTTCCAAAGTTCATTGTTTCCTTTATTCCAGTGTGTTATAATCCCGGAAATCCCAGATCATCTGTCCCGGAGGATTCCATCGTGTCTGAGAATAGATTTGTTCTTAAATCCCCCTTTAAGCCCCAGGGCGACCAGCCTGCAGCCATTGACGCACTGGTCGACGGCGTGAACAAGGGAATGCCCTGTCAGGTTCTGTTGGGCGTTACAGGCTCCGGAAAAACCTACACCATGGCTTCGGTCATCGAACGGCTTCAGAGGCCAACGCTGGTCATCGCACACAACAAAATCCTGGCAGCCCAGCTCTGCTCCGAGTTTCGCGAGTTTTTCCCTGACAGTGCTGTTGAATACTTTGTCTCGTATTATGACTACTACCAGCCTGAAGCTTATATTGCGGCTACCGATACATATATTGAAAAGGATTCTGCCGTCAATGATGAGATAGACCGGCTGCGTCACAGCGCTACTGCGGCCCTTATGGAGCGCAGAGACGTGATTGTTGTTGCCTCTGTCTCCTGCATTTATTCCATGGGTGACCCTTCAGAGTATGACGGGCTCATGATTTCTCTGCGCCCGGGCATGACCATGGACCGGGATGCTCTGCTCAAAGCTCTGGTTGGCATCCAGTATGAGAGAAACGACATTGACTTCTCCCGCACCACATTCAGGGTACGCGGAGACACGGTTGAGATTTTCCCCGCAGGATATGAAGAAAGTGCCATTCGGGTGGAATTCTTCGGCGAAGAAATCGACCGGATTTCAGAAATTGACGTGGTTACCGGGCACGTTGCGAGAACCCTTGACCATATTTCCATTTATCCCGCCACGCACTATGCCACTTCCCAGGCTTCCATTGACCGCGCGATTCACCAGATAGAAGAAGATCTGGAAAAACAGGCCTCCGCATTTAAGGCGGACAACCACCTGCTGGAAGCCCAGCGCATCGTTCAGCGTACGGAATATGACATTGAAATGCTTCGGGAACTGGGCTACTGCACCGGCATTGAAAACTACTCCCGGTACTTTGACGGCCGCAGTCCCGGGGATCCTCCCTATACACTGCTCGATTATTTCCCGGATGACTTTGTGGTCATGATCGATGAAAGCCATGTTACCCTGCCCCAGGTCCGTGCCATGTACAACGGCGACCGCGCCCGTAAGGAAGCCCTTGTGTCCTATGGATTCCGCCTTCCTTCTGCCTTTGACAACCGTCCTCTTCGTTTTGAGGAGTTTGAGGCACGTCTCGGCCAGCTGATCTGTGTTTCCGCCACACCCGGCCCCTGGGAAAAAGAGCATGCTTCCCAGATCGTTGAACAGATCATCCGCCCCACCGGGCTGATTGATCCTGAGATCATCGTGCGTCCCGCCACCAATCAGGTGGATGACCTCTATGCAGAAATCCTCGAAACCACCAAAAAGGGCTTCAGAGTACTGGTCACAACCCTGACCAAGCGCATGGCGGAAAGCCTTACCTCCTATCTGACCGAAATGTCTATCCGCGTCCGCTATCTCCACTCGGATGTCAAGACCATGGAGCGGCAGGAAATCATCCGGGACCTGCGTCTCGGAGAATTTGACGTGCTGGTGGGCATCAATCTGCTGAGGGAAGGTCTGGACCTTCCGGAAGTTTCCCTGGTTGCCATCCTGGATGCCGACAAGGAAGGCTTTCTGCGCTCCGAGGTCAGCCTCGTTCAGACCATCGGCCGTGCCGCGCGCAACGTAGAAGGACGTGTTATCATGTATGGTGACACTGTCACTGAAAGCATGCAGCATGCCATCAACGAAACCAACCGGCGCAGGCGGCTTCAGCAGGCGTATAACAAAGCCCACAATATCACCCCCACATCCGTCACAAAATCGGTCCGCGATCTTCTGGAAATCGGTCACGCACCTCTGCCTTCAAGCAGCAGAGACAAAAAGAAAGCCGTCCTTTCAGACCAGGATCTTGAACTTCTCATTCAGTCCACCGAAGAAAAGATGCTCCAGGCGGCTGCCAATCTGGACTTCGAAACCGCAGCAAAACTGAGGGATCAGCTTTTTGAACTTCAGGGAAAATCCCCTCAGGAAATCACGGAAAACCAGGTCAGCTACCCGGACCGCAAGCGCAAAAAACGTTCATCAACTGCAAAATAAGAGGAAAGCATGCAAGAAAACATCGTCATCCGTGGCGTCCGTCAGAACAACCTGAAGAATTTTGATCTGACCCTCCCACGCAACAAGCTCATCGTCTTTACCGGCCTCTCCGGCAGCGGCAAATCTTCCCTTGCCTTTGATACACTCTATGCAGAAGGTCAGCGGAGATATGTGGAATCACTCTCTTCCTATGCCCGCCAGTTTCTTGGACAGATGGAAAAGCCTGCGGTGGATTCCATCGACGGGCTTTCCCCTGCCATCTCCATCGACCAGAAAACCACCGGAAGGAACCCGCGGTCCACGGTTGGAACGGTCACCGAAATACATGACTATCTCCGTCTTCTCTATGCCCGCGCCGGCATCCCTCACTGTCCTCAGTGCGGACGGGAGATCAGCAAGCAGACAGTAGACCAGATGGTAGACCAGCTCCTTGCTCTTCCAGAGCGTACCCGTCTGCAGCTGCTTGCTCCCATGGTGCGCGGCCGCAAGGGCGAGCACCTCAAGATTTTCGAAAGCATCACCCGTCAGGGTTTTGTCCGTGTAAGAGTAGATGGCACACTCTACGATGCCGCCGATGTCCCTGCCCTCGACAAGAAGAAAAAACATACCATTGAAGTCGTGGTAGACCGCCTTATTGTCCGGGACGATATCCGGTCCAGGCTCAATGACTCCCTTGAAACCGCCCTGCTGCTTTCCGGCGGCATTGTTATTGCGGACATCGGTCCCGGCGAGCGGGAAATTCTGTTCTCCCAGAACTTTGCCTGTCCCGTTTGCGGTATTTCCATCGAGGAACTTGCACCGCGTTCCTTCTCCTTTAACAGTCCATATGGTGCCTGCCCCAAATGCTCCGGACTCGGCGTGCTTACCCAGGTCGACCCGGATCTGGTAATGCCGGACCGAAGCAAAAGTCTGCGTGAAAATCCCTTTGATGTTCCCGGCTGGAGTTCCGTGGAATCCGGGACCCAGGCTTCCATGTTCTACGAGGCACTGGCCGGCAAGTATCATTTTTCACTGGATACCCCCCTTTCCGAACTTCCTGACGAAGTTATCCGTGTGCTTCTCTACGGTACGGGGACGGAAAGTCTTACCATTTCCTATACCCGCCCAGGCGGATCCACCCACACCTTTAATGCTCCCTTTGAAGGACTCATCCCCATTGTGGAGCGGCGTGCCGCAGAAACCCAGAGTGAAGCTTCCCGTGCCCAATATGAAGCACTCATGACGGAAATCCCCTGTCCGGAATGTCACGGAAAGCGGCTGCGTCCGGAGATTCTGGCAGTTACCGTGGGCGGAATGTCGATTGCTGATCTTTCTGATCTTTCCATTGATAATGCCATTCAGGCTCTCTCTTCCATCTCCTTCGGCAAAAAGGACGGCATGATCGCCGCCCCCATTCTGCGGGAAGTAAACGCCAGGCTCCAGTTTCTGCACGATGTAGGCCTCAGTTATCTGACGCTGTCCCGGGCAGCCGGTTCCCTCTCCGGCGGAGAAGCCCAGCGAATCCGTCTTGCCACGCAGATCGGCTCCGGTCTGGTAGGCGTCCTCTATATTCTGGATGAGCCTTCCATCGGTCTGCACCAGCGGGACAATGCCCGTCTCATTCAGACGCTCTGTCATCTGCGGGACCTTGGCAATACCCTCATTGTCGTGGAGCATGATGAAGAAACCATGCGCGCTGCAGACCAGATCGTGGATATCGGCCCCGGAGCAGGAGAGCATGGCGGGCGTCTCATCGCCCAGGGCACCGTCGAGGAAATCGAAGCATGTCCCGACTCCATTACCGGTCAGTTTCTGTCCGGGAAGCGCTTCATACAGGTACCTGCTGTCCGGAAAAAACCGTCCGGATTTCTCACCATTCACGGAGCCCGGGCACACAATCTGAAGAATATCGATGTCAACATTCCTCTAGGAGTCATGGCAGTCGTTACCGGAGTATCCGGCAGCGGCAAGTCCACCCTGGTCAATGAAATTCTTTATAAGACCCTGCAAAGGGATCTCAATCGTGCCCACACCCATCCCGGGGCCTGTGACAGCGTCACCGGCCTGGAGAATCTCGACAAGGTCATCGCCATTGACCAGAGTCCCATCGGCCGCACGCCGCGAAGCAATCCTGCGACCTATACCGGCCTTTTTGACCTGATCCGCAAGGTCTTTGCCTCCACCCCGGAAGCCAAAGCACGCGGCTATAAGGAAAACCGCTTTTCCTTTAATGTAAAGGGCGGTCGCTGTGAAGCCTGCAGCGGCGACGGAATTCTTCGCATTGAGATGCATTTTCTGGCGGATATCTACGTTCCCTGCGACGTCTGCAAAGGCAAGCGTTACAACCGGGAAACGCTGGAAGTCACCTATAAGGGAAAAAACATCTCCGATGTGCTTGACATGACCGTGGAAGATGCTTTATCTTTCTTTGATGCATACCCCCGTATCACCCGGAAGCTGCAGACCCTCTATGACGTAGGACTTGGCTATATCAAACTCGGTCAGCCCTCCACCACCCTTTCCGGCGGCGAAGCACAGCGGATCAAACTGGCCACCGAGCTTTCCCGTTCCGCCACCGG